>NZ_CP035088.1:6343554-6682832 GCF_004786035.1 Pseudomonas viciae
CAATCAGGCCACCCATTGGGATGTAGCCGGAGGTCAGGCCCTTGGCAATGGTCATCATGTGCGGTTTCAACCCGTAGTGATCGGTACCGAACCACTCACCGGTACGACCGAAACCACAGATCACCTCGTCGGCCACGAACAGGATGTCGTACTTGGCGAGGATTTCCTTCATGCGCGGCCAGTAGCTGTCCGGCGGTACGATCACGCCGCCGGCACCCTGGATCGGCTCGGCGATGAAGGCGCCGACGTTGTCCACGCCGATCTCCAGGATCTTTTCTTCCAGTTGATTGGCCGCCCAGACGCCGAACTCTTCAGGGCTCATGTCGCCGCCTTCGCCGAACCAGTACGGCTGGGCGATGTGGACAATACCAGGGATCGGCAAGTCGCCTTGTTCATGCATGTAGGTCATGCCGCCCAGGCTGGCGCCGGCCACGGTCGAACCGTGGTAGCCGTTCTTGCGGCTGATGATGACTTTCTTGTTCGGCTGGCCCTTGATCGCCCAATAGTGACGGACCATACGCAGCATGGTGTCGTTGCCTTCGGAGCCGGAGCCGGTGAAGAACACATGGTTCATGCCTTCAGGGGCGATGTCGGCGATGGCTTTGGACAGTTCCAGCACTGGCGGGTGGGCAGTCTGGAAGAACAGGTTGTAATAAGGCAGCTCGCGCATCTGCCGGCTGGCGGCGTCGGCCAGTTCATCGCGGCCGTAACCGACCGCCACGCACCAGAGGCCGGCCATGCCATCAAGGATCTTATTACCTTCACTGTCCCAGAGGTACACACCCTTGGCGTGGGTGATGATACGCGGGCCTTTCTCTTTGAGCTGTTTGAAGTCGCTGAACGGCGCCAGGTGATGATCGTTGCTCAGGGCTTGCCATTCACGGGTCTGCGGGTTGTTGCGGGTCATGCGAATTCTCCTTTCATATCGGTGGGGGCGAGGCTGCCTGAAGCAGCCCGCCCAGCGCTTCAGACGGCAAAGAGCAGGAATTCCCGCTCCCACGAACTGATCACGCGCTTGAAGTTTTCATGCTCGGCCCGCTTGACCGCGACGTAGCCTGTGATGAATTTCTTGCCCAGGTATTTCTCGATGGTGGTGCTGTTTTCCATGCGTTCCAGGGCGTCTTCGATGGTCAGCGGCAAACGCAGGTTGCGGCGTTCGTAGCCTCGGCCCACCACCGGCGCGCTCGGGTTGATGCCTTCGACCATGCCGATGAAGCCACACAGCAGGCTGGCGGCAATCGCCAGGTACGGGTTGGCGTCGGCGCCTGGCAAGCGGTTTTCCACCCGACGGTTCTGCGGCCCGGCATCCGGTACCCGCAGGCCCACGGTGCGGTTCTCTTCGCCCCACTCCACGTTCACCGGTGCCGAGGTGTCCGGCAGGAAGCGGCGGAACGAGTTGACGTTGGGGGCGAACAGCGGCAACAGCTCGGGGATGAATTTCTGCAGGCCACCGATGTGGTGCAGGAACAGCTCGCTCATGGTCCCGTCTTCATTGGAGAAGACGTTCTTGCCGGTTTCCTTGTCGATGATGCTCTGGTGCAGGTGCATCGCGCTGCCCGGCTCGCCGGTCATGGGCTTGGCCATGAAGGTGGCGGCCACGTCATGCTTGAGCGCCGCCTCGCGCATGGTGCGCTTGAACACCAGGATCTGGTCGGCCAGGGACAGGGCATCGCCGTGACGGAAGTTGATTTCCATCTGCGCCGTGCCGTCCTCGTGGATCAGGGTGTCGAGGTCCAGCTCCTGCAATTCGCACCAGTCATAGACGTCTTCGAACAGCGGGTCGAATTCGTTGGCCGCTTCAATCGAGAAAGACTGGCGACCGGTTTCCGGGCGACCGGAGCGGCCAACGGGCGGCTGCAGCGGGAAATCGGGGTCGTCGCTGCGCTTGGTCAGGTAGAACTCCATTTCCGGCGCGACGATCGGCTGCCAACCCTTGTCGGCATAGAGCTTGAGCACCTTCTTGAGCACGTTGCGCGGCGACAGCTCGATGGGGTTGCCCTGCTTGTCGTAGGCGTCGTGGATAACCTGGGCGGTGGGCTCGATGGCCCAGGGCACAAGGAACACTGCGTTCTCGTCCGGGCGACAGATCATGTCGATGTCGGCTGGGTCGAGCAGTTCGTAATAGATGTCGTCTTCGACATAGTCGCCGGTAACGGTCTGGAGCAGAACGCTCTCGGGCAGGCGCATGCCTTTTTCAGCAATGAACTTGTTGGTCGGCGAGATCTTGCCCCGGGTGATACCGGTCAGGTCGCCAATCATGCATTCGACTTCTGTGATCTTATGGTCTTTCAACCAATCGGTGAGCTGGTCGAGGTTGTTACTCATAAATGCCTCTAGGCGTGAGTTTCCTGGCTGCTATTAGTAGTCAGGCGTTGTTTGACGCATCGGCGTCGCGTTGTGTTGCCCTTGCACGGCAGGCATCGCCAAATGCCTGGAAAATCGCAAGGTAGTACGGATTCGAGCTTACCTCCCATTCAGGGTGCCACTGCACACCTAAAGCAAAAGCCTTGCCTTGTGTCACTGAGACCGCCTCGATCAGGCCATCCGGCGCCATCGCTTCGGCCCGCAGACCGGGGGCCAGGCGCTCGATGCCCTGGCTGTGGATCGAGTTGACTTCAATCACCGGCGGCAGGCCCAGGCCGGCGAGGACGCCGCCAGGCTGGATATGCATGGCGTGGGCCGGGCCGTACTGAATATCTACCGATTGTGTGTCGTCTTCACGATGGTCGATGAAGGTTCCGACCTCATGAACTTTTTGGTGAAGGCTGCCGCCAAAGGCTACGTTCATTTCCTGGAAGCCACGGCAGATGCCCAGCACCGGGACCCCCGCATCGACTGCGGCGCGGATCAGCGGCAGGGTGGTGGCATCCCGTGCAGGATCATGAGCAGTGCCCGACGCGCTGGCGGGGCCCTGATAATGAAAAGGTTCTACATTAGAAGGAGAGCCGGTAAAAAGAATGCCGTCCAGGCTGTCCAGAATATCGGACGGAGCGAATAAATCCGCCAGGGACGGGATCAGCACTGGCAAGCCCTTGGCGGCTGTCGCGACAGCCCGGGAATATTTATCGCCACTGATGTGATACGCATGCAGACCGATCTGCTTGGAGCAGGTGGTGACGCCGATTAACGGCAGGCGAGACATGAAGCACCCCGGTATTATTGCTGTTATGGGTTTGAATCGAGCTTAGCCTTGTTCATTTTTTTACACAACACCCCCGTAAAAAATACAACACGGCCCGCTCAAGCCTGCGGGCGCCAAGCCCGGCAAAGGGAAAAAAACGCCCTAAATTGCCTCAAAAAAGCTCCGCAGGTGCTTTTTTAGGGCAAAAAAGGCCCTGCTTGACTTCGGCATGCCGTTCGGGTTGACTGGCTTTCGAAGAGATCAATGATTGATATTTTTAACAACAAAGGTGTTGCATCATGTCGGTACCCCCGCGTGCCGTTCAGCTTAACGAAGCGAACGCGTTCCTTAAGGAACATCCTGAGGTTCTGTACGTTGACCTTCTGATTGCGGATATGAATGGTGTGGTGCGCGGCAAGCGCATCGAACGCACCAGCCTCCACAAGGTTTACGAGAAAGGCATCAACCTGCCGGCCTCTCTATTTGCTCTGGATATCAATGGCTCTACGGTGGAAAGCACCGGCCTGGGCCTGGACATCGGCGACGCTGACCGAATCTGTTATCCAATCCCTGACACCCTGTGCAATGAGCCCTGGCAGAAGCGTCCTACCGCACAACTGTTGATGACCATGCACGAACTGGAAGGCGAGCCTTTCTTCGCCGACCCTCGTGAAGTCCTGCGCCAGGTCGTGACCAAGTTCGATGAACTGGGCCTGACCATCTGCGCCGCATTCGAGCTGGAGTTCTACCTGATCGAC
This sequence comes from Pseudomonas viciae, assembly GCF_004786035.1. Classification (NCBI taxonomy): domain Bacteria; kingdom Pseudomonadati; phylum Pseudomonadota; class Gammaproteobacteria; order Pseudomonadales; family Pseudomonadaceae; genus Pseudomonas; species Pseudomonas viciae. Next base: position 6,347,434 of record NZ_CP035088.1, read on the forward strand.
CAGGAGAACGTGAATGGACGCCCACAACCGCCCCGCTCACCGATCTCCGGCAAACGCCCACACTCGACACAGGTCTACCTGATCGACGACCTCGACGAATATGTCGATTGCCTCCAGGACATTCTGGAAGGGGCCAAGGAGCAAGGCATTCCCGCCGACGCCATCGTCAAGGAAAGTGCCCCGGCGCAGTTCGAAGTGAACCTGCACCACGTGGCCGACCCGATCAAGGCCTGCGACTACGCGGTACTGCTCAAGCGCCTGATCAAGAACATCGCCTACGACCATGAAATGGACACCACCTTCATGGCCAAGCCGTATCCAGGCCAGGCGGGCAACGGTCTGCACGTCCACATTTCGATTCTGGACAAGGATGGCAAGAATATTTTTGCCAGCGAGGATCCCGAGCAGAACGCCGCACTGCGTCACGCGATCGGCGGTGTGCTCGAGACCCTACCGGCGCAGATGGCTTTCCTCTGCCCGAACGTCAACTCCTACCGTCGTTTCGGCGCACAGTTCTATGTGCCGAACTCGCCGACCTGGGGCTTGGACAACCGCACCGTAGCCCTGCGCGTGCCCACCGGCTCCGCCGATGCCGTGCGCCTGGAACACCGTGTTGCCGGTGCCGATGCCAACCCGTATCTGCTGATGGCGGCAGTATTGGCAGGCGTGCACCATGGCCTGGTCAACAAGATCGAGCCCGGTGCGCCGGTGGAAGGCAACAGCTACGAGCAGAACGAGCAAAGCCTGCCGAACAACCTGCGCGATGCCCTGCGCGAACTGGACGACAGCGAAGTCATGGCCAAGTACATCGATCCGAAATACATCGATATCTTCGTGGCCTGCAAGGAAAGTGAGCTGGAGGAGTTCGAACACTCCATCTCCGACCTCGAGTACAACTGGTACCTGCATACCGTGTAAGCGGTGGCTGTAAAGAAAAACGCCGCGGCCCTTAAGGGCTGCGGCGTTTTTTTATGGATGCTCACCAACATTGTGGCGAGGGAGCTTGCTCCCGCCGGGCTGCGCAGCAGCCCCAAAAATGCGAAAGCGGTCAACCTGAAACACTGCAGTGGCTGATTTCAGGGCCGCTTCGCAGCCCAGCGGGAGCAAGCTCCCTCGCCACAGGAGTTCCTTTGCTCCCAAGTGCAGGTATGGACCATCCGCCGGCTCTGCGTACAATGCCCGGCAGCCCCCAGGAGACACTCATGACGCGCATCGCCACCCCTCGCAAACCCCGCGCACGCAGCCAGGCCCGGATCGACAGCATTCTCGATGCCGCCCGTACGCTGCTTGCCGCCGAAGGTGTGGCGAGCTTGTCGATCTACAGTGTCGCCGAGCGCGCCGGGATCCCGCCCTCCTCCGTCTACCACTTCTTCGCCAGCGTCCCGGCGCTGCTTGAAGCGTTGACCGCTGACGTCCACGCGGCCTTCCGCGCCTGCCTGCAGGCGCCCATTGACCATCAAGCGCTGAACCACTGGCACGACCTGTCGCGGCTGGTGGAGCAGCGCATGCTCACCATCTACAGCCAGGACGCCGCCGCCCGCCAATTGATCCTGGCCCAACACGGCCTGACCGAAGTCACCCAGGCCGACCGTCAGCACGACCTCGAACTGGGCGACCTGATGCATAAACTGTTCGACCGCCATTTCGAGCTGCCGAACTTGCCCACCGACGTCGACGTGTTCGCCCTGGCCATGGAACTGGGCGACCGCGTCTACGCCCGCTCGGTGCAACAACACAACCAGATCACCCCACGCATGGCCGAGGAAGGCATGCGGGTGTTCGATGCGTACCTGGGGTTGTATCTGCCGCCGTATTTGCCCAAGCGTGAAGCCGTCTGATACTTGAACCGCCTCATCCGTGGCGAGGGAGCTTGCTCCCGCTGGGCTGCGCAGCAGCCCCCTCCTAACCTCAACAAAGCGCATTAGCAGGCCGCCAAAAAAACAGAAAGCCCCGAAGAGCTCACGCCGTCCGGGGCTGTGGGTCAAGCTCGTTCACAACTTGGCGATCGACACCTCGGTGGATTTGACGAAAGCGATCACTTCACTGCCGATCGCCAGTTCCAGCTCCTTGACCGAACGGGTGGTGATGACCGAGGTGACGATGCCGGAAGCGGTCTGTACGTCGATTTCCGACAGCACGTCGCCTTCGACGATTTCCTTGATGGTGCCTTTGAACTGGTTGCGTACGTTGATGGCTTTGATCGTCATGGTGTCGATTCCTGTATGGATGAAGTTATTGCGCCCAACGCAGTTGCGTGGGCAAGGGTGAAACGGGTTCGGGTTCCGGCGGTTGGCCGGGCAAGGACAGCACATGGTTGAGGACTTCGGTTTCCAGGCTCGCCAGGCGATGTGAGCCGCGAACCCGTGGGCGTGGCAGGTCGATGGCCAGGTCGAGACCAACCTGACCGTCTTCGATCAGAATGACCCGGTCGGCGATCGCCACCGCTTCGCTGACGTCATGGGTCACCAGCAGCACGGTAAAGCCGTGCGTCTGCCAGAGGTTTTCGATCAGTTGCTGCATCTCGATACGGGTCAGGGCGTCCAGCGCTCCCAGAGGTTCGTCGAGCAGCAACAGGCGCGGTTGGTGAATCAGCGCGCGAGCCAGGGCCACCCGTTGTTTCTGTCCGCCAGACAGTGCCGCCGGCCATTCATGGGCGCGGTCGGCCAAGCCCACCGTTTCCAGTGCCTGCAACGCTTGGGGCCGCCAGTTGCCTGTTAGCCCGAGGCCGACGTTGTCGATGATTTTTTTCCAGGGCAGCAAGCGCGCGTCCTGGAACATCAGCCGTGTGTCTTGCCGTGCGGCACTCAGGGACCCGGAGCCAGCCAGCAACTCCCCACCCGTGGGCTGGTCGAGACCGGCCAACAAACGCAGCAAGGTACTTTTGCCACAGCCGCTGCGGCCGACCACCGCCACGAACTGCCCGGCCGGAATATGCAGGTCGACGTCCCGCAGCACCTGACGCGAGCCGAAGGTCTTTTGCAGCTTGCGCACGGCCAGGGGAATGCCTCGCAGCAGCCGTGGAGGTTGTTGGGCGGTCATGCGGCACCTCCCTTGTGCACTTGATAGGCCGGGTGCCAGCGCAGCCAGACCCGCTCCAGTCCACGGGCGGCGAGGTCGGCCAATTTGCCGAGTACGGCGTACAAAAGAATCGCCAGCACCACCACATCGGTCTGCAGGAACTCGCGGGCATTCATCGCCAGATAACCGATGCCGGAACTGGCCGAGATGGTTTCCGCCACGATCAACGTCAGCCACATGAAGCCCAGCGCAAAGCGCACGCCCACCAGGATCGAAGGCAAGGCCCCGGGCAGAATCACCTGGCGAAACAGACTGAAACCGGACAGGCCGTAACTGCGAGACATCTCCACCAGCGCCGGATCGACGTTACGAATCCCGTGGTAGGTATTGAGGTAGATCGGAAACAGCGTGCCCAGGGCCACCAGGAAAATCTTCGCCGACTCGTCGATACCAAACCACAGGATCACCAGCGGAATCAGCGCCAGGTGCGGCACGTTCCGGACCATCTGCACGGAACTGTCCAACAGGCGCTCGCCCCATTTCGACAGGCCGGTGATGAAACCCAGGGCCAGGCCGATGCCGCCGCCGATCAGGAAACCAACCGCTGCCCGCCAACTGCTGATGGCCAGGTGCGTCCAGATCTCGCCGCTGCGCACCAGGTTGACCCCGGCTTCGATCACCGCCACGGGTGCCGGCAGGATTCGCGTGGATAACCAGCCTGCCGACACCGACAGTTGCCACACCGCCAACAGCAACAGCGGCACCGCCCAGGGCGCCAGGTTGTGGATGATTTTCTTCATGGCCGCCTCAGCTCTGCGACGCGGCTTTGGGAAGGATGTCGTTGGCGACCATTTCACCGAACGGGCTGACATAACCCTGGCTTTTCGGCAGTTCCGGGCGCTCCACGTCCAGGTGTGGAAACAACAACTCGGCCACGCGGTAGGACTCCTCCAGGTGTGGATAACCGGAGAAAATAAAGGTGTCGATGCCAAGATCAGCGTATTCCTTGACCCGCGCCGCCACGGTCGGGCCATCGCCCACCAGCGCCGTACCCGCGCCGCCACGGACCAGGCCTACGCCGGCCCAGAGGTTGGGGCTGACTTCCAGCTTGTCGCGACGGCCACCGTGCAACGCAGCCATGCGTTGCTGGCCCACCGAATCGAAGCGCGCCAGTGAAGCCTGGGCCCGAGCGATAGTCTCGTCGTCCAGGTGGGAGATCAATCGGTTAGCCGCTTGCCAGGCTTCGGCGTTGGTTTCACGCACAATCACATGCAAGCGGATGCCGAAGCGCACGGTGCGGCCGAGCTTGGCGGCCTTGACCCGCACTTGTTCGATCTTTTCCGCCACGGCCGCTGGCGGCTCGCCCCAGGTCAGCACCATTTCCACCTGTTCGGCAGCCAGGTCCTGGGCCGCTTCCGATGAACCGCCGAAATACAGCGGTGGACGCGGTTGCTGGATCGGCGGATAGAGCAGCTTGGCGCCCTTCACACTGATGTGTTCGCCGTCGTAATCCACAGTTTCGCCTTCCAGTACCCGGCGCCAGATGCGGGTGAATTCCACCGAAGCCTGATAGCGCTGCTCATGGTCCAGGAACAGGCCGTCGCCAGCCAGTTCGTCCGGGTCACCGCCGGTCACCAGGTTGAACAACGCGCGCCCGCCGGACAACCGGTCCAGGGTCGCGGCCTGACGCGCCGCCACCGTCGGGGAAATGATCCCGGGGCGCAGGGCAACGAGGAATTTCAAGCGCTGGGTCACCGGAATCAACGACGCAGCCACCAACCAGGAGTCTTCGCAGGAGCGCCCGGTGGGAATCAGCACGCCACCGAAACCCAGTCGATCCGCCGCCTGGGCGATCTGTTGCAGGTAGCCGTGATCGACGGCGCGGGCGCCTTCGGCGGTGCCAAGGTAATGGCCGTCGCCGTGGGTGGGCAGGAACCAGAAAATATTGAGGCTCATGGAGTAGTCTCCTAAGGAATCGAATTACTGCGCGTTCGCGACGGTTGCCGGCGGCGTCCAGATCACGTCCTTGATGCTCAAGGGCTTGGGAATCAATTTGAGCTGATAGAAGCTGTCGGCGATTTTCTGCTGCGCCGCCACCACCTCCGGCGTGAGGAACAACGCCCCGTAGCCTTGGCGTTTCACCGACGTCAGGGTGATATCGGCAGGCAGGCCGAGCAGCGGCGATACCTGTTTGGTCACGTCTTCAGGGTTGGCCTTGGACCACTCACCCACTGCACGCACTTCCTCCACCAGCGCCGTGATGACCTGGGGGTTTTTCTGCGCATAGGGTTTGGTGGCGAGGTAGAACTGATGGTTGTCGACAATGCCTTTGCCATCACGCAGGGTGCGCGCCTGCAACTGCTGTTCGGCGGCAGCCTGGTACGGATCCCAGATCACCCAGGCGTCGACACTGCCACGCTCGAACGCGGCACGGGCGTCGGCCGGCGGCAGGAAAACCGTCTGGATATCGGAGTATTTCAGGCCGGCATCTTCCAGCGCCCGCACCAGCAGGTAGTGAACGTTGGAGCCTTTGTTCAGCACGACTTTCTTGCCCTTGAGGTCTTGCACCGACTGGATAGGAGAACCCTTGGGCACCAGGATGGCCTCGCTGGCGGGCGCTGGCGGTTCGTAGGCGACGTAGAGCAGATCGGCACCCGCCGCCTGGGCGAACACCGGCGGGGTTTCACCGGTCACGCCGAAGTCGATGGAGCCGACGTTCAAGCCTTCAAGCAGTTGCGGGCCGCCGGGAAATTCGGTCCATTGCACGTCTACGCCTTGGGCTGCGAGGCGTTTTTCCAGAGTGCCCTTGGCCTTGAGCAGCACCAGGGTGCCGTACTTCTGATAACCGATCCGCAAGGTCTCGGCTTGAGCCTGGGTAACGACGCCGAAGGACACAGCCGCAGCAAACAGAGCGACCAGCCCGCGACGCAAAATGACAGTGCGCATGGCGCCTCTCCTTTTTGCTGTGGGGTTTTGGCTGCACCTGCTGGGCCGTTGGCGGCTGAGTAAGGTGAGGTGAATCTGGGGTTACGGGTTCAAATGCTCCAGCGAGCACTCAACAAACGTTCGTTCAACACGCTAGGGTCCAACGGCTTGGGCCGACGGGCCATGGCGCTGAAAAACTGTTCCAGCGCTTCGTTCAGGCGTTGTTGCAATGCCGGCGTCAATTGCGCCTGAGCGTTGCCTTCGCCGTAAGCGATCTGACTGTCCTCGGCAAAAATACCGTGGAGCATTTCCTGGGCCTTGAGCGCCGACAGCACTGGCTTGAGGGCGTAATCCACCACCAGCATATGGGCGATGCTGCCGCCAGTGGCCATGGGCAGCACCACCTTATGGGCCAGGGCACGTTCAGGGAGCAAGTCCAGCACGGTCTTCAGCGCACCGGAAAAAGACGCCTTGTAGACCGGTGTGGCGATCAACAAGCCATCGGCGTTCTCGATCTGCTGGAGCAGATCGACCACCTTCGGGCTGTCGAAGCGGGCATGAAGCAGATCTTCAGCCGGAAAATCGCGCACCTGATAGCTCACCACTTCCACACCTTGCTGCTGCAACCAGCGTTGCGAGCGCTCCAACAGCACGCCGGAACGGGAGCGCTGACTGGGACTGCCACCGAGTGAGACGACCAACATGCCAACCATTCCTTAAATGTCACGTGCGATTCGCGGTGGGCGATCTCGCTGTATGGGGCCAACCATAACAGGGAGACATATATATCTTTAAATCATATTTATTCATTTAGTTATTCGTTATAGATATATTAAAATTGCCTTATTCAGGGCATAAAAAAAGGCCGTCGAAACGGCCAAAACCCTTGGTGCACAGTGATTCCCCTGTGGGAGCGAGCTTGCTCGCGATAGCGGTGTATCAGTCGACATCGTCGTTGGCAGATCCGACGTCATCGCGAGCAAGCTCGCTCCCACAGGTTCAGGTTTTGCGTCAGCGATTGGGCTGCGGGGTAAGGCGCAGGTAGGGCTTCACGGCGCGATAGCCTTTGGGGAAACGCTGTTTGAGCTCCTCTTCATCCTTGAGCGACGGCACGATCACCACTTCATCACCCTCCTGCCAGTTGGCCGGGGTGGCGACTTTGTAGTTGTCGGTCAGCTGCAACGAATCGATCACCCGCAGGATTTCGTGGAAATTGCGCCCGGTGCTGGCCGGGTAAGTGATGGTCAGGCGCACCTTCTTGTTCGGGTCGATCACGAACAGTGAACGCACGGTCAAGGTATCGCTGGCATTGGGGTGGATCAGGTCGTACAGGTCAGACACTTTGCGGTCGGCGTCGGCCAGGATCGGGAAGTTGACGACCGTGTTCTGGGTTTCATTGATGTCCTCGATCCATTTGTGGTGCGAGTCCACCGGATCTACCGAAAGGGCAATGGCCTTGACACCGCGCTTGGCGAATTCATCCTTGAGTTTGGCGGTAAAGCCCAGTTCGGTGGTGCACACCGGCGTGAAGTCCGCCGGGTGGGAAAACAGTACGCCCCAACTGTCGCCAAGCCATTCGTGGAAGCGGATCTTGCCGGCGCTGGAATCCTGTTCGAAGTCTGGGGCGATGTCGCCGAGTCTGAGGCTCATGGTGCGGCTCCTGGTTGGTTGTTGTGGGGCCAACTGTGCACCGGTTTTCATTGCTTTAAAAAGAATGAATACCCATTTATTTAGATCATTAGCGAATATAAAAAACTGTTCACTGGCGCCATTCCGCATACCGGCCCAAGATCATTTCCGAGGTTTCGAGAAGGCCTCGAGTTGCTGAAAAGAGGAGAAGGTTCGGGGAAGGCTACAGGGGTGGGCCAGACCCGAAACGCAAAGCCCCGCCCGGCGTAATGCCGGGCGGGGCTTTTTTTGTTTTGTACCCACACTACGGAAATTATTGAGGCGATTTCAGGACGAGCGGCTAGGATAGGCAACATGAACACTCAAGCCTTGTTGACTCATCTGCAAAACCAACTCCCTGGTCTGCTGGCGGTTTACCTGTTTGGTAGCCATGCACAGGGAACCGCCGGGCCTGACAGTGATGTCGATTTGTCCGTGCTTTTGTCCGGCGAGATCGACCCTGTATCGTTATGGCAGCTTTCAGGGGATTTGGCGGATATCGCTGGCAGTCCGGTGGATCTGATTGACCTACGTGCGGCAACCACCGTCATGCAATATCAGATCGTGACCCGAGGCCAGAGACTCTGGGCCAGAGACGTACAGGCGGGGTTGTTCGAGTGCTTTATTCTCAGCGAAAAGACCGCTCTCGACGAGGCTCGGGCAGGCCTGCTCAAGGATATTCAGGAAGAAGGCATCGTGTATGGCCGATGACGTACTGATCAATAAAGCAGCGAGTATCGAGCGTTGCATCGCCAGGGTGCGGGAGGAATACGAGAAGGATCCCTCTACCTTCGCCACTGATTTCACTCGCCAGGATTCGGCAGTCCTGAATATCCAGCGTGCGTGTGAAGCGGCGCTGGATATGGGGCAGCATTTGATTCGCCGTGAGCGACTGGGTGTCCCGCAAAGCTCCCGGGATGTGTTCGAGTTGCTTTTCCAAAGTGGCTGGGTGGAGGAAGGCTTGGTGAAAAACCTGAAGAACATGGTGGGCTTCAGAAATATCGCCGTGCATGACTACCAAGCCCTGCAATTGCCGATCATGGTCGCAATCATTACCCAGCACTTGGGTGATTTCCTGGCGTTCAGCGCGTTCATCTTGCGTAAGGACGCGGCGGAGCCTACACAACAGCGCTGAGTCGGTGACCATCAGCGCATCTGGCGACAGAGGAAAACGAGAAGATCCCCTGGCGCACAAACGCAAAAGCCCCGCACGGCGTGTTGCCGGGCGGGGCTCTTTAACGCCGAATTACAGAATCGGCAGCGTGTAGCTCACGATCAGGCGGTTTTCGTCCTGGTTACGCTGGTTGGCCACTTCGGAGCGCAGCGAAGCGTTCCTCCACGCCAGGCCTAGGCCTTTGAACTTGCCATCCGGAACAACGTAACCGAGCGTGAAGTCACGTTCCCACTCGCTCTTATCACCGGTAGCAGTAGCAATGTTGTCGCCCTTCAGGTAGATAACCGAAGTCGTCAAGCCTGGCACGCCAACAGTTGCAAAGTCATAGGCGTACTGAGCTAGCCAGGTACGCTCGCCAGCCCGCTGGAATTTGCCGATCTGAACGTCAGTGATCAGGTAGGCGGATGCACCGTCACCCTGGTTCAGGAATGGGAAGTCGCTGGTACCATTCACACGCTGATAGCCGGCGCTGAGCGCATGGCCTTGCAGGCTATACGTGAATTTTGCACTCCAGGTACGGTTGTCTACTTCACCACCGTTGTTTTGGAATCCAGAAGAGCGATACCCCGCCAGACGACCTTCCTGGCTGGCGTTCTTGCCATCGGAATCACTGTTGAAGTAACGCAAATCGGATTTCAGGCTACCCACTGGCAACGCCAGGTTGTGGACCAGACCCAGGAAGTGCTGGGTATAGAAGTCTTCCAGGTTGCCGTAGTAGTACTGAGCGGTCAGATCCTTGGTGAGCTTGTAGTCACCACCAGCATAGTAGAACTCGTTGCTGCGCTGGTTGCTGGTGGCGGTGGTCGTTGCACCGTTGGAACCTGCAATGGTCAGCGAATCGTTGTTAGTCGAGTTACGACCTTTGGCGTGCTCCAACTTACCGCCAACCAGGGTCAGGTTATCGATATCGTTGGAGGTGATCTGACCACCTTCAAACGTTTGTGGCAGCAGACGACCATCGTTGAAGGTCACAACAGGCAGCTTCGGCTGCAGGGTGCCCAGACGCAGTTCAGTCTTGGAAACCTTGACCTTTGCGGTCAGGCCCAGGCTGCCGAAATCGTCGACCGCACGGCCATCGCTTTCGCTAGGGAAGACGGTGCCACCCTTGTTGTTGGTAGCGTTGTAGGCGGTCCCTTTGCCAGAGTCCAGCTTCACACCCAGCAGGCCAATGGCATCGACGCCGAAACCGACGGTGCCTTGGGTGTAGCCGGAAGTGAAGTTGAAAATGAAACCCTGACCCCACTCTTCCTGCTTGGAAGGATTGGCAGCGCCATCACGGTTATCCGTGTTGATGTAGAAGTTACGCAGACCCAACGTAGCCTTGCTGTCTTCGATAAAACCGGCGGCGCCTGCCTGCTGCGCCAAAACCCCAACGGCCACAGCCAGGGCCAAGGTGGACTTGTTCATGCTTCGCTCCTCTCGTTTTCTAATTCTTGTGTATCTTTGGCTCCGGATCGAACGCCCGGAATCCGCGGATGCGCGATTAGCGCCAGACCGTGACTGACAAGTCAATCGTAACCATTTGTGACTACGACCAAGGTCTAACCCAGCTACATCGGGCGGCAGAATAATGGATTCTCTATAATTCCAAAAAGAATTGTTTCTTAAGTTTTCAGCTGATTTGGAAATATAGCCGACATCAAAACATCGTCAAACCGTAACCCGGCATATCGGCCAGGTGACTGATTACTGAATGATTTTTTGTCGCAGACGTGCCTGGGCCCAGGATGCCGGGCGCTTGAGGCCGACTGCCGAAGGCTGCGATCTTGAAGGTCTTCCTCCAAGCGATCCTTGTCTGGAATCAAAAAGCTCGCAGCCTTGCGACAAGTCCTAAGCAGGATGAAGCATCAGGCTTATAGGGATTTCTCGAAAATTTTCGAGTTGCGCTGATAGTTGTACAGCGATGCCCGCGCCGCTGGCAGGCGCTCGACACTGCTAGGCTCGAAACCTCGCTCGCGGAACCAGTGGGCGGTGCGGGTGGTGAGCACGAACAGAGTCTTGAGTCCTTTGGCGCGGGCGCGGGTCTCGATCCGTTCCAGCAGTTCATCGCCCCGGCCACCGTGACGGTATTCCGGGTTCACCGCCAGGCAGGCCAGTTCCCCGGCATCCGAATCGGCGATCTGGTACAGCGCCGCGCAGGCAATGATCATGCCTTCGCGCTCGACCACGCTGAACTGTTCGATCTCGCGCTCCAGCACTTCGCGGGAGCGCCGCACCAGGATGCCCTGCTCTTCCAATGGGCTGATCAGGTCCAGCAAGCCGCCAACGTCTTCGATGGCCGCTTCGCGTACCACTTCGAATTGCTCCTGGGCCACCAGCGTACCGCTGCCATCACGGGTGAACAGTTCAGCCAGCAGCGCCCCGTTCTCGACGTAACTGACGATATGGCTGCGCGCCACGCCACCACGGCAGGCCTGGGCCGCCGCATCCAGCAGTTCGGCCTGATAGTCGCTGCCCAGGCGTTGGATATGAGCCGGGACCTGTTGCGGACGCAACTCGCGCACCAGCCGGCCATCCTCACCGATCAACCCCTGTTCGCTACCGAACAGCAACAATTTGTCGGCCGCCAGGTCAATGGCCGCCCGAGTGGCGACGTCTTCACAGGCGAGGTTGAAAATCTCTCCGGTGGGCGAATAACCCAACGGCGACAGCAGCACGATGGAGCGCTCGTCCAACAGGCGATTGATGCCCTTGCGATCGACTCGGCGCACTTCGCCGGTGTGGTGATAGTCCACGCCTTCCAGCACGCCGATGGGGCGCGCGGTGACCAGGTTGCCGCTGGCGACTCGCAGCCGTGAGCCCTGCATGGGCGAGGACGCCATGTCCATGGACAGGCGTGCCTCGATGGCGATGCGCAACTGGCCGACCGCATCGATCACGCACTCCAGTGTGGCCGCATCGGTGATGCGCATGCCATGGTGGTAATGGGGTGTCAGGCCCCGCGCAGCGAGGCGGGTTTCGATCTGCGGGCGCGAACCATGGACCAGCACCAGGCGCACGCCGAGGCTGTGCAGCAGCACCAGGTCATGGACGATGTTGCCGAAATTAGGGTGTTCCACCCCATCGCCGGGCAGCATGACGATAAAAGTGCAATCGCGGTGGGCGTTAATGTAAGGCGAAGCGTGACGAAGCCAATTGACGTATTCGGGCATGAACCTGGGCCTGTAATAAATAACAGCCGAAAAAAGACGAAACGGAACGCACAGCGGGCTGGTGGTTATCGTCGGAACAGGCTTGGCGACACGCGCGTTCTCCTCATGAATACGGGCCCGGATACGGGCAATTTAGCCGGCGGTGACCGGCGTCAGGCAGTAATGTCCGATCAACTGACGCAACAGTTGTACGGTAGGTTGCAAACGTGACATTTCAAGGTACTCACCCGGCTGGTGGGCACAGGCGATATCGCCAGGACCAAGCACCAGGGTTTCGCAGCCAAGGCGCTGAAGATAAGGCGCTTCGGTGCCGAACGCCACTGCTTCGGCACGATGGCCGGTGAGTCGCTCGGCCACCCGTACCAGCTCGCAGTCTTCGGCCTGCTCGAATGGTGGCACTTCGGGGAACAGCGGTGCGTAGTCGATCTTGACTTTATGGCGTTCGGCGATGGGGTCGAGCTTCTGCTGGATCGCCGCCCGCAACACCTGCGGGTCCATGCCGGGCAAGGGCCGCAGGTCGAATTCCATGGAGCACTGGCCGCAAATCCGGTTGGGGTTGTCACCACCATGGATGCAGCCGAAGTTCAGGGTCGGCTGCGGCACCGTGAATTGCGGGTTACGGAATTCACGCTGCCATTGCAGGCGCAAGCCGCGCAGTTCGCCCATGGCGTCGTGCATGGCTTCCAGGGCGCTGTGGCCCAGGCTCGGGTCGGAGGAATGACCGCTGCGCCCGAGAATGTCGATGCGCTCCATCATCACGCCTTTGTGCAAGCGGATTGGCTTGAGGCCGGTTGGCTCACCGATTACCGCCGCGCGCCCCAACGGACGCCCGGCATCGGCCAGGGCCCGGGCGCCGGCCATGGAGCTTTCTTCGTCGCAAGTGGCGAGGATCAGCAGCGGCTGCTTGAACGGTTGGTCCAGCAAGGGCTTGACCGCTTCGATGGCCAGGGCGAAAAAACCCTTCATATCGCAGCTGCCCAGGCCGACCCAGCGACCATCGACCTCGGTGAGCCTCAGCGGATCGGTCTGCCACAACGCGCCATCGAACGGCACCGTGTCGCTGTGGCCGGCCAACACCAGGCCACCGGGACCACTGCCGAAACTGGCCAGCAGGTTGAACTTTCCGGGGCTGACCTGCTGGATATCACAGGAAAACCCCAGGTCACTGAGCCAGCCCGCCAGCAACTCGATCACGGCACTGTTGGACTGGTCCAGCCCGGGCTGGGTACAGCTGACTGAAGGCGCGGCGATCAGGGCAGCGAACTGATCTTTCATGGACGGCAAAGGCATCGCTGACTCCGGACTTACAAATTGACGTCCATCATAGAACCATCCGGCGCACGTGTCGCGGCGCGTAGGACGGATGAGTCCTGTACACTGCACGGCCTTGGCAGCCACACCTTCCTCCGGCTGCGCACCCGATCCCTGGATTTTCCGGCCATGCAGAAAGAAACCGAAATCAAACTCCGCGTCAGCCGCGAGACCCTGGCAGCCTTGCGCGAGCACCCGCTGCTGAAAAAACGCAACAAAAGTGGCTGGGAACGCCATGAGCTGATGAACCAGTACTTCGACACCCCAGAGCGAGACCTGGCCCAGGCCAAGGTTGCCCTGCGCCTGCGTCGCGACGGCGAAGAAGTGATCCAGACCCTCAAGACCCGTGGCCAGAGCATCGCCGGCCTGTCCGAGCGCAACGAATACGATTGGCACCTGCCCAAGGCCAAGCTTGACCTGAAAAAACTCGACGGCGAATGCTGGCCCGAGGCATTGGCCGAGCTGGACAAGAAAACCCTCAAGGCGATTTTCACCACCGATTTCGTTCGCGAACGCGCGGAAATCGCCTGGGGTCGTGGCAAGAGCAAAGTGGTCATCGAAGCCGCGCTGGACCTGGGCCACGTGGTGGTCGGCAAGCAGAAGGAAGAGATCTGCGAGCTGGAGCTGGAGCTGCGCGAAGGCGAACCCGCCGCCCTGCTGGAACTGGCCGCCGAACTGGCCGCGACCCTGCCCTTGATGCCCTGCGACATCAGCAAGGCCGAGCGTGGCTATCGCCTGCATGATGCGAGCAGCTACGCCCTGAGCCTACCGGCCCCGCAACTGACCGCCGAAATGCCGCTGGACGACGCCTTCGCCGCGCTGAGCTGGCATTTGCTCGGCAGCAGCCAGCGTCTGGCCGAGCAATATCGTTTCAACGGCCACTGGCGCCTGTTGCAGGACTGGGTGGAAAACCTCGCCGAACTGCGCGCTCTGCTCAGCAGCCTCGGCCAGGCCGCACCGCGCCAATCGACGCATGATTTGCGCGTGGCCCTCGATGCCCTGCTGGAAGACTGGCGCCCGCTGGTCCAGGCCGGCCTGGACGATGAAGACGTGCGCAAGGCCGCGCCGGAGCAGTTCCTTGAGGAGTTGCTAGACCCACGCTGGGGCCTGTTCTCCCTCAACACCTCTCGCTGGCTGCTGGCTCGCAGTTGGGCCACCGAGCGCAACACCCGTGGCAACCGCCAGGGCGCGGCGCAACTGGGCAGCTGGCTGCCGCGTCTGTTGGGCGAAGAATCCACCTCCCTGCAGCTGCAACGCTATCAGCAACAGCCGGAAGACCTGGCCGAGCAACTGCCGCGCATCGAACGCATCCAGGCCTGGCTGCACCACGCCCGCCATGTGCTGGAGATCCCGGAAATGGATCGCCTCTACGGCGAGCTGAACAAACTGGCGCAACTGGCCAACGCACCGATCACCGACGAAGCGCTGGATGCGCGCAAGCAACAGGCGATTGCGGTGTATCAGAATCGGGCTTGGAAGACTTTATTGCGTCTGTAACTTCCAACATCTGCTGCGCCTGTAATATCGCTATCGCGAGCAAGCTCCCACATTGGATCTTCAGTGGACACAACATGTGTGTACGACAGAGCCCCCATGTGGGAGCGAGCTTGCTCGCGATGAGGCCGGCACAGACACCGCAGAACTCAGCGCACCACCGGCAAACTCGTCGTCGACTTGATCTCCGAAAGCGCCACGATCGAGTTCACTTCCTGGATCCCCGGCACCATCGACAGCTTCTCGAAAAAAAATCGCTCATAAGCCTCAATGTCTGCCGTGACGATACGCAGCAAAAAATCCACCGACCCCATCAGCACGTAACACTCCAGCACTTCGGGAAAGCCGCGAATCGCCTCGGTGAATTCGGTGAAATTCGACCGACCGTGGGCGTTGAGTTTGATTTCGGCGAAGATCTGCGTATTGAGGCCGATTTTCTTGCGATCCAGTAATGTCACCTGGCCGCGAATGATCCCCTCCTCCTTCATCCGCTGAATCCGTCGCCAGCATGGCGATTGGGACAACCCCACCTGCTCGGCGATCTGCGCACTGGACAGCGAAGCATCCTCTTGCAGCAGTGCCAGTATCCTGCGGTCGTAGCTGTCCAGCTCGCTATGCATTAATAAACCCAAAATAAGCCAGTTATAGAATCATGCAATTCGCATTGATCTCGAAAGTACTCATCTTAGATAAGAAATACCCGGCAGCGCATGTAAATATTTCTCCCGCCCCCAAGGAGACTGAACATGCCCCCAATTGAAGCCGTCGCCACTGCCCCGACCCGCACCGACGTCTGGCACAGCGCAAATGCCCATTGCCGCGCGCACTACCATTTACTGGCCGAAGTCGAACCGGATCTGCTGTGCCGGGCATTGAACCTGTTTGCCCTGCAGGGCCTGACCCCGCAGCAGGTACACGTCGAGCGCCACGACGATTTACTGTCGTTGGAGGTCGTCCTGGACGGGCTGAGCTGGCATCGTGCCCAGGTCATCGCGGAAAAATTGCGTAACTTGATCAGCGTGTGTTCGGTGGACCTGCAAGACGCTGATATTGCGCGGGTTGAGGCGGTCCAGGCGGCGGGCTGAGGGCAATCTGGCAAGGATTCGAAACGCATTGGTCGGGTAGTGGCCCAACGATCCATAGGGTCGGGACTATTCTTTTGCAGACCGAGCGAGGACGCCGAAGCGTCTGTATCGCGGCTTTGCTGCAATTGTCCAATAGGAACCCACATGTCCACCAAACACGCCACTCAGGACCGCTGGCTGGACCTCAACGATCTGCTGCGCCAACTGGTCGCCCAGGGCTTCATCAGCCAGGATTCAGCCGAAACCGCGCTCAACGCCCGCCGACGCCACAGCACCAGTCCCCAGCTGCATCCACTGGAGTTCATCGCCAACCAGCATCTGGACGATCTCAGTCGCCCTGGCAAACGCCTGGACCTGGAGAGCCTGACCCTTTGGTTGTCCCAGCAGGCGGGTCAGCCCTACATGCGCATTGACCCGCTGAAAATCAACGTGGCAGCCGTGACCCCACTGATGTCCTATGCCTTTGCCCAGCGCCACAAGATTCTCGCGGTGGCGGTCGATCGCGATGCTGTCATCGTGGCCAGCGCCCAGCCTTATGTCAGTAGCTGGGAAGCGGACCTGACCCACGTGCTCAAGCTCCCCGTCCAACGGGTGGTTGCCAACCCGGTGGATATCCAGCGCCTGAGCGTGGAGTTCTATCGCCTGGCCAAATCGGTCAGCGGCGCCACCACGGTCGACCAGCAACCGAGCAACCTGAGCAATTTCGAACAGTTGCTCAACCTGGGCGCCAGCGACCAGGAGCCGGACGCCAACGATGCGCATATCGTCAATATCGTCGATTGGTTGTTCCAATATGCCTTCCAACAGCGGGCCAGTGATATCCACATCGAGCCCCGACGTGAACAGGGCACCGTACGCTTTCGCATCGACGGGGTGTTGCACACCGTTTATCAGTTCCCGCCGCAGGTGACGATGGCAATCATCAGTCGCCTCAAGAACCTCGGACGGATGAACGTCGCGGAAAAACGCAAACCCCAGGACGGTCGGGTCAAGACCAAGACCCCGGACGGCGGCGAAGTGGAATTGCGCTTGTCGACCTTGCCGACAGCGTTCGGCGAAAAAATGGTGATGCGGATCTTCGATCCGGAAGTGCTGCTCAAGGACTTCGACCAGCTCGGTTTCTCGGCCGATGACCTGCGCCGCTGGCAGGACATGACTCGTCAGCCCAACGGCATCATCCTGGTGACCGGGCCTACCGGTTCCGGCAAGACCACCACCCTCTACACCACCCTCAAGAAACTGGCGACGCCAGAGGTGAACCTCTGCACCATCGAAGACCCGATTGAAATGGTCGAGGCGTCCTTCAACCAGATGCAGGTCCAGCACAATATCGACCTGACCTTCGCCGCTGGCGTACGCGCGCTGATGCGACAAGACCCGGACATCATCATGATCGGTGAGATCCGCGACCTGGAAACCGCCGAAATGGCGATCCAGGCGGCACTCACCGGGCACCTTGTACTGTCGACGCTGCACACCAACGATGCACCGAGCGCCATCAGCCGCCTGCTGGAGCTCGGCGTGCCCCATTACCTGATCAAGGCCACGGTGCTTGGGGTCATGGCCCAGCGCCTGGTGCGCACCCTGTGTCCTCATTGCAAGGCGCCCCTGACCCTGGACGACGACGATTGGCAAACCCTGACGCGGCCCTGGCAGGCTCCACTGCCAAGCAACGCCCAACAGGCCGTTGGTTGCCTGGAGTGCCGCGACACCGGTTATCGCGGCCGCGCCGGGGTTTACGAAATCATGCAACTGACCGACAGCGTCAAGGCATTGATCCACCCCGATACCGACCTGTTGGCGGTGCGCCGCCAGGCGTTCAAGGAGGGGATGCGCAGCCTGCGACTGTCGGGGGCACAAAAGGTGGCGGCCGGGTTGACCACTGTTGAGGAAGTGCTGCGAGTGACTCCACAGAGCGAACAAAAGTAGCGCCACAGTTTCTGTGCCTAGAGGGCTTACCCTAGCTGTGGGAGCAAGGCTTGCCCGCGATGAAGACGACGCAGTCTGCCGGGGAAGCAAGGCGCCCGCATCGCGAGCAAGCTTTGCTCCCACATAGGTTTGCTCCCTCATAGGGAAGATAATGGCCGCTTGCCCTACACTCAGGGCTCGCCAGTCATTTCATTCGAACAGGGAACAGTCATGCAGATCGGTAGCGTACTTTTACTTTTTGTCGGCCTCGTGGTCGCCATTCTGTTCATGGGTTTCAAGGTCGTGCCCCAGGGCTATCAATGGACCGTCGAGCGGTTCGGCCGCTACACCAACACCCTCAAGCCCGGCTTGAACATCATCATCCCGGTGATGGATCGCATTGGTCGCAAGATCAATGTCATGGAGAGCGTGCTGGACATCCCGCCCCAGGAAGTCATCACCGCCGACAACGCCACGGTGCAGATCGACGCCGTATGCTTCTTCCAGGTGGTCAATACGGCCCAGGCTGCCTACGAGGTCAACAACCTCGAACACGCCATCCGCAACCTGCTGCAAACCAATATCCGTACCGTACTGGGGTCCATGGAGCTGGACGCGATGCTGAGCCAACGCGACGGCATCAATGAAAAATTGCTGCGCACCGTCGACGAAGCCACGGCGCCGTGGGGTATCAAGATCACCCGGATCGAGATCAAGGACATCAGCCCACCGGCCGACCTGATGGCCGCCATGTCGGGACAGATGAAAGCCGAACGCATCAAGCGCGCCCAGATCCTGGAAGCCGAGGGCCTGCGAGCGTCGGCTATTCTCACCGCCGAAGGCAAGAAACAGGCGCAAATCCTTGAAGCCGAGGGCAGCCGCCAAGCCGCATTCCTTGAGTCCGAGGCCCGCGAGCGCCAGGCAGAAGCCGAAGCCCTGGCCACCAAAGTGGTGTCCCAAGCCATTGCCGACGGTAACGTCCAGGCCGTGAACTACTTCGTTGCGCAAAAATACATCGACGCCCTGGGTCGCCTGGCCTCGGCCAATAACAGCAAGGTGATCCTGATGCCGCTGGAAGCCAGCCAGGTCATCGGCGCAGTCGGCGGCATCGGTGAGATCGTCAAGGCCACTTTCGACGGCAAGAAAGCCTGAGGCGCACGTATGTGGGTATTCCTGCAACAAATGTCGTACTGGGACTGGCTGGCGTTGGGCGTCATCCTGCTGATCCTGGAAGTCTTCGGTGCCGGCGGGTACCTGCTGTGGATCGGCATGGCCGCCGCAGCCGTCGGCGTGTTGACCTTCATCCTGCCGCAAATGCCGTGGGAGATGCAGTTCCTGTTGTTCGGCCTGTTCGCCATCGCGACAGCGCTGTACTGGTGGCGACGCCAGCGCAGCGCCATTCGTGAAAGCGATCAGCCGCACCTGAATCTGCGCGGGCAGGAGCTGATCGGCAAGGTGTTCCAGGTTCATGAAGCGATTGTCGATGGCCGCGGCAAGATCAAGGTGGCCGACAGTGTGTGGCTGGCCAAAGGTCCCGAGTCGTCCGTTGGCACCCGAGTCAGGGTGGTGGCGCAGGAAGGTGTGGTGCTTAAGGTTGAACGGGCTGACTGACAAGTCATGGAACTGAATCGAGGCGCAGGTAATCCAAAGTCATAGTTAACCCAGTGGAGTCACCTATCATGCGTCTCAAACTTGCTGTCGCTACCCTAGCCTTGCTGTCTCTTCCTGTTGGCTCGGCAATGGCCGACACGTTTTGGCGTAACGTCATCTCATCCGGTGCGACCACCGGTTCCACCTACCTGACCTTCAAGGATCACAAGCTGATCGTCGCCGCCCAGGACGACGCCGGCAGTTTCGTCGCCAGTGATGGCGGTATCCGCGGCCCTTACCTGGAAGCGGCGATGCAGAAAGTGCGTGCCGACAACCCAGGCCTGCAAGCCACCGACATGGAACTGGCCAACGCGATCCTGGCGAAAAACGCCGTCGCCCAGGACTGATTCCAAGCCCATGAAAAATGCCGCTCGATTGAGCGGCATTTTTTTATCTGTAAATATTCCAACGCTGTACTCCGTCCCCTGTGGGAGCGGGCTTGCTCGCTCCCACATGAAATCCGGGTTACTCGCCGATAGCGGCCTTGTAGCCCGCCGCATCAAGCAGCTTGGCCAAGTCAGCGTTGGCATCGGAAGGCTTGAGCTTGAAAATCCAGGCACCATACGGATCAGAGTTCAGCAGCTCCGGCGAGCCACCCAGCTCTTCGTTGACCGCGATCACTTCACCAGCAATCGGCGCGTAGATGTCGGAAGCCGCTTTTACCGACTCCACCACACCGGCCTGGTCCCCCGCAGCAAAAACATTGCCGACCTCTGTCAGTTCGACAAAAACCACATCACCCAAGGCTTCCTGCGCGTGGTCGCTGATGCCCACAGTGACGGTACCGTCAGCTTCCAGGCGAGCCCACTCATGGCTTTCGGCAAAACGCAGTTCGGCAGGGATATCGCTCATATTCTGTGTCCTCAAGAGAAAGTGTCAGCGGCCAGCGGCCCGCCGTAAAAGGTTAGATCAGGGTTTTACCATGGCGGACGAAGGTCGGCTTGACCACCCGTACCGGATACCATTTACCACGAATTTCTACCTCGGCACGGTCGGCGGTGGCCATCGGAACACGTGCCAGGGCGATCGACTTGCTAAGCGTAGGAGAAAAACTACCACTGGTGATCTCTCCTTCGCCAACATTGGCGATGCGAACCACCTGATGGGCGCGTAAAACGCCGCGCTCCTCCAGCACCAACCCAACCAATTTGTGCTGCACACCGCCGGCAAGTTCGGCTTCCAGTGCACTGCGCCCGATAAACTGGCGGCTCGCCGGTTCCCAGGCAATGCTCCAGGCCATGTTCGAGGCCAATGGGGAAACGTCCTGGTGGATGTCCTGGCCGTAGAGGTTCATGCCGGCCTCCAGGCGCAGGGTATCGCGAGCGCCGAGACCGATGGGAGAGATGCCAGCGCCTACCAGATCGTTGAAAAAACTCGGGGCTTCGTGGGCGGGCAGGACAATTTCCAACCCGTCCTCACCGGTGTAGCCGGTACGGGCGATGAACCAGTCACCGTCGGCACGACCTTCGAAGGGCTTGAGTTGCTGGATCAACTGACCGCGCGATTGCGTGACCAGCTCAGCGATTTTGTGCCGGGCCTGGGGGCCCTGGATCGCCAGCATCGCCAATTCGGCGCGCTCATGCAGTTGCACGTCGTACTCGCCGAGTTGCGCCTGCATCCAGGCCAGGTCCTGATCACGGGTCGAGGCGTTGAATACCAGCCGATAACCGTCCTCGACCCGGTAGATGATCATGTCGTCGACGATGCCGCCGCGCTCATTGAGCATGGTGCTGTACAAGGCACGTCCTGTGTCCTGCAAGCGATCGACATCATTGGCCAGCAAGCGCTGCAACCAGACTTTGGCCTGGGGTCCGGCCACGTCGATCACGGTCATGTGGGATACATCGAACACACCGCAGTCGCGACGCACCTGATGGTGCTCTTCAACTTGCGAGCCGTAATGCAAAGGCATATCCCAACCGCCAAAATCGACCATCTTCGCGCCTAGGGCGAGATGAAGGTCATACAGAGGCGTACGCTGTCCCATGGGTTTCTCCTTCCGGGCTTGGCGAAGGTGCGGACGGGCACTGCACAGCGCGAACACCTGGAAAAAGGCGCTTTCAGCCGCTCTCAGTTACCCGGTCCGACAGACGGACCGCACCGAATGCCGCGCATTGTAGCCGCATGATGTAGGACTGACACCTAACTGTTTTGATGGGCGGAACGTCGTATCAATCCGATGACCGGCAAGAGTCCCACCAACACCAGAGTCAGCGCCGGCAAGGCGGCCCGGGCCCACTCCCCTTCGCTGGTCATTTCGAAGATCCGCACCGCCAGCGTATCCCAGCCGAACGGGCGCATCAGCAGGGTTGCGGGCATTTCCTTGAGTACGTCGACGAACACCAGCAACGCCGCGCTCAAGGTGCCGGGCAACAGCAACGGCAGATACACTTTGAAAAACAGTCGTGGCCCACTGACCCCAAGACTACGTGCCGCTTCGGGCAGCGACGGGCGGATGCGTGCCAGGCTGCTTTCCAACGGACCGTAGGCCACCGCCAGGAAACGCACCAGATACGCCAGTAACAGCGCCGACAGGCTGCCCAGCAACAAGGGTTTGCCCGCGCCACCGAGCAAGGTTGACAGCGGGATGACCAGCTCGCGGTCCAGATAGCTGAACGCAAGCATGATCGACACCGCCAGCACCGAACCGGGCAAGGCATAACCCAGGTTCGCCAGGGCGACGCCGGTGCGAATGGGACGGGTTGGCGCCAAACGCCGGGCAAAAGCCAGCAGCAAGGCCACGCAAACGGTGAGCAGCGCCGCCAGACCACCCAGGTAGAGGGTATGGACGATCAGCCCGCCATAACGCTCGTCCAGATCGAAGCGACCGCGCTGCCAGAACCACACCAGCAACTGCAGCATCGGGATGACAAAGGCGCAGGCAAACACCAAAAAGCACCAGCCACTGGCCGCCACGGCCTTGACGCCTCGCAAGTGATAAAGCGCCTTGATCCGGGGTCGTTCGTTGCTGGCTCGGTGGGCGCCGCGGGCCCGGCGTTCGCCATAGAGCACCAGCATCACCGCCAGCAACAGCAGGCTGGCCAATTGGGCTGCACTGGAGAGGCTGAAGAAGCCGTACCAGGTCTTGTAGATGGCGGTGGTGAAGGTGTCGAAGTTGAACACCGACACTGCGCCGAAATCCGCCAGGGTCTCCATCAGCGCCAACGCCACCCCCGCACCGATGGCCGGCCGGGCCATCGGCAGCGCTACTCGCCAGAACGCCTGCCATGGTGTCTGCCCGAGCACCCGGGCCGCTTCCATCAACCCCTTGCCCTGGGCCAGGAATGCACTGCGCGCCAGCAGATAGACATAAGGGTAAAAGACCAGCACCAGCACCAGGATCACTCCGCCGGTGGAGCGGACCCGGGGCAGGCGCAGGCCGCTGCCGAACCCTTCACGCAGCAGCGTTTGCACCGGGCCGGCGAAATCCAGCAGGCCGACGAAGACAAACGCCAGCACGTACGCGGGAATCGCAAACGGCAGCATCAATGCCCAGTCGAGCCAACGTCGACCGGGGAACTCACACAGACTGGTGAGCCAGGCAAGACTGACGCCCAGCAACGTCACACCAACGCCCACGCCAAGAATCAGCGTCAGGGTATTGCCCAACAAGCGGGGCATTTGCGTATCCCACAGGTGGGACCAGATCTGCTGGTCGATGCTCTGCCAGGACAGCAACAGGACACTCAAGGGCAGCAGGACCAACGCGGCGATGGCGAAGACCAGGGGGTACCAGCGGCGTTGGACGGTGTGGGTCAAGGGAAAGCCTCGAGGCAGTCATCAAACGCGTATTAAACCGCAAAAAAAAGATCGCAGCCTGCGCCAGCTCCTACATTGGAACACGATCCCATGCAGGAGCTGACGCAGGCTGCGATCTTTGAGGCTTTTTAATTCCAGCCAGCGCGATCCATCAAGCGAATAGCTTCAGCCTGGCGTTTACCCGCCACTTCCACCGGCAAGGTATCAGCCTTGAACTTGCCCCAGGCCGCCACTTCCTTGGATGGCTCCACCTTCGGGTTGGCCGGGAACTCCTGGTTCACGTCGGCGAAGATGTTCTGGGCTTCAGGCGTGGTCATCCACTCCACCAATTTCTTCGCGGCTTCCGGATGCGGTGCGTACTTGGTCAGGCCGATGCCCGAGAGGTTGATGTGCACACCACGGTCAGCCTGGTTCGGCCAGAACAATTTGACCTTCAGGTCCGGCTTCTGCTGGTGCAGGCGGCCGTAGTAGTAGGTGTTGACGATGCCGACATCGCACTGCCCGGCATTGATCGCCTCGAGCAGCGCAGTGTCGTCGGAGAACACATCGGTGGAGAGGTTCTTGACCCAGCCCTTGATGATTTCCTCGGTTTTTTCCGCACCGTGGGTTTCGATCAGGGTCGCGGTCAAGGACTGGTTGTAGACCTTCTTCGAGGTGCGCAGGCACAGGCGACCTTCCCATTCCTTGCCGGCCAGTGCCTCGTAGGTGGTCAGCTCACCCGGTTTGACCCGGTCGGGGGAATAGACAATGGTCCGCGCCCGCAGGCTCAAACCGGTCCAGGCGTGGGAAGCAGCGCGATATTGGGAGGGGATGTTGGCGTCGATCACCGGGGAGGAGAATGGCTGGAGAATGCCCATCTGCTCGGCTTGCCAGAGGTTGCCGGCGTCGACGGTAAGCAGCAGGTCGGCGGTGGCGTTCTCGCCTTCGGCCTTGATCCGCTGCATCAGCGGCGCCTCCTTGTCGGTGATGAACTTCACCGATACACCGGTTTTCTTGGTGTAGGCATCGAAAACCGGCTTGATCAGTTCATCGATGCGCGAGGAGTAGACCACCACCTCGTCGGCGGCCTGGGCGGCAGTAGCGCCGATCAGGGACAAGGCGAGGACGGACAGCAGACGCTTGGATGCCAACATGGGAGCAGTCTCTCGATTGTGAACGAGCGCAAATGATAAGGACTCACATTTGGCACCACAATCGAACAGTTGCCAGACACATTTCCAAATGTTGCAGCTAGGAGATGTGCTGTGTTTTTTGTGCTCGCGATGAGGCCTTTGGCCCCGACAAAAATCTAGGCCTTGGCCAAATCCGGTAAATCCCCCGTCAACCCCAGCGCCTCGCGCACGAACAGCGCCTTGGCCTCGGGCAGGCTGTCCACCAATTTCAGCCCAGTGTTACGCAACCAACGCAACGGCAACGGATCGGCCTGGAACAGCCGCTCGAAACCTTCCATCGCCGCCATCAACGCCAGGTTATGGGGCATGCGGCGGCGCTCGTAGCGGCTCAACACCTTCACGTCCGCCAGTCGCTCGCCGCGCCCGGCCGCCTGCAACAGCACTTCGGCCAGCACCGCGGCGTCGAGGAACCCCAGGTTCACCCCTTGTCCAGCCAGCGGGTGAATGGTGTGGGCGGCATCACCGATCAACGCCAGCCCTTCGGCCACGTAGCGCTTGGCATGACGCTGGCGCAGCGGCACGCACAGGCGTGGGTCGGCGCTCAGGACCGTGCCAAGCTGGCCTTCGAAGGCCCGCTCCAGCTCACTGCAGAACTCAGTGTCATCGAGCGCCATCAGGCGCTGCGCCTCGCCAGGGGTAGTGGACCAGACGATCGAGCACCAATCGTGCTGGCCGTCGCGCGCAAGCGGCAGGAACGCCAGCGGACCGTTGTCGGTAAAGCGCTGCCAGGCCGTCGTGCGATGGGGCTTGGCGCTGCGCACACTGGTGACAATGGCGTGATGCAGATAATCCCACTCTCGCGTCGCCACGCCCGTCAGGCGGCGCACAGCGGAATTCGCGCCATCGGCGGCGATGACCAGCGGCGCGCGCAAGGTGCGGCCGTCAGCCAGGGTCAGCAGCCAGTCATCGCCGGAACGGCGCATTTGCTCCAGCCGTGCGTTGGCCAGCAGGCCCAGGTCGCAGTCATGCAAACGGTCCAGTAAAGCGTCTTGCACGACGCGGTTCTCGACAATGTGCCCGAGCACCTCGGCGTGCAGGCTGGCCGCCGAAAAGTGGATGTGCCCGGTGCCACTGCCGTCCCAGACGTGCATGTCGCTATAGGGGCTCGCACGTCGGGCCGTAATGCCGTCCCAGACACCCAGGCGATCGAGGATCCGCTGGCTCGCTGTCGACAAGGCGCTGACCCGCGGCTCGAACGCGGCCTGGGGATCGAAAGGTTTGACGCTCATCGGGCTGCCGTCGAGCAGCAGCACTTGCAGGCCACTGCCCTGCAACGCCAGCGCCAGGGCGCTGCCGACCATGCCGGCACCGACGATCAACAGATCTGCACGCAATTCCATGCTCTAAGCCTGTTTTGCGGGCGGCATTGGCCGCCCATGAAAAGAAATAACGGCCCCTGCCTTAAGCATCGGGTCGCGTTCCAAGGCCCATGGCCTGGCGGGCGAACCAGCGCTTGGCCGGCGGCAGCAGGTCGAGGCCCAGCAGGCCGAGGTTACGCCCCAGGGACACCAGCGGCAGGTTACTGCTGAACAGACGCGTGACCTGGTCGGAAAAACCGACGGTCAGGGTCTGATCCATTCGCTGGCGCTCGCGATAGGCTTGCAACACGGCGAAATCACCCGGCTCGCTGTCGCTGTCGAGCAAAGCATCGGCCAGGGCCTGGGCGTCGCGCAGGGACAGGTTGAACCCCTGTCCGGCAATCGGATGCAGGCTATGGGCGGCATTGCCCAGGATCGCCAGGTGCGGGCGTACCTGTTCTTCGGCCTCCACCAGCGCCAACGGATACAGGTGTCGCGCGCCAACCTGCTTCAACGTGCCCAGGCGATAACCGAACACGCCCTGCAATTCGCTGAGAAAACTGCGCTCATCGAGGGCCGCCAGCCGTTGCGCGTCCATGCCCTGTCGGGTCCAGACCAGCGCACAACGATTTTCCGGCAACGGTAACAAAGCCATCGGCCCGTCATCGGTGAAGCGTTCGAAGGCCATGCCGTTGTGGGCTTCGCTGGGTGTGATGTTGGCGATCAATGCGCTCTGGTCATAAGGCCGATTGCGCACGCCGACGCCCAATTGCTCCCGCAGGCCTGAACGGCCACCGTCAGCCAACACGGCCAGGTCGCATTCCAGGGTGATTTCGTCGTCGAGGGTCAGGCGATAACCACCAACCAGTGGCTCCATCCGGGTGACCTGCGCCGGGCAGCGCCAACTGACCACTTCGGTGTCCAGGCCTTGCCACAGGCACTGGCCGAGCCAGGCGTTTTCCACCACATAGCCCAGCGCCGGCACACCCTCTTCCATGGCCGACAAGCGCGCCGTGGAGAACCGTCCGCGATCGGAGACGTGAATCTGTTTGATCGGCTCGGCGCGACGGGAAATTT
The DNA here is from genome assembly GCF_004786035.1 of Pseudomonas viciae. Lineage (NCBI taxonomy): Bacteria > Pseudomonadati > Pseudomonadota > Gammaproteobacteria > Pseudomonadales > Pseudomonadaceae > Pseudomonas > Pseudomonas viciae. Next base: position 6,374,125 of record NZ_CP035088.1, read on the forward strand.
CCTGCCAGACACCCAACCGTTGATAAATCTGCCGGGCCCCGTAGGACAACGCCGAAGAGCGGGCGTCGTAGCTCGGCTGCCAGGCATTGCCCGGGGCAAAGGGCTCGATCAGCATGATCTTCCAGCCCCGGGCCTTGGCACCGGCCTGCAGGGCCAGCGCCAGGCTCGCGCCGACCAGGCCGCCGCCGATGATCGCCAGATTGACCCGGCTCATGCTGCTTGCGTCCGTGCGGCGGCCATCAAGGCCTCGATGTCAGCGACCGTTTTGGGGACGCCTTGGCTCAGGATTTCACAACCGGTCTTGGTCACTACCACGTCATCCTCGATACGCACGCCGATGCCGCGCCATTTTTTCGCGACGCTGCGGTTATTCGGGCTGATGTAGATGCCCGGCTCCACGGTCAGCGTCATGCCGACTTCCAGTACCCGCCACTCGCCACCGACCCGGTATTCGCCCACGTCGTGTACGTCCATGCCCAGCCAGTGGCCGGCGCGGTGCATGTAGAACGCCCGGTAGGCTTCGCTGGCGATCAACTCATCCACCTCGCCTTCCAACAGCCCAAGTCGCACCAGGCCCTCGGTAATGACCCGCACCGTCGCTTCATGGGCCTGGTTCCAATGTTTGTCCGGCGCGATCTCGGCAAACGCGGCCTCCTGGGCCGCCAGCACCACTTCGTAGATCGCTTTCTGCTCAGGCGAATACTTGCCGTTGACCGGCCAGGTACGGGTGATATCACTGGCGTAGCAATCGATTTCACAACCGGCGTCGATCAACACCAGGTCTCCGTCCTTGAGCGGCGCGTCGTTCTGCTGGTAATGCAGGATGCAGCTGTTACGCCCCGCCGCGACGATCGAGCCATAGGCCGGCATCTTCGCCCCGCCCTTGCGGAACTCATAGTCGAGCTCGGCTTCCAGGCTGTATTCATGCAACCCCGCACGCGCCGCCTGCATCGCCCGGATGTGCGCCTGGGCGGAAATCCGCGCCGCTTCGCGCATCACTTTTACTTCTGCCGCCGATTTATACAGGCGCATGTCGTGCAGCAAGTGATCCAGGGCAACGAATTCGTTCGGCGGCTGGGCGCCGAGGTGGGCCTTGGAACGAATCACGTTGATCCACTCCATCAGGTGCCGATCGAATTCCGGATTGCTGCCCATGGCCGAATACACCCGGTCGCGGCCTTCGATCAGGCCCGGCAGGATGTCGTCGATGTCCGTGATGGGAAATGCGTCGTCGGCGCCGTAGTCACGCATCGCCCCTTCCTGGCCGGCGCGCAGGCCATCCCACAACTCACGTTCGGCGTTGCGCTCACGACAAAAGAGGATGTACTCGCCATGGGCGCGGCCAGGCATCAGCACCAGTACCGCTTGCGGTTCGGGAAAGCCGCTGAGGTACTGGAAGTCGCTGTCCTGGCGGTAGATGTGCTCGACGTCGCGGTTGCGGATCGCAACGGCGGCGGCGGGCAGGATTGCGATGCTGTTGGGCTCCATCTGCGCCATCAGGGCCTTGCGGCGACGGCTGTATTCCGATTTCGGGATATGAATCATGGGCAGACGGTGTTCCCTCTAAAAAATTAATGCAAGGACGGCTTGGCCGCCGCTGCATCGGTTTTCTTGGTCTCGGTGAACAATAGCAATGGTGCGACCCGCAGGTACTCCATCACTTCCATGTAGTCGCTTTCGCCGTCATCGGACTCTTCCAGGGCGTCCTGGACCTGAGAGATCGCCGCCAGGTCTTGCAACACTTCCTTGGCCTCGTCGCTCAACGCGTATTCGCGGCGGGTCAAGCCGAAGCCGGCGAGGAAACCCTGGCACCATTGGCCCAACGCAGCGGCGCGGTCAGCCAACGGCGCATCGTCGGTGGGCAGCAGCAGGACGACGGTCATGTCGTCGCTGGTAAGCTCGCCCTTGACCATCTCTTGCAGGCCGATCAAGGCATTACGAACGTTGTCTTGTGGTTCGCCTTCCAGCAACTCGGCGGCGTCGGCCAACCAGCCGTCGGCATCGAAGCCGGCGCCGGCGCAACTGCGACCGAGCAGCAGGCCGTGCAGTTCGGCAGGCGAGACAGGATGACCGCTGGTGCTCAGCAGGGTGGCGAATGCTTGATACGGGGAATTCTGAATGGGCATGGGCAGCTAGGCGCCAGACGGCGCTATGTCTAGAATGGAGGCCTTGTATCCTACATCGACAGACTCGCCAAGACCATTAAAGGCTGTGCGACCCCTATCCCCATCAGACACATTCTTCAGTGGACACAATGGAAGACACCGACCTGCAAGCGCTGATGGCCAGACTCGAATTGCTAATTGACCGGGTCGAGCAACTTAAGAGCCAAAACGGACTCCTATTAGCTCAGGAAAAGACCTGGCGCGAGGAACGCGCGCACCTCATTGAAAAAAACGAAATCGCCCGGCGTAAGGTCGAATCGATGATTTCGCGCCTCAAGGCCCTGGAGCAAGACTCATGAGTTCAAGCAATAGCGTTACCGTGCAGATCCTCGACAAAGAATATTCGATCATCTGCCCCCAGGAAGAGCGTAGCAACCTGGTGAGTGCCGCCCGTTACCTGGACGGCAAGATGCGCGAGATCCGCAGCAGCGGCAAAGTCATCGGCGCCGACCGCATTGCCGTGATGGCAGCCTTGAACATTACCCACGACCTGCTCCATCGCCAGGATACGCCTGACCTGCAGGTCAGCGGCTCGACCCGTGAGCAGGTACGGGACCTGCTCGATCGGGTGGATCTGGTGCTGGCCACCGATCCGGACGTCAGCAAGGGCTGATTCGCGAGGCTGCCTGGGGTATACTCGCCTCACTCCCTGGGGTGCTTGCCAGTTGGTGATGTCCCTGAGCCGATACGCACAACCACGGGGGTTGCACGTTGGGGCCGGTGTGCATGTCCGCTTGACGGAAAGCCTTAACGCCCCCTGCAACTTCCACCTTGAACTTTCGGGTTCAAGGGCTAAGCCGACAGCGGTTCATCCGGGGAGCCTGATTTCAAACAATGCCAGTCCAAGTGGACTGGCATTGTTGTTTGCGCCGTCGGCATTTCTGAGGGCCCTGTTTTGCGGTTACGCTGTGCTCCGTCACCGACTCCGTGAAGCATCGATATGACCGAACCCGCGCTGCTGCCCCGCCCGCAACTTCGACGCCTGCTGCGCCAGGCCCGTCGCGCCCTGACACCCGCCCAGCAACGGCAAGCCGCCCACGGGCTCTACAAGCAATTGGCCCAGCATCCGCTGTTTCGTCGCGCCCGCCACATCGCCCTGTATCTGCCCAACGATGGCGAGATCGACCCGCGCCTGCTACTGCGCGCCGCCCAGCGCCGGGGCAAGGCCACTTATCTGCCGGTGCTCAGTCCATGGCCCCGGACCAAGATGGTTTTTCAACGCATCCAACCTGGCGAAAAAATGCAGCCCAACCGTTTTCGTATCCCTGAACCACGCAAGAACATCGCCCGGCAGCGCAAGGTCTGGACATTGGATCTGGTGTTATTGCCGCTGGTGGGGTTTGACGATGCGGGGGGCCGACTGGGCATGGGCGGCGGCTTCTATGACCGCAGCCTGGCCTATCTGGCGCGACGCAAGCAATGGCGCAAGCCAACGCTGCTGGGGCTGGCCCATGAATGTCAGAAGGTCGAACGATTGGCGCAGGCAAGCTGGGACGTACCGCTGCAGGGAACGGTCAGCGACAGGCATTGGTATCTGGTGCAATAGACGCCGCGAGAATCAGCGGCGCCTGGAAGACAGGTTCAGCGTTTGATCGATGGCGCGGGTTGGATGATGTCCACCGGCGCGTCGGTCTTGTTGGCCCACAAGCTTTGAGCGTAACCCGTGGTCACGACCCCCAGGCCGAACAGAATGACCAGGATCCACAGCAAATCCGGTTTGCGTTTCATCGATTGCCCCCCTCAAGGCACATCACACACGATGACAGCAGCGGTTTTCTTATTGGCCGTGCAGCAGCGTCAAGCTTGGAAGGCCGGCATTTTGCGGCAACCTGCTCTGACACGCAAACTCTGGCGTCAACCGACTGTCGGTTTGTCATAAAATCGCTGAACTTTTTTTCTCAACACCGCCCAGGAGTAGAAATCATGGCCTATTGGTTGATGAAGTCCGAGCCCGACGAGTTGTCCATCCGAGGCCTGGAAAAGCTCGGCCAGGCGCGCTGGGACGGGGTGCGCAACTACCAGGCGCGCAATTTCCTGCGGACCATGGCGGTGGGCGACTCATTCTTTTTCTACCACTCCAGTTGCCCGGAGCCAGGTATCGCCGGCATCGGACAGATCGTGCGAGCGGCCTACCCTGATCCAACGGCACTGGAACCTGACAGTCATTACTTCGATCCCAAGGCCAGCCCGGATAAAAACCCCTGGACCGCGATCGACGTAACCCATGTCGAAACCTTCCCCCACGTGCTGAAGCTCGACTATCTCAAGCAGCAGACCGCCCTGGCGGAAATGCCGCTGGTGCAGAAAGGCTCGCGACTGTCGGTGATGCCGGTAACCGCCGAACAGTGGGCGGCGGTGATTGCCTTGCGCTGATCACCCATGAGTTGATGGACATCAAGCTGGACCGGGCACTGATCCAGCAAACTGCAATGCTACAGCCGCAGGATGCCGGACATGTCGACAAACCCTCGTACCTCGCGTTTTTTTGCCCTCGCCCTGCTGGCTGTGTTGCTGGCCGCCGGTGGGTTCGGCTACTGGAAGTCGCTGCATGATCGCTTGCCAGAAGGCCTGAGCATGGGCAACGGGCGCCTTGAGGCCACCGAAGTCCAGATCGCCAGCAAGACGCCCGGACGCCTGGCCGAGGTTCATGTCGATGAAGGCGACAACGTCCTCAAGGGCCAATTGCTGGCGCGCATGGACACCCGCACCCTGGAGGCCCAGCGCAACCAGGCTGAGGCCGAAGTGGTGCGCGCCCGGGAAAACCTCGCCGCCGCCGAGGCCAATGTGCAACTGCGCCAGAGCGAACAATTGCTCGCTCACCAGGAACTCAAACGGAGCCAGGAACTGTTCAAACGCGGTTACGCCAGCGCCCAGGTCATTGACCAGCAGCAAGCCCGCGTCGACACCGCCAACGCTGCGGTTAACGCAGCCCGGGCCCAGGTATCGGCGGCGACGGCCGCCATCGGCGCGACCCAGGCCCAGGTGGCCCAACTGACCAGCGAAATCGACGACAGCAGTTTGCGCGCCCCCCTCGACGGCGTGATCCAGTTGCGTCTGGCCGAACCGGGCGAAGTGCTGGGCGCCGGCGGCCGGGTGCTGCTGATGATCGATCCGAACGACCAATACATGAACCTGTATCTGCCGGCATCCGTGGCCGGGAAACTGGCGGTAGGCGATGAAGCGCGACTGCTACTCGACGCCCTGCCCCAGCGACCGCTGCCGGCCAAGGTCAGCTTCGTCGCGGCCAAGTCCCAATTCACCCCCAAGGAAGTCGAGACCCGTGATGAGCGCCAGAAACTGGTGTTCCGCGTCAAAGTGCACCTGACCCAGCCCGGTGAAGTGCCCCAGGCCAAACCCGGCATGCCCGGCGCCGGCTACGTGCGCACCGCCCCCATCGACTGGCCGGCCAACCTGCAATGAGCGCCACCCAGAGCGAAACGGCGCTACAGGCTTCGGGTCTCGAACATCGCTACGGCCAGCATGTGGCCTTGAGCGATATCGCCTTCAGCCTGCCCGCCGGCACTCGCTGCGGTCTGATTGGCCCCGACGGCGCCGGCAAATCGAGCCTCCTGGGGCTGATTGCCGGGGTGAAGAAACTCCAATGCGGTCAATTGCAGGTACTGGGTGCATCGATCGAGGATCGCCACCATCGCAACACCCTCTATCGACGCATTGCGTTCATGCCTCAAGGTCTGGGGGGCAACCTTTACCCTGATTTGTCGATCCGCGAGAACATCCGGTTCTTTGGTACATTGTTCGGGCTCTCGCGGGCCGAATGCGCACAGCGTATGGGCAAGTTGTTGCTGGCGACCGACCTGCAACGTTTTGCCGACCGCCCGGCGGGCAAGCTGTCGGGGGGCATGAAACAAAAGCTCGGCCTGTGCTGTGCACTGATCCATGAACCCGACCTTTTGATTCTCGACGAACCCACCACCGGGGTGGATCCCCTGTCCCGCCGACGCTTCTGGGAACTGATAGAAGACGTACGCCGACAACGACCGCAACTGACCCTGCTGGTCGCCACGGCGTATATGGAAGAAGCCGAACAATTCGAGCATTGCCTGATGCTCGACAACGGGCGCTTGATCGCCAAGGGGTTGAGTGCCGAACTGGCTGCCGTCACACCCGATGGAAAACTCGACTCGGCCTTCACTCATTTCCAGGGCGACAGCGGCCACAACGCCGAGCCGCTGACGATCCCTCCCAGGACCAACGGTACTGCCGACATCGCCATCGAAGCCCATGACCTTACCCTGCGCTTCGGTGACTTCACCGCAGTCGACAAGGTCAGCTTCGCGATCGGTCGCGGTGAGATCTTTGGTTTCCTGGGTTCCAACGGATGCGGCAAGACCACCACCATGAAAGTGCTGACCGGGCTGATGCCCGCCAGCGAAGGCGAGGCCCGCCTGCTGGGCAAGCCGGTGGACGCCAAGGACCTGGCCACCCGCAAACGCGTGGGGTTCATGTCGCAGAGCTTTTCGCTGTATGGGGAATTGAGCGTACGGCAGAACCTGGCCCTGCACGCCGAGCTGTTCGACCTGCCCAAGGCCCAAAGCGGCGCCCGCATCGAAGAGCTGATCAAGCGCTTCAATCTGCAGGACCTCGCCGACCAACCTTCCGGTGCGTTACCCCTGGGCCTGCGCCAGCGCTTGTCCCTGGCGGTGGCGGTGCTGCATCGCCCGGAAGTGCTGATCCTCGACGAACCGACCTCAGGCGTTGACCCGGCCGCGCGGGATGACTTCTGGCGGCTGCTGATCGAGCTGTCTCGCGAGCAGGGCGTGACGATTTTTCTCTCCACGCACTTCATGAACGAAGCTCAACGCTGCGACCGCATTTCGCTGATGCACGCTGGCAAAGTCCTGGCCTGTGACACACCGGCAGCCCTGCAGGCGCAGTTCAACGGCCAGACCCTGGAAGCGGCGTTCGTCACCTGCCTGGAACAAGCCCAGGGCGAGACGCCACAAGACACCACCCCCGTGGCCCTCGACACCGCCGGCGCCCCCCAGGACCGACACGGCCTCAGCCTTGGTCGACTGTGGGCCGTCGCCAGCCGCGAAGGCAAGGAACTGCTGCGCGACAAAGTGCGGATGGCGTTCGCCTTGCTCGGTGCGTTGTTCATGATGGTGATCTTCGGCTACGGCATCTCCCTGGACGTGGAAAAACTCGCCTTCGCTGTGTTTGATCAGGATCAGAGCCCGCAAAGTCGCGCTTATCTGGAAGCGTTTCGCAGCTCGCGCTATTTCGACGAGCAGCCGGTCATCCAAGGCGCCAGCGAGTTGCATCGGCGCCTGCAACGCTCGGAAATCAAACTGGCCCTGGAAATACCACCCGGCTTCGGTCGTGACCTGTACGCCGGTCGCCAACCCACCGTCGGCGCCTGGCTCGACGGCGGCATGCCGTTTCGCGCCGAGACCAGTCGCAACTACGTCCAGGCTGTGCATCAAGCCAATCTCGAACAGTTGGTCGAACAGAGCAGCCCGGCGCGAAACCGCCAGGCCGCGGCCAAGCTGGAAACCCGCTTCCGCTACAACCAGGACGTGGTCAGCGTCAACGCCATCGGCCCAGGAGTCATGGCGCTGATCCTGGCATTCATTCCGGCCATGTTGACGGCCTTGGGCATCGTGCGGGAAAAGGAACTGGGTTCGATCACCAACTTCTACGCCACCCCGCTGACCCGCCTGGAGTTCCTCTTGGGCAAACAAGTGCCCTACCTGGCGGTCAGCCTGATCAACCTGGCCCTGCTGACAGCGATGAACCGCTGGCTGTTCGGCGTGCCGTTCAAGGGCAGTGGCCTGACGCTGGCATTGGGCGGCCTGCTCTATGTGCTGGCGACCACCAGCATGGGGTTGCTGATCTCGGCGTTCACTCGCACCCAGATCGCGGCGATTCTCGGCACCATGATCATCACCAGCCTGCCGACAATCCAATTCTCGGGGCTGATCGTGCCGCGCTCATCCCTGGAAGGCGCCGCCTCGGTAATGGGCCAGTTGTTTCCCGCCGGTTATTTCCTGGACATCGCTGTCGGCACTTTCACCAAGGCCCTGGATCTGCGCCAGCTGTGGCCGCAATGCCTGGCGTTATTCGGGTTCTTCCTGGGGTTCACCGGGCTCAGCCTGGTCATGCTGAAAAAGCAGGAGGCCTGATGCATACGCTTTCACATATCTGGCGTCTTGGGCTCAAGGAACTGACCAGCCTGCGCTACGACTCGGTCCTGCTGCTGTTTCTAGGCTATGCCTTTACCGTGGCGATCTACATGCCGGCCGCAGGCTCGGTGATCGGCGTCCACAACGCCAGCGTGGCGATAGTGGATGAAGACCAGAGCCACCTGTCACGCCAACTGGCCCAGGTCCTGCAACCACCGGAGTTCCAGAGCCCGGTGGCGCTGCCCTATGCCGAACTGGACAAGGTCATGGACAGTGGCCGCTACACCTTTGTCATTAACGTGCCCGCCAACTTCCAGGCCGACCTGCTCGCCGGACGCGAACCGGCGCTGCAATTGAACGTCGACGCCACGGCCATGAGCCAGGCATTCATGGGCGCCGGTTACATCGGGCGGATTTTCCAACAGGAACTGCTGACCTACAGCGGCCAGGCGCAAGCGAGCGAACTAACCCCCGTGAAATTGACTACCCGTTCGTTGTTCAACACCAATCTGGAGGGCGGGTGGTTTCTGGCGGTGATCCAGATCGTCAACAACATCACCATCCTGGCCATCATCCTGACGGGCACCGCGCTGCTACGCGAGCGCGAGCACGGGACCCTGGATCACTTGCTGGTACTGCCGCTGACGGCACTGGAGATCATGCTGGCGAAAATCTGGAGCAACATGCTGGTAGTGGTGCTCTGCACCTGGGCGTCGCTGGAAATTATCGTCAAGTTCGCGTTGGGGGTGCCGCTTGCCGGCTCCATGCTTCTCTTTCTGCTGGTGACCGCACTCTACCTGTTCGCCAGCACCGCACTGGGCATCTTTCTCGCCACCCTGGCCCGCTCGACACCGCAGTTCGGGCTACTGTCGATCCCCGTCATTATTCCGATGCTGCTGTTGTCGGGCGGCAGCACGCCGCTGGACAGCATGCCGCAATGGTTGCAATGGGTGATGCAAGGGTCGCCCTCGACCCATTTCGTCAGCCTCAGCGCGGCGATCCTGTTCCGTGACGCAGGCGTTGAGGTGGTATGGCCGGACGTGCTGGCGTTGGCGGCGATCGGGCTCCTGTTCTTTGCCGTCGCCCTGGGGCGGTTTCGCAAAAGCCTGGCGTCGTGATGAAAAAAGCCGCCTTTGACAGCCCCGAGAAAATTGCGGCACTGCCAAAGGCGGCGACTCTGGCGATTTATTGAATGATCAGGTTGTTGAACAACAGATCATCCACCATCGGCTTGCCGGTCTCGTCGTTCATCACCTGCTGGGTCTGCTTCAACGCTTCCTGACGCAGCTTTTCCTTGGCTTCCAGGTTGTTCATCGCCTCGGTGGTCTGCTGGGCAAACAGCGCAACCAACTGGTTGCGAATCAGCGGCTCGTTGGCCTTTACCGCCGCCACGGCAGCATCACCGGTCACGCGCAAGGCCACATCGGCCTTGTAGACCTTCAGCTTGGCTGTACCGTCGAGCCCATAATTGCCGACAAAGGGCGGGCTAAGGGTGATGTAACTGACTTTCGGCGCCTCGCCTTCTTTGGCCTCTTCGGCCATCGCCGCCGCAGGCAACGACAGGGCCAGCATCAACATGATCCACGCTTTCACATTTGACTCCTCATCCGGTTTGCGGCCCAGCATACCGCCCCGCCGTTCAAGCACAAGCTTATGGCCAGCTATCAGGGCAAGGCATGCTCGTTGACCCATCGACTCTCACACCTACACTTATCGGCCATCACTCCCAAAGGAATAGCCCTGATGAAAGCCGTGCTGTGCAAAGAATTCGGCCCCGCCGAATCGCTGGTGCTGGAAGACGTCGCCAGCCCCGTCGCGAAGAAGAACGAAGTGCTGCTGGACGTGCACGCCGCCGGGGTGAACTTCCCTGACACGCTGATCATCGAGGGCAAATATCAATTCAAGCCACCCTTCCCGTTCTCCCCTGGTGGCGAAGCGGCGGGCGTGGTCAGTGCGGTGGGTGAAAATGTCAGCCACCTGAAGGTCGGTGATCGGGTCATGGCGCTGACCGGCTGGGGCAGCTTTGCCGAGCAGGTGGCGGTGCCAGGCTATAACGTGTTGCCAATCCCGGCGTCCATGGACTTCAACACCGCTGCCGCCTTCAGCATGACCTACGGCACCTCGATGCACGCCCTCAAGCAACGGGCCAACTTGCAACCCGGCGAAACCCTGCTGGTGCTCGGCGCATCCGGCGGGGTTGGCCTGGCTGCGGTAGAGATCGGCAAGGCCATGGGCGCCCGGGTCATCGCCGCCGCCAGTAGCACAGAAAAACTCGCCGTGGCCAAGGCCGCTGGCGCCGACGAGTTGATCAACTACAGCGAAACCAGCCTCAAGGATGAAATCAAGCGACTCACCGACGGCCAGGGCGCCGATGTGATCTACGATCCGGTGGGTGGCGACCTGTTCGACCAGGCCATCCGCGCCATCGCCTGGAATGGCCGGCTGCTGGTAGTCGGTTTTGCCAGCGGGCGCATCCCCGAGCTGCCGGTGAACCTCGCCCTGCTCAAGGGCGCCGCCGTAGTGGGCGTGTTCTGGGGCTCCTTCGCCCAACGCCAGCCCCAGGACAACGCCGCCAATTTCCAGCAACTGTTTGGCTGGTTCGCCGAAGGCAAGCTCAAGCCACTGGTGTCGCAGGTGTATCCACTGAGCAATGCCGCCCAGGCGATCAATGACCTGGGGCAGCGCAAGGCGGTGGGGAAGGTGGTTGTGCAGGTGCGTTGAAGCGTCACAGCGGTCCGGGTGCCTGAAGCCGCGGACCGCTATTGGCAAGCACTAGAACAACGCGCGAATCTCCTTCGGCAACATCCTCACATACCGTGACGCAGGAAAACTCCCGCAGTGCTTCGCGATCATGGGCACGTGCCTGTTGAAGCAGGCGATCAAGGCCAGACGCTCGACATCCGACATCTGCTTGACGAAAAACACATTGGACAAGTAGCTGCGCGTGGAACGGAACGGGAGCAAACCTTGCATCCATAGTTAGCCCCAAGTGCATTGATGTCCGAGCACTCCCAGGCCTGGCTCCATTTACTGTCATCCAAAGGCCCGTCATCCAGGCGGAACTCGAACGGCGCCAGGACGTGCGTCTGCTCCCGATGTTCGTTGCCCACCGTCCAAGGACTCTTGGGCACCAACAACACACCCATCACCCAACTCGTACCGGACAAGCACAGCAACAGCATCACAACGCACCACCTCATACCTTGACCCCTCACCTGAATGCCAGCGCTGGCAGAAAGGTGAAGGGTAAAGACCGGACCTCATTGGCTAAATGGCGAGACTTCCCGTTTAGTTGAAGGACGTTTCCCACTGTTCTGTCCCGCCACCAAGACATGTGAGCGCGAAAAATCCAGACAAGACAATTCCTACGACGTCATCAGCGTATGCCGGAGCGACGTGTTCATTTAAGAACATTACCCAGGGCTTTTTTCTCTGTTTATCGACCAACAAGCAATGCTATTTTCGGTAACGAAACTGTAACATTCGCATTCGCAGTCATAACAAGAACCTGGAGCCCTTGAATGTTTGCTTTCTTTCGTCCTGCCGCACACCAGGCGTCTCTGCCTGAAGAAAAAATAGACAGCACCTACCGACGCCTTCGCTGGCAGATCTTCGCCGGCATCTTCATTGGCTACGCCGGGTATTACTTGCTGCGCAAGAACTTCTCCCTGGCCATGCCGTACCTGATCGATGAGGGCTATACCCGCGGTCAGCTGGGCCTGGCCATGTCGGCCATCGCCATCGCCTACGGGCTTTCGAAGTTCCTGATGGGCCTGGTGTCCGACCGCTCCAACCCGCGCTACTTCCTGCCATTCGGTTTGCTGGTGTCGGCTGGGGTGATGTTCGTTTTCGGTTTCGCGCCTTGGGCGACGTCCAGCGTGACCATGATGTTCATTCTGCTGTTCATCAACGGCTGGGCCCAGGGCATGGGCTGGCCGCCGAGCGGACGGACCATGGTGCACTGGTGGTCGCAGAAAGAACGCGGCGGCGTTGTCTCGGTGTGGAACGTGGCGCATAACGTCGGCGGCGGCCTGATCGGCCCGCTGTTCCTGCTGGGGATGGGCTGGTTCAACGACTGGCATGCGGCGTTTTATGTACCGGCTGCCGTGGCCCTGCTGGTTGCCCTGTTTGCCTTCGTGACCATGCGCGACACCCCGCAATCGGTAGGCCTGCCGCCCATCGAGAAATACAAGAACGATTACCCGGAAGGCTACGACGCCAGTCACGAGAACGAATTCAGCGCCAAGGAAATCTTCGTCAAATACGTGCTGTGCAACAAAATGCTCTGGTACATCGCCATGGCCAACGTCTTCGTTTACCTGTTGCGCTATGGCGTGCTGGACTGGGCGCCGACCTACCTCAAGGAAGCCAAGGGCTTCACCGTGGATAAAACGTCCTGGGCGTACTTCTTGTACGAATGGGCCGGCATTCCCGGCACGCTGCTGTGCGGCTGGATGTCGGACAAGATCTTCCGTGGCAACCGTGGCCTGACGGGCATGGTATTCATGGCGATGGTGACCGTGGCAACGCTGGTGTACTGGCTGAACCCGGCCGGCAACCCGACCGTCGATATGATTGCCCTGGTTTCCATTGGTTTTCTGATCTACGGCCCGGTGATGCTGATCGGTTTGCAGGCCCTGGAACTGGCGCCGAAGAAAGCCGCCGGCACCGCCGCAGGTTTCACCGGTTTGTTCGGCTACTTGGGTGGTTCAGTGGCGGCCAGTGCCGCCATGGGCTACACCGTGGACCACTTCGGCTGGAACGGTGGCTTTGTGCTGTTGGTGGGAGCTTGCCTGCTGGCGATGGCGTTCCTCGCGCCAACCCTGTGGCACAAGCAAGTCGCCAGTCAGAGCCGCGAAGCGATCGCCTGATCCAACGCCGATTTACAGCGCTTGAGCCGCGCCTCCAGATTCCGGTCTGGCATGGCGTGGCTACGCAGGGCGTGGATGGTCTGCTCGACATAATCGCGGGTGCTGCCGTAACGCCCGCAGGCGCTTTCGAACACCTGGCTCAGCACATGGTCCGGCAAGTTGCCGGCATAGCTGGGCAGGTGCCGTTCCAGCACAAAACCCAGGGCTTGCACCCGGTTGCCATCTTCGAGACGGCAACTGAGCCAATGGGGACGATAGGACGGGAACGGCATCTCGCGCTGCCACAGGGCAAACAGCGAGTCCTCGAGATTCTCCTGCGGCAAGCGATAAGCAAACCCGCTGCACGAACCACCGCGATCCAGACCGAACACCAACCCCGGCAATTCCGGGGTGCCGCGGTGTTCGTGAGACCACAAATACAAACCGCGATGATAGCCATGAACCCGGCCGCGCATCCGCTCCACCGCCGTGCATTCCGGCCGCCAGATCAAGGAACCGTAAGCGAACAGCCAGACCGGACCGCCCTGGTGACGACTCATGGTCGATTGCATCGAGGCAAGCAGTTGTTCACGGGTCAGCTGCGGCCCCAGGTCAAGGCGTGGCGGATACGGTGCACAGGGAATGACGGATTCGATAGCGGTCATGGCCGGTAGCGTGTGGCTCCTCGCGGGGCAGGAAGTTGGATAGCGCGCCGTCAGCGCGCTGACACTTATGGGAATCCACGCAAGTTGGATGCCATGAATGCCGAGGGCGCGGGCATATACCTTAACGACATCTAGCCCTGGAGCTAAATATCGAATCGATATATCGGCAGATATATCACCTGTGGTGAGGGGATTTATCCCCGCCGTGGGAGCAAGGCTTGCCCGCGATGAGGGCGATGCGGTCTTTCAGAAATTGAGGCGCCTGTATCGCGAGCAAGCTTTGTTCCCACACCCACCGCCACAAAAAAGCAGACCTCAATCAAGTTTCAAGAATGGCTCAAGCCCGCGGCGCATACGCAAACACATCGGCGCGCATTTGGTGGGCGTCCATTCCAGCCTCCACCAGCGCGTCGAGCGTGGCGTAGATCATGGCGGGCGAACCGCTGGCGTAGACATGCACACTAGAGAGGTCGCTGATGTCCTCGCACACCGCCTCATGGAGCATCCCGCAGCGCCCTTGCCATCCACACAAATCGCTGACGACTTTGTGCAGGAACAGGTTCGGCAGCTTTTTCCACTCGTCCCAATGCTCGATTTCGTAAAAGTCTTCCGGTCGTCGCACGCCCCAATACAGGTGTACCGGGTGCTTGAACCCCGCAGCGCGGCAGTGCTCGATCAGGCTGTGCATCTGCGCCATCCCGGTACCGGCGGCGATCAGCACCAATGGACCGTCCGGCAACTCGGACAGGTGGGTATCGCCGAAAGGCATTTCGACGCGCACGTTGGGGTTGCGCCGCAGTTGCTCCAGCAGCGCCTGCGCACTGCTTTCGCGCACTAATACGTGCAACTGCAGGTCGCGCCCCGAGTGCGGCGCGGAGGCCAGGGAGAACGCCGACTTTTCGCCGTTTTCGCGTTCGATCAACAGATACTGCCCCGCGTGATAACGCGGCGGCTTGCCCGCGGGCGCACGCAGGCGTACCCGCCAGACATCGCCGCCCACCTCGGCGCACTCGATGACCTGACAGGCCAGGTTGCGGACCGGCAACTCACCCGGCGCCAGCACGCCATCCCACAACACCACACAGTCCTCCAGAGGCTCGGCGATGCAGGTGAAAATCTCACCGTGATCGCGCACCTCGCCAGCCTGTTCCACACGGCCTTCCACCAACAACGCACCACAGACGTGGCAGTTGCCATTGCGGCAGCTTTGCGGGCATTCATAGCCCAGGCGCCGCGCGCCATCGAGAATCCGCTCTGCGGGCCGGATCTCCAGCACCGCTCCGGACGGCTGCAAGGTTACACGCATCAATCTATTCCTAACTGATTCCAGATGGCATCGATCCGTTGGGTAACGGCTTCATCCTTGACGATAACCCGGCCCCACTCACGGGTGGTTTCACCGGGCCATTTATGCGTGGCATCGAGCCCCATCTTCGACCCCAGGCCGGACACCGGCGAGGCGAAGTCGAGGTAGTCGATCGGCGTATTCTCGATCATCACCGTATCGCGCTTGGGGTCCATGCGCGTGGTGATGGCCCAGATCACATCGTTCCAGTCCCGTGCGTTGATATCGTCGTCTGTGACGATAACGAACTTGGTGTACATGAACTGTCGCAAAAACGACCAGACCCCGAGCATCACCCGCTTGGCATGCCCAGGATACGACTTCTTCATGGTCACCACGGCCATCCGATACGAACAGCCTTCCGGCGGCAGGTAGAAATCGGTGATTTCCGGAAATTGCTTCTGCAGGATCGGCACGAACACTTCGTTCAGCGCCACGCCGAGAATGGCCGGTTCATCCGGCGGCCGGCCGGTGTAGGTACTGTGGTAAATCGGTTTGATCCGATGGGTAATGCGTTCGACGGTGAATACCGGGAAGCTGTCGACTTCGTTGTAGTATCCGGTGTGGTCACCATACGGGCCTTCATCAGCCATCTCGCCGGGATGGATCACACCTTCAAGGATGATCTCGGCGGTGGCCGGCACTTGCAGGTCGTTGCCACGGCACTTCACCAACTCGGTACGGTTGCCGCGCAACAGGCCGGCGAACGCATATTCGGAGAGGCTGTCAGGCACGGGCGTGACGGCGCCGAGAATAGTCGCCGGGTCCGCGCCCAGGGCCACTGCCACCGGGAATGGTTGGCCAGGGTGCTTTTCACACCACTCGCGATAATCCAGAGCGCCGCCGCGATGGCTCAGCCAGCGCATGATGACCTTGTTGCGGCCAATCACCTGCTGGCGATAGATACCCAGGTTCTGGCGATCCTTGTTCGGGCCTTTGGTGACGGTCAGGCCCCAGGTGATCAGCGGCCCCACATCGCCTGGCCAGCAGGTCTGCACGGGCAGCATCGCCAGGTCGACATCGTCGCCCTCGATCACCACTTCCTGGCAGATGGCGTCCTTGACGACTTTCGGCGCCATGGAAATGATCTTGCGGAAAATCGGCAGCTTGGACCAGGCATCCTTCAGGCCTTTCGGCGGCTCGGGTTCCTTGAGGAACGCCAGCAGCTTGCCGATCTCGCGCAGTTCGCTAACCGCTTCGGCGCCCATGCCCAGGGCCACGCGTTCCGGTGTGCCGAACAGGTTGCCCAGCACCGGAATGTCATAACCGGTTGGGTTTTCGAACAACAATGCCGGCCCCTTGGCCCGCAGAGTGCGGTCGCAGACCTCGGTCATTTCCAGCACTGGAGACACCGGCACCTGGATGCGCTTGAGTTCGCCGCGCTGTTCCAGCCCGCTGATAAAGTCGCGCAAGTCGCGATACTGCATGCAAAAGCCTCATGGTGGCCGTGGCGTTCGGGGGCCCGAGTTTAACGCCGCCCGCTCAAATTAGTGAATGCGCAGATAGCAAAAAGCCGGGTTTCCCCGGCTCTTGCTAGCCTGTTCGATTTACTTGCGTTTCATCGACAGGAAGAACTCATCGTTGGTCTTGGTCTGTTTCAGCTTGTCGACCAGGAACTCGATGGCGGCGACTTCGTCCATCGGATGCAGCAGTTTGCGCAGGATCCACATACGCTGCAGCTCGTCATCGGCCGTCAGCAACTCTTCGCGGCGGGTGCCGGAACGGTTGATGTTGATGGCCGGGAAGACGCGCTTTTCGGCGATCTTACGATCCAGAGGCAATTCCATGTTGCCAGTGCCTTTGAATTCCTCGTAGATCACTTCGTCCATCTTCGAGCCGGTTTCAACCAGCGCGGTGGCGATGATGGTCAGCGAGCCGCCTTCTTCGATGTTGCGCGCGGCGCCGAAGAAACGCTTCGGTTTCTCCAGGGCGTGGGCATCGACACCACCGGTCAGCACCTTGCCGGAGCTCGGGATCACGGTGTTGTAGGCACGGGCCAGACGGGTGATGGAGTCCAGCAGGATCACCACGTCTTTCTTGTGCTCGACCAGGCGCTTGGCCTTCTCGATCACCATTTCGGCAACCTGCACGTGGCGGGTCGGCGGCTCGTCGAACGTCGAGGCGACCACTTCGCCGCGCACGGTGCGCTGCATCTCGGTCACTTCTTCCGGACGCTCGTCGATCAGCAGCACGATCAGATGAACTTCAGGGTTGTTACGGGCGATGTTGGCCGCGATGTTCTGCAGCATGATCGTCTTGCCCGCTTTCGGCGGTGCCACGATCAGACCACGCTGGCCTTTGCCGATGGGTGCGCACAGGTCGATGACACGACCGGTGAGGTCTTCGGTGGAACCGTTGCCGGCTTCCATCTTCATGCGCACGGTCGGGAACAGCGGGGTCAGGTTCTCGAAGAGAATCTTGTTCTTCGCGTTTTCCGGACGGTCGAAGTTGATCGTGTCGACCTTGAGCAGCGCGAAATAACGCTCGCCTTCCTTCGGAGGACGGATCTTGCCAACGATGGTGTCACCGGTGCGCAAGTTGAAACGGCGGATCTGGCTCGGCGAGACGTAGATATCGTCTGGGCCAGCGAGATAGGAAGCGTCTGCAGAGCGGAGAAAGCCGAAGCCGTCCTGGAGAATCTCCAGCACGCCATCACCGGAGATTTCCTCGCCGCTTTTCGCGTGCTTTTTGAGCAGGGAGAAAATCACGTCCTGCTTGCGCGAACGGGCCATATTTTCTATGCCCATCTGTTCGGCCAATTCGAGCAGTTCGGTAATCGGCTTTTGCTTGAGTTCAGTCAGATTCATATAGGAATGACGTAATCATTTATGGAGGGGGGAAATTAAGCTTTTGGCTTAATGAGGCCGCGCCGCGGAGAAGGCGACAGGATCGCGTACTTATTCGAAAGGAGTGCGTCGGCGACGGCTTGCAGGGGGCAATGGAGAAACCAGTGCGGGGCCGAATGTAACACCTGGGTTTGCGAGCGTCTAGCCCCGAATAACGAAAAAGCCCCGCGATTTGCGGGGCTTTTTCAATGGCATTCGGCGCTTAGATGTTGGCGTCGAGGAAAGCAGCCAGTTGCGACTTCGACAGCGCACCCACCTTGGTGGCTTCGACGTTGCCGTTCTTGAACAGCATCAGAGTCGGGATACCACGCACGCCGTGCTTGGCCGGAGTCTCCTGGTTTTCGTCGATGTTCAGCTTGGCGATGGTCAGCTTGCCTTTGTAAGTCTCGGCAATTTCGTCCAGGACCGGGGCGATCATTTTGCACGGACCGCACCACTCAGCCCAATAGTCGACCAGTACCGCGCCTTCGGCCTTGAGTACGTCAGCCTCGAAGCTAGCGTCGCTAACGTGTTTGATCAGATCGCTGCTCATGGAAATCTCCGGGGTTGTCAGCAAAAAAACGTGGCCCATCATAGCGGCCCTTCCCGGGTTCAGGAAGCCGCAGTTGATTGAGTCTCGCTATGGTGGCGGATGTATTTGGGTATAGCGCCAGTCACGAGGCAGCCGGGGCCACGAAGGAAATCCCGGTACGCAGCGCAGCGTTACGTACATGTTCCTGCATGGCTTTTTGTGCGGCGCCCGAAGCGCGGCGAGCCAAGGCGCGAAGAATCTTGCGATGTTCCTGCCAGGTTTCCATCGCCCGCTCCGCCCTGATGAACGGTAGTTTCTGGCTTTCCAGGAAGAGTTCGGCGCTGGCCGTGAGAATGCTCAGCATGGCCTGGTTGCCGCTGGCCAGCAGGATTCGCCGATGAAATTCGAAATCCAGGCGCGCCGCGGCGTCGAAATCCCCGATCTTCAACTCCCGGCGCATGGCTTCCACGTTGTCTTGCAGTGTGTCGAGTTCATCGGCGCTCAGCGTCACCGCCGCCAACCCCGCCGCGAAACCTTCCAGGGCGTAGCGCAACTGGAAGATATCCACTGGCGAAGCCTGAGCCGCGAAGGGCCAGCGCGACGTCGGCTCGTTCTGCAAGAGCTCCACCGGCGATTGCACGAACACCCCTTTGCCCGGCTGCACGCTGATCAGTCCCAGGGCGCTCAACGACGAAAGCGCTTCGCGCAGCGACGCCCGGCTCACACCCAGTTGCAGCGCCAGGTCCCGTTGCGACGGCAGCACATCGCCAGGCCCGAAGCCTTCATCGGCGATCAGTTTGCGAATGGCTTGCAGCGCCACTTCAGGGACGGCGCGAGAGATGGAATTCATGATTTTTCAGACGAACCGGGCCAGTGAGCGGCTAGTTGTAAAGCTATTCGACGCGCCCGGCAAGTCGTGCCCCAGCAGGGTTCGGCGACAAATACCGACGCCCGATAACGGTGCGAAATGCAGCGCAACTGTTCAGACCAGTCAGACCGTCTCCCACCAGCAAAACCGTGGCTTTGGCGCAATAACGGGCGGTTTGGCATGGCCTGTGCTCTGTCCGAACGCAGAAATCACATCACCGATTGCGGAGATTCGCCATGATTCAGCGTTGCAGCGCCCTGCTCACTGCCCTGTTTGCCAGCCTGATGCTCTGTCAGCTACCCGCCCACGCCGATGGCCTGGAAGACGTGGTCAAGCGTGGCACGCTCAAGGTCGCCGTCCCCCAGGACTTTCCCCCGTTCGGCTCGGTAGGCCCGGATATGAAGCCCCGTGGCCTGGACATCGACACTGCGAAACTGCTGGCCGACCAGCTCAAGGTCAAACTTGAACTGACGCCGGTCAACAGCACCAACCGCATCCCATTCCTGACCACCGGCAAGGTCGACCTGGTCATCTCCAGCCTGGGCAAGAACCCCGAGCGGGAAAAGGTCATCGACTTTTCCAGTGCCTACGCGCCGTTCTACCTGGCGGTGTTCGGCCCGCCCGATGCAGCCATCAATGGCCTGGATGACCTCAAGGGCAAGACCATCAGCGTCACCCGTGGCGCCATCGAAGACATCGAGCTGACCAAGGTCGCCCCCGAAGGCGCCACCATCAAGCGCTTCGAAGACAACAACTCGACCATCGCCGCCTACCTGGCCGGCCAGGTGGACCTGATTGCCAGCGGCAACGTGGTAATGGTCGCCATCAGCGAACGCAACCCCAAGCGTGTCCCGGCGCTGAAGGTGAAACTCAAGGACTCGCCGGTGTACGTCGGCGTGAACAAAAACGAGCCCGCGCTGCTGGACAAGGTCAACCAGATCCTCGCCACCGCCAAGACCGATGGCAGCCTGGAAAAGAACTCCCAGACCTGGCTCAAGCAGCCGCTGCCGGCCGACCTCTGACCGTCGCTTGAGAGGCTGAGCATGGCTTATCAGTTCGATTTTCTGCCGGTGGTGCAAAACACCGAGCTGCTGCTGCGCGGTGCCTTGTTCACCCTGGAACTGACGGCCATCGGCGCGTTGCTCGGGGTTGGCCTGGGCATCGTCGGGGCCGTGGTGCGGGCGTGGAACATACGTCCGTTCTCGGCGATCTTCGGCGTGTACGTGGAGCTGATCCGCAACACGCCGTTCCTGGTGCAGCTGTTTTTCATCTTCTTCGGCCTGCCGTCCCTGGGCTTGCAGATTTCCGAATGGCAGGCGGCGGTGCTGGCGATGGTGATCAACCTCGGCGCCTATTCCACGGAGATCATTCGTGCCGGCATCCAGGCCATCCCGCGGGGGCAGCTGGAAGCCGCCGCGGCCCTGGCGATGAGCCGCTTCGAAGCCTTCCGCCACGTGGTGCTGCTGCCGGCGCTGGGCAAGGTCTGGCCGGCCCTGAGCAGCCAGATCATCATCGTGATGCTCGGCTCGGCGGTCTGTTCGCAGATCGCCACCGAAGAATTGAGCTTCGCCGCCAACTTCATTCAGTCGCGCAACTTCCGCGCCTTTGAAACCTATGCACTGACCACGCTGATCTATTTGTGCATGGCACTGTTGATCCGCCAGTTCCTGAACTGGGTGGGTCGCCGCTACATTGCCAGGAGCAGCCAATGAGCGATTTCACTTTCTGGGACGTGGTGCGCAACCTGCTCACGGGCTTGCAATGGACCCTGGCCTTGTCGTTGGTAGCGTTTATCGGCGGCGGGCTGATCGGCCTGCTGGTCATGGTCTTGCGCATTTCCAAAAACGCCCTGCCCCGCAACGTCGCCCGCACCTACATTGAGCTGTTCCAAGGCACGCCGCTGTTGATGCAGCTGTTCCTGGTGTTCTTCGGCGTGGCCCTGGCCGGGGTGGAGATTTCGCCCTGGATGGCCGCGGCGATTGCCTTGACGCTGTTTACCAGTGCCTATCTGGCGGAGATCTGGCGCGGTTGCGTCGAAGCGATCCCCAACGGTCAGTGGGAAGCCTCTTCGAGCCTGGCCCTCAACCCGCTGGAACAGTTGCGCTACGTGATCCTGCCCCAAGCCCTGCGCATCGCCGTGGCGCCGACCGTGGGCTTTTCGGTGCAGGTGGTCAAAGGCACCGCAGTGACCTCGATCATTGGTTTTACCGAACTGACCAAGACCGGCGGCATGCTCGCCAACGCCACGTTCGAGCCGTTCATGGTGTATGGCTTGGTGGCCCTCGGTTACTTCCTGCTCTGCTACCCCTTGTCCCTCAGTGCGCGCTACCTGGAAAGGAGACTGCATGCCTCTGCTTAGAATTTCCGCCCTGCATAAATACTACGGCGATCACCACGTGCTCAAAGGCATCGACCTGACCGTCGAGGAAGGCCAGGTGGTGGCGATCATCGGCCGCAGTGGCTCGGGCAAATCCACTTTGCTGCGCACCCTCAATGGCCTGGAGTCGATCAACGACGGCGTGATCGAAGTGGATGGCGAATACCTTGACGCCGCTCGTGCCGACCTGCGCAGCCTGCGGCAGAAAGTCGGGATGGTGTTCCAACAGTTCAACCTGTTCCCGCACCTGACGGTCGGCGAGAACGTGATGCTCGCACCGCAGGTTGTACAGAAAGTACCCAAGGCCAAGGCGGCTGAATTGGCGCGGCAGATGCTGGAACGGGTCGGCCTCGGCGAGAAGTTTGACGCCTTCCCTGACCGTTTGTCCGGTGGTCAGCAACAACGGGTAGCCATTGCCCGGGCCCTGGCGATGTCGCCGAAAGTACTGCTGTGCGACGAAATCACCTCGGCCCTGGACCCGGAACTGGTCAATGAAGTGCTCAGCGTGGTGCGGCAACTGGCCAAGGAAGGCATGACCCTGATCATGGTCACCCATGAAATGCGTTTCGCCCGGGAGGTCGGGGATAAACTGGTGTTCATGCACCAGGGCAAGGTGCATGAGGTCGGCGATCCCAAAGTGTTGTTCGCCGAGCCGCAGACGGCGGAGCTGGCGAATTTCATTGGGACGGTCGAACACGCCTGATCGCGCCTGTGGCGGGGGCGCAAGCTCGCGCTCGGTTGCACTGTAGGAGCTGCCGAAGGCTGTGATCTTTTGATCTTTCGCTTGAGACTCAAGCGTCCGGGGAAAGATCGCAGCCTCGCTTCGCTCGGCAGCTCCTACGGGCCCAGCGGGAGCAAGCGCCCTCGCCACAGTAAGCTGCTCTGGCTCAAGGGTTTGGATCAGGCGCGTTGGCGTAAGCGGTTGATCGTGGCAGGATGTCGAGGTTATCGACCGAGACTTTTTGACCATGCCGCCATCCCAAGCCAAGAATCTGTCCCTGATTGCTGCCATAGACCTGGGCTCCAATAGCTTCCACATGGTCGTCGCCAAGGCCCAGAACGGGGAAATCCGCATTCTTGAGCGACTCGGCGAGAAGGTCCAACTGGCTGCCGGTATCGACGAAGAGCGCAAGCTGAGCGAAGAATCCATCCAGCGCGGGCTCGATTGCCTCAAGCGATTCGCGCAACTGATCAACGGTCTGCCCTTGGGCGCGGTGCGGATCGTGGGCACAAACGCCCTGCGCGAAGCGCGTAACCGTGGCGAATTCATTCACCGCGCCGAAGAGATTCTCGGCCACCCGGTAGAGGTTATCTCCGGCCGTGAAGAGGCCCGCCTGATCTACCTCGGCGTGTCCCACACCCTGGCCGATACCCCAGGCAAGCGCCTGGTAGCCGACATCGGCGGCGGCAGTACCGAATTCATCATTGGCCAGCGTTTCGAGCCGCTGCTGCGCGAAAGTCTGCAGATGGGCTGCGTCAGCTACACCCAGCGCTATTTCCGCGACGGCAAGATCACCCCGGCTCGCTACGCCCAGGCCTATACGGCGGCGCGCCTGGAAATCATGAGCATCGAACATGCCCTGCACCGCCTGACCTGGGATGAAGCCATCGGCTCCTCGGGCACCATTCGCGCCATTGGCCTGGCGCTCAAGGCCGGCGGTCACGGCACCGGCGAGGTCAACGCCGAAGGTCTGGCCTGGCTCAAGCGCCGGGTGTTCAAACTCGGCGATGTAGACAAGATCGACTTCGAAGGCATCAAGCCTGACCGCCGGGCGATTTTCCCGGCGGGCCTGGCGATTCTGGAAGCGATTTTCGACGCCCTTGAACTGCAACGCATGGACCATTGCGAGGGTGCGCTGCGCGAAGGCGTGCTGTATGACCTACTGGGGCGTCATCACCACGAAGATGTCCGTGAACGCACCCTGGGCTCACTCATGGAGCGTTATCACGTCGACCAGGAACAGGCCGCGCGGGTCGAGCGCAAGGCGCTGCATGCCTTCGACCAGGTGGCCGATGACTGGGACCTGAACGACGGTGTCTGGCGCGAACTGCTGGGCTGGGCCGCCAAGGTGCATGAAGTGGGCCTGGACATCGCCCACTATCACTACCACAAGCACGGCGCCTACCTGATCGAGCACTCGGACCTGGCAGGCTTCTCCCGGGAAGACCAGCAGATGCTTGCGCTATTGGTGCGCGGCCACCGACGCAATATTCCCAAGGATAAATTTGCCGAGTTCGGCGATGAAGGCATCAAACTGATTCGCCTGTGCGTGCTGCTGCGCTTTGCGATTCTGTTCCACCACATCCGCGGCACCCAGGAAATGCCCCAGGTGGCCCTGCACGCCGATGGCGATCAATTGGATGTAATGTTTCCCGAGGGCTGGCTGGAAGAGAACCAACTGACCCAGGCCGACTTCGCCCAGGAGGCCGAATGGCTTACGCGGGTCGGGATTGTGCTGAACATTCACTGATCGGCACCACGGCAGGCTCCCCCGTAGCGAGGGAGCTTGCTCCCGCTCGGCTGCGCAGCCGTCGCAGGATCTGCCTGAAATGGAATTTTTCCTGACACACCGAGCTGAATGGCTTCAGGGCTGCTTCGCAGCCCAGCGGGAGCAGGCTCCCTCGCCACAAAAACCAAGCTCGCCTCCAGGCGTTTAACGAACCGCCAACACCGGGCTGCTCAGACGCTCCAGCAAGGTCGCCTGGGCGCTGCGCGGGTTCTGGTTGCCAGTCGGCGTGTTGCGGATGTAGCGACCATCCGACTGCAGGCTCCAGCTGTGGGTGTTGTCGGTAAGGTAGCTTTCCAGCTCTTTCTTGACCCGCAGGATCAGCTTCTTGCCTTCCACCGGGAAGCAAGTCTCGACCCGCTTGTCGAGGTTGCGCTCCATCCAGTCGGCGCTGGAGAGGAACATCTGCTCCTCGCCACCGTTGAGGAAGTAGAACACCCGGGTATGCTCCAGGAAACGCCCAATGATCGAGCGTACATGGATGTTATGGGAAACCCCCGGAATGCCCGGTCGCAGGCAGCACATGCCCCGCACCACCAGGTCGATGCGCACGCCCGACTGACTGGCCTTGTACAACGCGCGGATGATTTTCGGGTCGGTCAGCGAGTTGAACTTGGCAATGATATGGGCCGGCTTGCCTTCCAGGGCGAACTGGGTTTCCCGGGCGATCATGTCGAGCATGCCCTTTTTCAGGGTGAACGGCGCATGCAACAGCTTCTTCATGCGCAGGGTCTTGCCCATGCCGATCAACTGGCTGAACAACTTGCCGACGTCTTCGCACAAGGCGTCGTCCGAGGTCAGCAGGCTGTAGTCGGTATATAGACGGGCGTTGGCCGCGTGATAGTTACCGGTGCCCAAGTGAGCGTAACGCACGATCTCACCGGCTTCGCGGCGCAGGATGAGCATCATCTTGGCGTGGGTCTTGAAGCCGACCACGCCGTAGATCACCACCGCACCGGCCGCTTGCAGGCGGCTGGCCAGTTGCAGGTTGGATTCTTCATCGAAGCGTGCGCGCAATTCGATCACCGCTGTGACTTCCTTGCCGTTTCGCGCCGCGTCCACCAGGGCATCGACGATTTCCGAGTTGGCGCCACTGCGGTACAGGGTCTGGCGCACCGCCAATACGTGGGGATCCTTGGCCGCTTGGCGCAGCAGGTCGACCACCGGGGTGAAGGACTCGAACGGGTGCAACAGCAGGATGTCCTGCTTGCTGACCACGCTGAAAATATTCTCACTGTTCTGCAGCAGTTTCGGGATCTGCGGCGTGAACGGCAGGTATTGCAGTTCCGGATGGCTGTCCAGGCCCGTGATGCTGAACAGCCGGGTCAGGTTGACCGGACCGTTGACCTGATACAGCTCGGTCTCATGCAGATTGAATTGCTTGAGCAGATAATCAGACAGGTGTTTGGGGCAGGTATCGGCCACTTCCAGGCGCACCGCATCGCCGTAGCGACGGGAGAACAACTCACCGCGCAGGGCACGGGCCAGGTCTTCGACGTCCTCGGTGTCCACCGACAGGTCGGCGTTACGGGTCAGGCGGAACTGGTAGCAACCCTTGACCTTCATGCCCTGGAACAGGTCATCGGCGTGGGCATGGATCATCGACGACAGGAACACATAATTGTCGCCGGGGCCGCCGACGTCTTCCGGCACGCGGATGATGCGCGGCAACAGGCGTGGCGCCGGAATGATCGCCAGGCCGGAATCGCGACCGAAGGCGTCGATGCCTTCCAGTTCGACGATGAAGTTCAGGCTCTTGTTGACCAGCAACGGGAACGGGTGCGTGGGGTCGAGGCCGATCGGCGTAATGATCGGCGCGATCTCGTCACGGAAATAGCGACGTACCCAGGTCTTGATCTTGGTGTTCCAGTAGCGGCGACGGATGAAGCGCACCTGGTGCTTTTCCAGCTCTGGCAACAGGATCTCGTTGAGGATCGCGTATTGGCGGTCAACGTGGCCATGGACCAGTTCGCTGATGCGCGCCAGGGCCTGATGCGGCTGCAGGCCATCGGCACCGGCCTGTTCCCGGGCAAAGGTGATTTGCTTCTTCAGGCCGGCAACACGAATTTCGAAGAACTCGTCCAGGTTGCTGGAAAAGATCAACAGGAACTTCAGGCGTTCCAGCAGCGGGTAGGACTCGTCCAGCGCCTGTTCCAGCACGCGGATGTTGAACTGCAGTTGCGACAGCTCGCGATGGATGTACAGGCTGCTGTCATCCAGGTTGGGTACGGCAATCGCCGGGGCCGGGGGCGGCTCGATGACAGCCGGGGGAGCAGGCTCCAGCTCCGGCGGTGTTTCGGCAATTTGCTCGACCACGGGTTGAGCGTCTTTTACGGCAACTTCAGAGAGTCCTTCGGTATTCATCGCAAATTCCTGGGAGGCTATTTCTGCTCTCGTAACAATTGGGCGGCGCGCACGGCAAAATAAGTCAGGATGCCATCAGCTCCTGCGCGTTTGAAAGCGGTCAAGGACTCGAGGATCACCCCTTCGCCCAACCAGCCGTTCTGAATCGCGGCCATGTGCATGGCGTACTCGCCGCTGACCTGATAAACAAAAGTTGGCACTTTGAATTCTTCTTTGACCCGACAAAGAATGTCGAGGTAAGGCATGCCTGGCTTGACCATGACCATGTCTGCACCTTCTGACAAGTCAGCAGCCACTTCATGCAAGGCCTCGTGGCTGTTGGCCGGGTCCATCTGATAAGAGGCCTTGTTGGCCTTGCCCAGGTTCAGGGCCGAGCCGACCGCGTCGCGGAACGGACCGTAATAGGCGCTGGCGTACTTGGCCGAGTAGGCCATGATTCGCACGTTGACATGACCGGCCACCTCGAGGGCTTCGCGGATCGCCTGAATACGCCCATCCATCATGTCCGACGGCGCCACCACCTGGGCACCGGCCTCGGCGTGGGACAGCGCCTGGCGCACCAGTGCATCGACGGTGATGTCGTTCTGCACGTAGCCGTCTTCATCCAGAATGCCATCCTGCCCGTGAGTGGTGAACGGGTCCAACGCCACATCGGTGATCACCCCCAGCTCCGGGAAGCGCTCGCGCAAGGCGCGGGTGGCACGTTGCGCGATGCCTTCCGGGTTCCAGGCTTCGGCAGCATCCAGCGACTTGAGGGCCGGCGGCGTAACCGGGAACAGCGCCAGCGCCGGAATGCCCAGCTCGACCCACTTGGCGGCTTCTTCGAGCAGCAGATCGATGGTCAGACGCTCCACCCCGGGCATCGACGCCACCGCTTCGCGACGGTTCTCACCGTCCAGCACGAACACCGGCAGGATCAGGTCATCGGTGGTCAGCACGTTTTCACGCACCAGCCGACGAGAGAACTCATCACGGCGATTGCGACGCAGGCGGGTAGCAGGGAACAGACGGTTGGCGGGGGTAAAGCTCACGGCAGACTCCTGAGCCCGCGCTAACGGGCGAGCGTGACAGTTATAAGCGGCCATTATGACCAACGTATTACAGAAATGTGCACCTGCGTCCTGTCGTCGCAGTTATTGTCATTGTAGGAATTGTTCACGTCGAGACACATTTCGATACTTTCCTGAATGTGCCTGAAGGGTTAGGCTGCGCGTTCATTTCGCCAGCACCCAGACAATGCTCCAACAATTTCTGCATGACTTCGGCTACTTGGCCCTGTTTATCGGCACGTTCTTCGAAGGCGAAACCATCCTCGTGCTCGCAGGCTTCCTGGCGTTCCGTGGCTACATGGACATCAACCTGGTCGTGGTCGTGGCGTTTTGCGGCAGCTACGCGGGCGATCAGCTGTGGTATTTCCTGGGACGCAAACACGGGCGCAAGCTGCTGGCGCGCAAACCGCGCTGGCAATTGATGGGTGATCGCGCGCTGGAGCACATTCGCAAGCATCCGGACATCTGGGTCCTGAGCTTTCGCTTCGTCTATGGCCTGCGCACGGTGATGCCGGTGGCCATCGGCCTGTCAGGCTATCCGCCGGGCCGCTACCTGTTGCTCAACGGCATCGGTGCGGCGATCTGGGCCACGGCACTGGCAGCTGCCGCCTACCACTTTGGCGCGGTGCTCGAAGGCATGCTGGGCAGCATCAAGAAATACGAGCTGTGGGTACTCGGAGCCCTGCTGGTGCTGGGCTTGTGCCTGTGGGCGCGCCGACGCATCAAGAATGCGCGACTGGCAAAAAAAGTCCTTGAGGCCGAGCGGCTGGAACAGGCTCGATCCGGCGAATCTACGACGCCAACCGAGTAAGTCGTTTGCGACAGCAATACAGCCCGATACCGCTAAGCAGGCTGTAGCTGAGCAGACCGAGCCAGGCCACGGAACTGGCCGACCACAACCCGACCAGCGGCGCCAACCACACCAGCGGCAGGTTCGAGGCCAGCCGCAACAGCTCCAGCCTCAGCGCCCATGGGCGATTCTCCAGGGCCACGCCCAGCACGAACAAACCCAACGCCACCGTGCCCCAACCCAGCACCAGGGCGGCGACCGGCAAGCTGTTCTCCAGGTTCATCAAGTAGCTGCCCAACGCGATATAGACGCAGAACTGCAGCGCCACGTACCACTGTTGATGCCCGTCCAGCGGCACCTCGAATTTGCGGAACTGACTCAGGTCCGGCTTGTTCAGCGGGAACCTGGCGGCCACGTCCGCCGGCCGCCATCCGGTGGGCATGAACCAGATCCGCAGCTTGTCCCAGCCGCGCTCGGCCCGTCGGGCATCCGCCCATAGCTGTGCATAAAACTGCAGGTTCGCCCACAACGGATTCCAGCTGGCCAGCGGCGTGGTCACGCCAAAAATCACCGGCTCGTTGTCGTCCTCTTCCTGGAAGGTGCCAAACAGACGGTCCCAAATAATGAACACCCCGCCGTAGTTACGATCCATGTAGAGAGGGTTCTGTGCATGGTGGGCACGATGATTGGAGGGCGTAACGAAGCACCACTCCAGCCAGCCGAGCTTGGGAATATGTTGGGTGTGGACCCAGAACTGGTACAGCAGATTCAACGCCGCAACGCTGACGAACACCACCAGCGGCACGCCGAGCACAGCCAGCGGCAGGTAGAAAATCCAGCTCAGCACAAACCCGGTGCTGGTCTGGCGCAACGCGGTGGAAAGGTTGTAGTCCTCGCTCTGGTGGTGCACCGAATGAGCGGCCCAGAGGATGTTGCGCTCATGGCCCAGGCGGTGCAGCCAGTAGTAGCAGAAGTCGTAGAACACGAAAGCGAACACCCAGACCCAGGCCTGGTCAGCAGCCAATTGAATGACGGCCAGATGCTCCACCGCAAAGGCGTAGGTCACCAGCCCCACACCCTTGGTCAACAGGCCAGTGGTGGTGGACAGCACACCGGTGCTCAGGCTGTTGATCGCGTCCGCCAAACGGTAGTGGCTCACGCCTCGCCAGCGATCAACCAGCAACTCGACGGCAATCAGCACGAAGAAGAACGGCACGGCATACAGAATGAAATTCATGACGCGACCCGAGCATGGAGTTAACCGGCAGATTAGGTGTAGCCGCTGGAGAACCCTATGGCAACGAGTGACAAATTAGTGGACATTTAACGCCATGAATCTGGAGAAAAACCCATGAGCAAAAAAATTGCAGTGATCCTTTCCGGCTGTGGCGTGTATGACGGCGCCGAGATCCACGAAAGCGTGATCACCTTGCTGCGTCTCGACCAACGTGGGGCACAGGTGCAGTGTTTTGCCCCCAACATTGCCCAACTGCATGTGATCAATCACCTGAGCGGCGAAGAAATGCCCGAGAGTCGTAACGTGCTGGTGGAATCGGCGCGGATCGCCCGGGGCAACGTGAAGGATTTGCGCGAAGCCAGGGCCGAGGATTTCGACGCCTTGATCGTACCCGGCGGCTTTGGCTCGGCGAAAAACCTCTCCAACTTTGCCGTCGAAGGCCCGGGTTGCAGCGTCCAGCCAGAAGTCCTGGCGCTGGCCGAGGCCTTTGCCGAAGCCGGCAAACCGGTGGGGCTGATCTGCATTTCCCCAGCCCTGGCGGCGAAAATCTATGGCCCTGGCGTGGTCTGCACCATCGGCAACGATGCCGACACCGCCGCCGCCGTGGTCAAGATGGGCGGCACTCACGAGGAATGTACCGTCACCGACATCGTCGAAGATACCGCACGCAAACTGGTCAGCACCCCGGCCTACATGCTTGCGCAGAACATCAGCGAAGCGGCCTCGGGCATCAATAAGCTGGTGGACCGGGTGTTGGAGTTGACGCACGAAAACGACGTCTGACACCGCACTCGCCCTGGTGGGAGCGGGCTTGCTCGCGAAGGCGTCGGTTCAGTTGGCCTATCTATTGGCTGACACACCGCTTTCGCGAGCAAGCCCACTCCCACAGGGGATCTAGGCAAGACTCAGGAGATTCGAGCCAACCGCGTCAATATCCGGTCCAGAGCATTGGCAAACCCCTGCTTGTCCCGCTCGCTGTACGCCGCCGGGCCGCCGCCCATGTGGCCTTGTTCACGCAAGTCGGTGAACAGGTTGCGCACCGCCAGTCGATCGCCCATGTTCTGGGCATCGAATTCCTTGCCCCGCGGGTCAAGGGCTGCAACGCCGTTCTTCACCAGCCGGTCGGCCAGGGGCACGTCACTGCAAATGACCAGCTCGCCGGGTACCGCGTGCTCCATCAGGTAATCATCCGCCGCGTCAGGGCCGCTGGGCACCACGATCAGCTTCACGCAGGCCAGGCCCGGCTTGATCTGCGGCTGACCGGCCACCAGCACCACTTCGAACTGACGCTTGAGGGCGAACTTGACCACCAGATCCTTCGCGGCCTTGGGGCAGGCGTCGGCGTCGATCCATACACGCATTGGGTTGCTTCCTCTGTTTAAAAGCATCGCGGGCAAGCCTTGCTCCCACAGGTGAGTGCTGACTGGGGGAGCAAGGCTTGCCCGCGATGATGAGCGCAGCGAATGCTGTTCAGGAAACCTGGACCCGACGCTTCTCCGCCACCCAACTACGTCCATATAGCACCATGATCGCCAGGATCGCGACCACTTGAGCGGTCAGCGAATAGGCATCGGCATGAATACCCAACCAGTCGAAGTCGAAGAACGCCACCGGATGGGTGCCAAAGATCCCGGCTTCCTGCAATGCCTTCACACCATGGCCGGCGAACACTACCGACAGTGCGCACAGCAACGCGGCATTGATGCTGAAGAACAGCGCCAGTGGCAGTTTCGCCGAGCCGCGCAGGATTACCCAGGCCAACCCGACCAGCAATACCAACGCCGTCGCGCCGCCCGCAAGCACCGCGTCATGGCCGGCGGGGCCAGCCTGCAGCCACAGGGTTTCGTAGAACAGGATCACTTCGAACAGTTCACGATAAACCGAGAAGAACGCCAGGATCGCGAAACCAAAACGCCCGCCGCCGCCCACCAGACTGCTCTTGATGTAATCCTGCCAGGCCGCCGCATGACGCCGGTCGTGCATCCAGACACCCAGCCACAGCACCATCACACTGGCAAACAACGCCGTCGCACCTTCGAGCAACTCACGCTGGGCACCGCTGACGTCAATCACATACGCCGCCAACCCCCACGTCGCCAGGCCAGCCAACAGCGCCAGGCCCCAACCGACGTTGACGCTGCGAACTGCCGACTGCTGGCCGGTGTTGCGCAGGAACGCCAGGATCGCCGCCAGCACCAGGATCGCTTCCAACCCTTCGCGTAACAGAATCAACAACCCTGAAATGTAGCTCAGCGACCAGCTCAAGCCATCGCCGCCCAGCAGGCCGGCGGATTCCTTCAATTTAGTCTTGGCCGCGTCCAGGCGCTGTTCGGCCTGCTCGACCGGCAAGCCATCCTGCAAGGACTGTCGATAAGCCATCAGCGACTTTTCGGTGTCCTTGCGCACGTTGGCATCGACGTTATCCAGCGAGCTTTCCACCAGTTCGAAACCTTCCAGGTAAGCCGCTACCGACAGGTCATAGGCCTGGTCGTGATCACCGGCGCGATACGCCGCGATGCTTTTATCCAGGGTGGCGGCGGTGTAGTCGAGCAACTGTGCCGGGCCGCGCTGCACTTGCGGCGGCTGGGCTCGCTGGGCACGGAAAGTGGCCGCGGCTGCCGGGCCTTGCGCCGCGAGGACTTCGGCCGGCGTCTGACGCGCAAGGTCTGCAAGATTGTAGGTCTGTTCACTTTTCGCAGCAGCCGGGTCGGCGCTGAAGCTGGCGATATAGGTCGCCAGGTCCCAACGCTGACGGTCGTCAAGCTGGTCGGCGAAGGCCGGCATGTCGGTGCCCTCGACGCCCATGCCGAGGGTGTTGTAGATCGCGTAGAGACTCAGGCGATCCAGGCGCTGGCCGTCGCGCAGATTGGCCGGCGGCGGCTCCAGGCCGACACCGGCAGGCCCGTCGCCGGCACCGCTGTCACCGTGACACACCGAACAATGCTGGGCGTACAGCGGCGCACCGCGCGTGGGGTCCGGGGTGATGACCGGTGCTTGGCTCACTTCGTAAGCCACCGCCAATCTGGCCCCCAGTTGTCGCGCCAGACGGGCGACATCGCCGCCATCCTGGCGCTGGGTGATCGCACTGCGCAACGCGCCGATGCCTTGGGTCAGCTCAGCTTTTTCCGGCTTGGCGGGCAGCGCAGCGATCAACCCCTCCACTGCCTGGGTGAACTCCAGTTGTTCGCGGTATTCCGCCTCGTCGACAACCTTGCCCGCCTCGACCGTCACTGGATAATCGGCCCCAATGTAATCCAGCAAATGCAGCGCCTGGGGGGCACCTTCAACGGTATCGGCCAGCAAAGGAGTGCTGCACAGGGCCAGCAATGGCAGTGCAAGCCAGGCCAGAATACGAAACGGGGCAGCCATGAATGACTCTCAGTTGGTAATAAGAAGTAACACATTGTTCACTTCCAATGGCTTTGGCTCAAGAGGCGATTGGCCTGGGGGCACATTTTCATCGGATTTTCATGCTTTGGCGGTGATGTCACAAAAACACCATTTAGATACTGAAAAGCCATTACACAGCCTCTGCCCCTGTTTATAATCGCGCCGCCTTCTTATTGTCAGATGGCATAAAAGCTCCTCTGCTTATGAGGAACCGACGGCGTTTCGACGCTTGTCCGTGGGATCGTCCCAGCCCGACCCGCACAACCCGGCTGATACCTCAGGGAAGATGTAGTCATGGCATCCCGTGCCGCTTTTTTGCTCGCCCTCGGTGCGATCACCTTGTTGTCCGGCTGTTCGGCCTTTCGCAACTACGACAGCGAACTGGCCCAGACCAACCAGCAGCTGGCTTCCGGCAACGTCGATGCGGCGTTGACACTGCTGGAAAAGAACAACAGCAGCCAGGATAAAGACCTCCTGTACTTCTTCGAGAAAGGTGAGCTGCTGCGCGCCAAGGGCGACCTGTCCGGCAGCCAGACAGCCTGGACCAGCGCTGACCAGCAGGTCGGCCAGTGGGAAGACGCGGTCAAGCTCGACACCGCCAAGTACCTGGCCCAGTTCGGCAGTTTCCTGGTCAACGACAAAGTCCGGCGCTACGAAGGCTACGACTACGAAAAGGTCATGCTGACCACGCAGATGGCCCTGAACCTGCTGGCAGTGAACGACTTCGACGGTGCGCGGACCCAAATCAAGAAAACCCACGAACGCGAAGCGGTGATCGCCGACCTGCGGGACAAGGAATACCTCAAGCGCGAAGAGGACGCCGAGAAACAAGGGGTCAAGACCGAGTACAAGGACCTCAAGGGTTATCCGGTGGCCAGCCTCGACGCCCCGGAAGTGGTCAGCCTCAAAAATAGTTATCAGAGTGCGTTCAGCCATTACCTGGCCGGTTTCGTCTACGAAGCCCTGGGCGAAAAGGACTTGGCCGCGCCGGGCTATCGCAAGGCCGCCGAACTGCGCCCGAACACCCCGCTGCTCGAACAGGCGCTGCTCAACCTCGACAAGCCTGCCGCCAAGAACGATGACAGCGACATCCTGATCGTCGTCCAGAGTGGCCTGGCGCCGTCCCGGGACTCGATCCGCGTTCCCCTGCCCTTGCCCATCAGCGGCAACCTGGTCATCACACCCTTGTCGTTCCCGCTGATCAAGCCTGATACCTCGACCGCCACCTTCGCCCAGATCGGCGTTGACGGCCGGCAGATGGACCTGACCCAACTCAACAGCACCACTGCCATGTCCCGCCGGGCCCTGCGCGACGACATGCCGGGCATCATCCTGCGCACGACCGTGCGTGCCATCAGTCGTGGCGTGGCGCAAAAACAGATCAACGAAACCAATCCACTGGCCGGCCTGGCCGTGGGCATTACCTCGGCCGTGCTCGAAGGCGCCGACACCCGGACCTGGCGCACTCTGCCGGACTACACCCAAGTGGTGCGCCTGCGCCTGAAGAAAGGCGAGCACCAGGTCACCTTGCCAAGCGCCGTGGGCGGCTCGGTGGTCAAGGTCACCGTCGATCAGCGCTACCAGGTCATCAGCCTGCGGGCGGTGGGCAACCAAGTGTTCGCCGGCGGCCTCGCCGCCCAAGTGATGCCCAGCGCCAACCCGACCGCCATTGCCCTTAAGCAACCTTAAGAACGGAGTCTTGTTCACATGCGTTTAAAACTGATCGCCGTCGGCGCCCTGGCCTTGCTGGCCGGTTGCGCCACCCCGCCGCCACCGGAGCCGGGCACCGCCGCCAGCAAGGTCGTGGCGATGGGCAAGACGAAAAACATCGTGGTCGGCGCCATGCGCGTGGCCCGGGAAAACGGTTACATGACTGTCAATGTCCAGTTGAGCAACACCAGCTACAACAACAAGACCATGTATTACCGCTTTGCCTGGCTGGGGCCGGAAGGTTTTCCGATCGCCGAGGAAGAAACCTGGAAAAGCCTGACGATGTACGGCGAACAAACCAGCTTCCTGCCGGCCATCGCGCCGACGCCCAAGGCTGTGGATTTCCGACTGGAAATCAATACCCCTTAAAAACGCTCCCACAAAAAGCGCCCGAGTGACGCGTTATCCCTTTTTCAGTTTTCGAGAGCACCCACATGTTTGTACGCATTTCCTCCATCGCCCTCGCCGTCCTGCTGGTCAGCGGCTGCGCCAACAACTCCCCGGTCCTGGGCAACAAGAACATCAGCTACGGCGACACCAAGGCCGTGGAAACCGTGACCAACGAGTTCGGCTCCACCGACCTGCAAATGATCGCCGAGTCCATGACCCGCTCCTTGGCCCAGTCCGGCGTTCTGCAAGGCCGCCCGGTGGTCCAGGTCTATGACGTGAAGAACAAGACCAGCGAATACATCGACACCCGCGAGATCACCACCAGCATCAAGACCCAACTGATGAAGACCGGCGCGGCGCGTTTTGCCAGCGACAACAACGCCATGGACAGCCAGGTCGACCAGCTCAAGCTGCAGAACCAGAGCGGCCTGTACAAGAAAAGCACCGTGGCCAAGACCGGCAACATGATCGCTGCCAAATACCGCATCGAGGGCTCCATCAGCTCGATCGTCAAGCGCAGCAGCGACTACAAGGACGTCTTCTACAAATTCAGCCTGCAATTGATCGACGTCGAAAGCGGTCTGGCCGAGTGGATGGACGAGAAAGAAATCCGCAAAACCACGGAGCGTTAAACCATGCGCACATGGATTGGCATCATGGCCCTGGCCTGCGCGTTCGGCGCGCAGGCGGCCCCAAAAGTCGCGGTCACTGACCTGGCGTACCAGGAGCGAGTGGAAGAATACATCCACACCGTTTCCGCCCAGAGCAACTTCCAGGCGAATGCCTATAGCGCCAGCGCCTCGTCGAGCTACGACGAGATGGAAGCCACCAGCAGCTACATCGAGCAGGGCGAGCTGCGCAAGTTCACCGGTGACATCAAGGGCGAGATCCTGCGCAGCGGGATGTTCCAGCTGGTGCAGGGCTCACCGCACACTGCGTCGTCCAAGGGTGACGTCTACGACGTGATCAGGCGCATCAAGGCTGGGCAGTTCAAGGGTGCCGATTATGTGCTGTTCGGCACGGTGTCGGACATCGACTTCACCCGCGACATCAACGAACTGGGCACCGCGGACAGCTACTCGGCAGTACTGGCGCTGACCCTGGTAGCGGACTTCAGCCTGATCAACACCAAGACTTTCGAAATCACCTCGGCGTTCACCGCCATGGGCGAAGGCCAGGACACCAAGCTGTTGAACCACCGGGATGTGCGCATCAGCCTCAACCGGCCACGGGTGGTGCGCGAGGTGTCCAAGGCTTTGGGTGAAGACGTGGCGCGGCAACTGAGCGAACAACTCGGTGGCCCGAGCTACGAACAGGCCGGTGAGCCTGTGCAGCGCAATAATCTACCGCGCGATACCGCACCGGTGATCTTGCGCTGAATCACACCGCCGGGTAGATGCTTTTGTGGCGAGGGAGCTTGCTCCCTCGCCACAGGTATCGCCTGCCCTTTGCGGTTATACGGTGACCCTGCGAATCGTCGCCAGAAAACCCGCCGCGCCGATGAACAGTCCGGCAAAAGTCCGGTTCATCCGCCGCTGCTGTTTCGGCGTGCGCAGCAGGCGCAAGACTTTGGCCGCCAGCCCGGTGTACCCGGCCATGACGATGAGATCGACGCAAATCATGGTCCCGCCCAGGATCAGGTATTGCTTGACCAAGGGTGCATGGGGGTCGATGAATTGCGGCAGCACCGCCAGCATGAACACCAGGGCCTTGGGGTTGCTGATATTGACCAGAAAACCGCGAAATATCAGCGCCAGGGGGTTGCCGATGGGCCGTACGGCCGCGTTATCACTGATCTCGCCGGGGATGGCTCGCCACTGTTTGACCCCCAGGTAAACCAGGTAGGCCACACCGAACCATTTGATCACATAGAACGCAGTGGCCGACGCGGTGAGAATCGCACCGACACCGGCGGCAACGATCACGACTTGCAACGCCAGGCCCAGCTGCAGACCCATGGCATTCCAGTAGCCGCGCCAGAAACCGTACCGCAGACCGCTGGACATCGATGCAATGGCACCGGCACCCGGCGAAAGGCTGATCACCCAACACGCGGCGAAAAACGCCAGCCATGTTTCCAGCACCATTGCACACCTCGGCTCAGATTCGTCGAAACGACTAAGCTAATGCGCCGTCGAGCGGTTGACCACCGCTTTTTTCCAAAAAGAGCCGAGCGGCCAGGGTCGGGTTATTCGACGAAACCGCCCACCGGAAATGCCTCGCTGCCACGCCAGCGCCGCACCGAGCGTTGGAAGAACAGGCTGTTGGGCACTTGCACCATGGCGCTGCCGGTGCCGAGTTCCTCGGGTTCGATCAGCGTGGTGTACAGCAGGTTGATCGCCACCACCCGCCCCTTGATGCCGGGCTTGTCGGTGGTGTCCACCAACTCGACCACATCCCCCAGGCGAAACGGCCCGACGGTGTAGATCAAAACAGCACACAGCAGGTTCGACAACACGCTCCAGATGGCGAAAAACGCCACCGCTGCCACCGCGACGAAACCCGACAGTGCGGTCCACAGCACTGTGGCGGAGACACCCAGGCGTTCGAGCACCACCAACACTGCGCTGCCCATGATCAGCCAGCGCAGCACGCCCCGCAGGATAATGACCAGTTGGGGTGGGAACGGGTAACGCTCACCCAGGCCCGTGAGCGCACGCGCCACGACACGCTGCGCGACATAACCGGCCAGCAGAATCAGCAGGATTTGCACACCGAGCCAGATCGGCTCGATCCACATGACAGGTATAGGCAACGCCAACGCTTCCATCAGGACAATGCCTCCAGCTCCGCTTGCAGGTTTTCCAGCAACTCCAAGGCTTGCATCCACGCCTCCTCAAGCTCCGCTTCCCGAACCTTCAGCCTGGCCTGTTCGGCCAGCAGGTCACGCAACTCATCCTTGCGCGCCGCCTCGTAGACACCGCTGTCGCCGAGGCTGGTTTCGATTTTCTGCAGTTTCTCATGGAGCTTGCCCAACTCGACTTCGAGCTTGTCGGCTTCGCGCTTGTGCGGTGCCAACTGCTGACGCAAGGCCGCAGCGGCCTGGCGCTGGGCTTTCTTGTCGGTCTTGTCCGGGTTGACTGGCGTAGTGCTGACCGGGGCGTTGCGCTGGCGGTACTCCACCAGCCAGCGCGCGTAGTCTTCCAGGTCGCCGTCGAACTCTTCGACCTTGCCGTCGGCTACCAGGAAAAAATTATCCGTGGTGCTCTTGAGCAAATGCCGATCGTGGGACACCACCAGCACCGCCCCGCTGAATTCCTGCAAGGCCATGGTCAGGGCCAGGCGCATTTCCAGGTCGAGGTGGTTGGTCGGTTCGTCGAGCAGCAGCAAGTTCGGTCGGCCCCAGGCAATCAACGCCAGCGCCAGGCGCGCCTTTTCGCCGCCGGAGAAATTCAGCACCGGCTCATCGATACGCGCACCGCGGAAGTCGAAACCACCGAGGAAATCGCGCAGGACCTGCTCGCGCTCGGTCGGCGCCAAGCGTTGCAGGTGCAGCAGCGGGCTAGCCTTGGAGTCCAGGGAGTCGAGTTGATGCTGGGCGAAGTAACCGACCACGGTGTTCTCACCCCGGGTCAGGCGCCCGGCCAGAGGCTCGAGTTCACCGGAAAGGTTTTTGATCAGGGTCGACTTACCGGCACCGTTGGGCCCCAGCAGACCAATCCGCGCACCGGGGGTCAGCTGCAGCTTGACCTTCTCCAGCACGGTTTTGTCGCCATAGCCCAGGCGCGCATCGGACAGGTCGATCAGCGGACTGGAGATCTTGGTCGATTCGCGGAAGACAAAATCAAACGGTGAATCGACGTGGGCCGCCGACAGCTCCTCCATCCGCTCCAGCGCCTTGATCCGGCTCTGGGCCTGGCGGGCCTTGGTGGCCTGGGCCTTGAAGCGGGCAATGTAGCTTTCCATGTGCGCACGCTGCGCCTGCTGCTTCTCGTACGCCTGCTGTTGCTGGGCCAGGCGTTCGGCACGGGCGCGCTCGAAAGCGCTGTAGCCGCCACGGTACAAGGTGAGCTTGCGTTGATCGACATGGGCCACGTGATCGACCACGGCGTCGAGGAAGTCTCGGTCGTGGGAAATCAGCAGCAGCGTGCCCGGGTAGCTTTTGAGCCAGTCTTCGAGCCAGATGATGGCGTCGAGGTCCAAGTGGTTGGTCGGTTCATCGAGCAGCAGCAAATCCGAAGGGCACATCAAGGCCTGCGCCAGGTTCAGGCGCATCCGCCAGCCGCCGGAGAAATCCCCGACCTGACGGTCCATCTGCTCGTTGGTAAACCCCAGGCCGGCGAGCAATTTGCGCGCACGGGCATCGGCGGTGTAGCCGTCGGCGCTATCGAGCTCCGAGTGCAGACGGGCCTGGGCGGCGCCGTCATGGGCCGCTTCCGCCAGCGCCAGGTCGCGCTGGACCTGACGCAGGCGCAGGTCGCCATCGA
Organism: Pseudomonas viciae; assembly: GCF_004786035.1. Taxonomy (NCBI): domain Bacteria; kingdom Pseudomonadati; phylum Pseudomonadota; class Gammaproteobacteria; order Pseudomonadales; family Pseudomonadaceae; genus Pseudomonas; species Pseudomonas viciae. Next base: position 6,413,759 of record NZ_CP035088.1, read on the forward strand.
GCACATAGTCCACCGCCAGGCGCTCGAGGGTGTCGACCTCCTGGCGCATGTGGGCGATACGCCAATCGGCCGGCAGCAAGCAATCGCCCGAGTCCGGGTGCAGCTCACCCCGCAGCAAGGCGAACAGGCTCGATTTGCCGGCGCCGTTGGCACCGATGAGGCCGGCTTTGTGGCCGGCGTGCAGGGTCAGCTCGGCGTCTTCTAGCAGACGTTGCGGGCCACGCTGTAAAGTCAGGTTCTGAAGTCGGATCATAATGGCGGCGGAGTCTACCAGCTTCGCTCACAACTGGCGCGAGTAGCACGATGTCCCCTGACCTGTGGAGCTTTTCCCTCGACCTCTATGCCAAGCCCGGCGTGGAACCTGCCTGCCTGGCGCTACAGAACGCCGGCGCCAACGTCTGCCTCCTGCTTTGCGGCCTGTGGCTGCAACAGCGTGGCGTGACCTGCAATGAACAGAGGCTGCAACAGCTTCGACAACTGGCCGAGCCCTGGGACGCAGAGGTGGTAAACCCATTACGCACGCTTCGTAGCCAATGGAAAACCAGTGCCCTTCAAGACACAGCACTCCACAGCTTGCGCGAGCAGGTCAAGAAACTGGAGTTGCAAGCCGAACGGCGATTGCTGGAACGATTGGAGGCGGCGACCAAGGATTGGCCTGAGGTACAACAGACAGATTCAGCACACTGGCTGCAAGGGCTGGCGGCGAGTGCCGACCCAGCGAACCGCGACGCGCTGCATCAGCTGCGCGTCGCGGTGTCCGGCACTTAGGAAGCGCTGGTTGGGGTGCTGGTGCTCGGCGCAACGGCGGCGGATGGGCTGGTCGCCGGGGCCGAAGTGGTGGTTGGAGCAGGTGCCGCGGTTGGAGCCGGCGTCGATGTCGCAGGCTTGGCTGCTGGCGCAGTCGAAGGTTTTGCGGCGGCTGGCTTTTTCACGGCAGGTTTTACCGCAGGCTTGGCGGCAGGTTTTGCAGCGGCCGGCTTCGCGGCAGCAGGCTTGGCGACAGGTTTTGCCGCAGCCGGTTTGGCAGCAGGTTTAGCGGCAGCTTTGGCAGGCGCTTTGGCCGCGACTGGCTTGGCCGCCGTTTTCACAGCGGGCTTGGCCGCAGCCGGTTTGGCAGCGGCAGTTTTGGTTGCCGCAGGCTTGGCAGCGGGTTTTGCAGCGGCAGGTTTTGCAGCGGGTTTTGCAGCGGGTTTTGCAGCGGGTTTTGCAGCGGGTTTTGCAGCGGGTTTTGCAGCCGCTTTAGCAGCAGGTTTTGCCGCCGCAGTTTTCGTCGCTGCGGGCTTGGCGGCAGCGGTTTTAGCCGCAGGCTTGGCGACAGCTTTTGCAGCAGGCTTGGCAGCAACAGGCTTAGCGGCAGCCGTTTTTGCGGCTGGCTTGGCGGCAACAGGCTTAGCGGCGGCAGCTTTGACGGCCGGTTTTTTTGCCGCCGGTTTGGCAGCGCTGGCAGCGACCGGTTTGGCAGCAGGCTTGCTCGCCGCTTTGGCCGGTGCTTTCACGGCTGGCTTAGCCGCTACTTTGGCCGGTGTTTTTGCCGCGACGGGTTTAGCAGCCGGCTTTTTGGCCGATACAGCAGCAGGCTTGGCAGCGCGCAGCGTCAGCGCCTTGCCCACAGCCTCTTGCACGCGACCGACACCCTGGGCCAGTTTCAGGCTTTCCTGGGCATCACGCTTGAGTTGCAGAATGTAGGCGCGGGTTTCGGACTGACGATCCTTCAAGGCATCGAGCAGATCTTCGAGCTCTTTCACAACATCTTTGGCCTTGGCTTGTGCCTTGGCCTTGCCAGCGGTGGCTGCGTCTTGCAGTTTAGTGCGCGACTTGTGCAGCTTTTCCTGTGCTTTGCCGCGTTGTTTTTCCAGCTTGGCGAGCAGTTTTTCAGCATCAGCCAGCGCTTGGGAGCAGGCATTTTCCAAATGTTCGAGCAAGCTGCCCGAGAGTTGTTGGAGCAAGTGCAACGGAGTGTTTACGGGCTTCTTGGTGGCCGACATGGTTTACCTCCTGACTGACGTAAGTGCGGCTCATACTAGACCTCTGCTACAACCGCCGCTAGGGCATGTTGACACTACATAAGACGTTGCGTTGCAAGAGACGAAAAATCTTCTACGTCACCGCCGAGACAATCCACCTTTGCAGCGATCGGCACTGGCATAATCCCCCCCGACTCGAGGCCGGAGAGCACACATGTTGCGTCACCTGTTTTTATTCCTGTGCATGGCGTGTCCCATGGCTCAGGCCGCTGAAAAAACCAGCGCAAATGATGCTCACGATCTGGCGTACAGCCTGGGCGCAAGCCTGGGAGAACGCCTGCGCCAGGACGTACCCGACCTACAGATCCAGGCCTTGGTCGAAGGGCTGCAACAGGCCTACCTGGGCAAGCCGCTGGCCCTGAAGGATGAACGCATCGAACAGATCCTGGCCACACATCAGGCGCAACTGACAGCGCAGTCGACGACGCCGCAGGTCGAAGTCGCACTGAAAACAGAACAGAAGTTTCTCGATGAGGAAAAAAACCGGCCCGGCGTCCAGCAACTGGCAGACGGCATCCTGTTGACCGAACTCAAGCCAGGCCACGGTGCGAAGGCCGGTCCGCACGGCAAGGTCCAGGTGCTGTATATCGGTCGATTGCCGGACGGCACCGTATTCGATTCCAACCGCCAAGCGCAGTGGTTCAATCTCGACAGCGTGATTGACGGTTGGCGCAGTGCATTGCCGCAAATGCCGGTCGGCGCGAAATGGCGACTGGTGATTCCTTCGACCCTGGCGTATGGCGCCGAAGGTGCCGGGGATGTGATCCCGCCTTTCACGCCACTGGTGTTTGAAATCGAGTTGCTGGGCGCGACGACCTGACGCTGCCCAAACGAAAAACGGTGCGCAATGCGCACCGTTTTTTTTATTACCGCGAACTCTTCAGGCCTGGACCGCGGCCTCTTCCTTGTGGGCGTTGTGCAGTACTTCGATCAGGCAGTCTTCCAGTTCGAAGCGCTCGTGCAGCAAGCCGCCCAGCTCCTTGAATTTTTCCGCTACGCACTTGCCTTCATCACACAGGTCATTGAACGCCAGCAGTTTTTCAGTGATGACGTCGATGCGCGGGTAGATCTGCTCGGCGAGCTCCAGGCCACGCTTGTCGTTGAAGGCCTTGGCCTCACCCGTCAGTTGTTCGTAGATCTCGAAATGACCGGCAGACACATAGTCGACCAGCACACCGCAGAACTCTTGCAACGGTTTGCGGCTTTCGCTGAGCGCTTCAGGCTTGTCGCCGAGAGCATCATAGGCCCGAACCAGTTCGTGACGCTCCTGCAACCAGCGGTCAATCAGCAGATGCACCCCACCCCAGCGTTCCTGAGCATTCTGACAACTTTCGAGCATGGTGATTTCTTCCCTTGTGAGTCATGCCCCTCGCAGCCCGCGCATGCCTGAATGATCAGGGGCAAGCCAGACATAACATGATCGAGCGGCATAATTCTGATAACTCGTGCGGGCCAGATTATGCCCGCACGACAACCGCTTCAAGGTACGCAGGAGATAAAGTTCATACAAGTGTTTAATCCAAGGCCCGGACCAACTGCGACGTATCGCCGCTAAGCGGTCGTACCAGAGCACTCCAGACAAGCCGCAGCAGCAGATAGCTCATCGCACCGGACACCGCGAGAAAAAACAACAGGCTCCACTCGGGGATGCTCAGGTCGAACAGCGTCCAAGTGATGTTGGCGCAATCCACTACACCGTCGAGGACGCGATGCAGGGCGCACCACCAGGAATCCGCCCTCTGCAGTTGCGCAATACAATCAGGCAACGGCTCGAACGAAACGCTCTGCACCAGAACCTGACGCCATGCCAGGGTCACTCCCCCGGCCGCAAAAACCAACCCCATCCCCCCATAGAAGAGGCTGCCCCTTCGGCCCGGGCCATGTACGCAGGCCACAAGGCCGTTCACCAGAAACAGCATCAGGCACAACCGCTGCAAAATACACAGGCTGCAAGGCGTCAGACCGACCGCATATTCCAAATAACTGGCGATGCCCAAAGCCAGGGCCGCAGCGATGGAAGCCATGAGAAACAAGAAGCGTGAGCTGGCCAAAGACATGGCGGTTCCGTAACAAAAGAGACAAGCAGTTACGGTAGAGGAAAGCCCTCAGGCCTTTCAAGGCAGGCCTGGGCAGACACTTCACCAAGGGTGTAGGGAATTCCCGACAGGCGCTGGGGGATTGTGCGCAGTCCGCTGTAGGACTTTGGCCAAAGCCTTAAACAGACAGGTATCAACGCCCCCAATGCTGTCCACTTGAAACCCTGTGGCGAGGGCGCTTACTCCCTCGCCACAATGATTCATACAAATATCAAGTGGACAAAACCTGAGCCGGGACCGGCAAAGGTGCGGCCAGCAGACGCTCATCCAGCAATCCCAAGCCTTCCTGGAACAACTGATTGCTGCGCTCGGCATCGCCCAGTTGCGCCAACAGCCGCGCCAGTTCGGCGCACGCTTCGGGGTTGCGCTGCACCCGCAAACTGCTTTCCAGATAATCGCGCGCCTTGCCCCACAAACTGTTCTGCAGGCACAGACGCCCCAGGGTCAGCAGCAGGCTCGGATCGGCAGGATGATCCTTGAGCCAGCCTTCAGCCGTTTGTAGCTGTCGAGCCGGATCATTACCACGGACCAACCCGTACAGGCGCGCCAGGTGGCTGTCATAGTGACGCTTGAGCGCCGTTCGCAGCACCTCTTCGGCCTCGACCTGGGCCCCCAGTTGCCGCAACTGCTCGGCATAGGCCAATACCAGCGCCGGCTCCTGACGCTGCGCCGAGGTCAGTTGTTGCCAGGCGCGATTGAGCGACTGCAAACCGACGCTGCCGTCCTCTTCACGGTGGGCCGCCAAGGTCAGATTCTCGCCCCACGCCCGGCGCTCAAGTTCAGTCAGTTCGCCGGCAGGCAGGACCTTGTCCTTGCGCAACTCCGGCAACAACCGGATCACCGCCGACCAATCACCACGCTGCTGATGCAGGCGTTGCAACTGGCGCAGGGTCTGGGCGTTATGGGGATGGCGTTCGTGCATGGCCTGCAGCGTGGTCAATGCGCCGTCGGTGTCGCCGCGATCCGTCTGCAGTTGCGCGTGAGTCAGGGCGATGGCCAGTTCCGCCTGGGGCTGACGCTCCAAGGCACGTTCCAGCAAACTGTCGCTCTGTTCGTAAAGCCCTTGTTCGTTGGCCGCACGGGCGGCACCGAGGTAATACAGCAGCGGCTGGCGCTCGGCTTCGGCGGCACGATGCAAGTGACGTTGGGCACTGGCCCAGCGACCTTCGGCCAGGTCCAGTTGGCCGTGCTCGATTGCCACTTGCACACGACGACTACGGTTGCGCCGCGACCACGGGTTGACCACGCCGCTGGAGGTGGTCACCAGCCCGACCAAGGCACTCACGCCCCGCCACACCAGCCAGAGCACCGCCACCAGCGCCAGGGTGACCCACAGGCCGGCTTCGTAACGGAAGTTCTTGTACGCCACCAGCACGTAACCCGAATGCTCGGCGATCGCCACGCCCAGCAACGCGGCGGCAGCGATAACTACGAACAGAATCACGTAGAGACGTTTCATGGCGTAGCCCCCTGCTCACCAGCCTTGGGCAGCGGCTTGACCGACTCTTCGACATTCAGGTTGCGACGCTCAAGGTAGGCCTGGACGCTGCTCAGGGTGCCCGTCAGGTCCGGCGTGACCACCGTCACCGGTTGCTTGGACAGCTCTCCCACGCGCTCAAGCATGATTTTGCTTTGCGGGTTGTCCTGGTTGAAGTTGTTCTTGAGCACGTCCCGGGCTTCGGTCAGCGCCTGGGTGTACACCGCCGCCTGGCCGTTGAGGGCGGCCCATTGCGCCTGCTCCAACGCCAGGCTCAAGGCCAGGCGCACCTGCACCAGGCTCTGCCCGGCCAAGAGCGGGCGGACGTTCTCGTCAGCATTGAAATCGATGCGGATGTAGCGCGAGATCTGATCCCACCACTGTGCCCAGCGGCTGGCGCCATCGCCGTCGGCGGTCAGGCCCAGTAGGGATTCACCGCGATCCTTGTATTCGGGCGCCAACTCGGTGAGCTGCAACACCTGATCACGCAGGGCACCCAGTTGCAGGAACAGCCCGGTACGATCCGGTTGCTCGGTGCTGCGCAACGCCGCGAGGGTCTTGGCCAACTGCTCGCGGGCGGCAAACGAGCCGGGGTCGTTCTGCTCCCGGAGGATTTCGTCAGCGCCCTGGACCAGGGCCTGGGCACTGCTGATGTCTTGCAGGGCGGAAAGACGCAGGCTGGCCAGGCGCAACAGATGTTCGGCTTCAGCCAGGCGCCAGTCCTTGCGACTGGCACCGAGCACGGTCTCCAGGCGCTGGTTCAGACGCTGCTGATCACCTTGCAACTGGGCGACCTGACGCCGCCGCTCTTCCAGCTCTTCGGCCGGAGGCAATTGCGCCAGGCGTTCACTCAGGCGTTGCTCATTGAGCTTGAGGGTCTGGGCCTGGTCATTCAGCGCCTGGACCTGGCTGGACTGCTGCTGGTTATTGAGCTGCAGGTGACGCACCTGCCACACGCCCCAACCGCCAACCGCCACACCGGCAGCCCCCAATAACAACGCGACAATGGCCAGGCCGTTGCCGCGACGCGGCGCCACCGGGGCCGGGGTTTGAACCGGCGCATCGATCGCTGGCTGCTCTTGATCTTCTTTTGGCAAGGCTGTTTCGCTCACGTATCCATCCTTTGCATTAGAAAACGGCACGGATTGTTCCCGTAACGCCGCCAGCAAAGCCGTGGCACTGGCGCCACGGCAATCCACAACTGTTCGGGCCCCGGCGGCACGCGCCATCTCGGCAACCCTCGGGCTTGGAACAAACAACGGTAATCGCGCCAGGGCGGGCCACGCATCGCCAGCCAGCTGCTGCAGATGCTCGAAGCCCTGCCCACTGCTGACCACCAGGGCGTTCAAGCGTTCCGCTGCAACCTTCGCTGGCAATTCACCTTCGCCATAGTGGGGCAGACCGCGCCGGTACAACTCCAGATAATCGACACTAGCACCTTGCTCGCGCAAACGCTCCGCCAGCAACCCGCGTCCGCCCTCGCCACGCACGATCAGAACCTTGGGATCGGGCCGGGTGATAGCCTGGCGTAACACCAGGTGCTCCAGCAAGGCTTCGCTGTCATCGCCGTTATCGGGATAAAACACGGTGAGGCCGGCATCGGCAAGGATCTGTCCGGTGGCCGCACCCACGCTGAACCATGGCTGGTCGGGTGGCTCGGGCCAGTATTGGCGCAGCAGTTCGACACACAGGCGCGCGGCGGGTTTGCTGACCACGATCACGGCACAATACTGGTCCAGCCTTTGAAGGATCGCCTGCTCGGCATCGGATACGGGGATCGGCTCGATATCCAGCAACGGCAGGCTGCTGCTGAACACCCCCGCGTCAGCCAGGACAGCCGCCAGCGCCGACGACTCGTCCGCCGGCCGGGTGAGCAGCAGTCGCCAGCCCGTCACGCGTGGCCGGCCTCGCCGTAGACCGCCTTGAGAATGTCATCGGCGCCCTGGCTGAGCAGGTCTTCGGCAACCTGCACGCCCAAAGCCTCGGCATCGCGGCGCGGCGCCCGGGCCTCGGCGCTGAGCAGCCGGCCACCGTTCGGATCACCCACCAGGCCACGCAACCAGACCTGCTCGCCTTCCAGCACGGCGTAACAGGCAATGGGCACCTGGCAACCGCCATTGAGATGTTTGTTGAGAGCTCGCTCGGCGAACACCCGGGTGGCGGTGTCTTCGTGGTGCAGCGGCGCCAGCAGGGCGTGGATGTCGCTGTCGGCGCTGCGGCATTCGATGCCCACCGCCCCCTGCCCACCCGCTGGCAAGCTGTCGTCGACACTGATGGCCGAGGTGATTCGATCTTCGAAGCCCAGGCGGATCAGGCCCGCGGCGGCAAGGATGATCGCGTCATACTCACCGGCGTCGAGCTTGGCCAGGCGAGTGTTGACGTTGCCACGCAGAAAACGGATTTGCAGATCCGGCCGACGGGTCAGCAACTGTGCCTGACGACGCAAACTGGAGGTGCCGACCACACTGCCGGCAGGCAGTGCATCAAGGCTGGAAAACGTATTGGAGACGAATGCATCGCGCGGATCTTCCCGCTCACAGATGCAAAACAGGCCCAGGCCTTCGGGGAAGTCCATGGGCACGTCTTTCATCGAATGCACGGCAATGTCGGCTTCGTTGTCCAGCAAAGCGGTTTCCAGCTCCTTGACGAACAGGCCCTTGCCGCCGATTTTTGACAATGGCGAGTCCAGCAGCTTGTCACCGCGACTGACCATGGGTACCAGCGTCACGAGCAAGCCTGGGTGGGCAGCCTCCAGACGGGCTTTGACGTATTCGGCCTGCCAGAGGGCCAGGGCACTTTTACGGGTGGCGATGCGGATCTCGCGAGGGGACATGGATCAATCCGTACTTAAAAGATACGGCAGATAATAACAGCTCAGCCAAAACCGCTTTGACTTGAATCACGACCCCAAGGCCTCCCTGGCCGTCAATGTCCTGGGAATGCAGCACATGGCACGCCTTGGAACACGGCGCTAAAGCTGCTGCATCATCTTGCGCACACCGGCCACGTGTCGCCGACTGACAATCAGCGCATCGCCATTGAGCCCTTTGAGAAACAGCTGGAAGTGCCCCAGAGGGGTGCGCTGCAAACGCTCGATTCGCTCACGCGCCACAAGGGCATTGCGGTGGATGCGAACAAAGCGCTCGCCGAACTCGTCTTCAAGGGCCTTGAGCGGCTCGTCCAGCAACACCTCGCCACTCTCATGGCGCAGGGTCACGTACTTATGGTCGGCAATGAAGTAGACCACCTGGTTCAACGGGATCAGCTCGATGCCTTTGCGGGTGCGCGCACTGATGTGGCTGCGCGGGCCGCTGCCGCTTTCGGCTGCCGGACGGGTCAACGCCGCCAGTTGCACCCGATTGGGCCGCTCGGCCTTGCGCAAGGCTTCAACCAGCGCCTCGGCAGCGATCGGCTTGACCAGATAGCCCACGGCGCCGGCCTGCAGGACTTCGGGCGCAAAGTCGTCCCGGGTGGTACAGAACACCACGGCGGGCGGCGACTCTCGTTCGCACAACTTCGCCGCGACCTGCAAGCCATCCAGGCCAGGCATGCGAATGTCGAGCAGTACGATATCCGGCTTGTGGCTGTCAATAAGGGCCAACGCCTCTTCGCCATTGGTGGCGCTCGGCTCCAGGACACTGTAACCCTCGAGTTCGCCGACCATTCGGCTCAGGCGCTCACGGGCCAGTGGTTCGTCATCAACGATCAGGACATTCATATTGCGCTGGATTCCTGCGTGAGTCTCGCACAAGGATAGCGTAGACAGGGGAAGTGACATCCGTCACCGCGATCCACGCTAAGACTCGCTCGAGGGCCAAAAAGTGCCGCGAGGCGGTTGCCTATCTTTACCAGCGCCTGCCGATAGATGCTCGAGACCCGTTGTCGCACGGCGTCGCCGTAGGGATTGTTAACACTCGATCTGACCAATATGAGCTCCCCCTTTTCTATTCGTCCGCTGCGCCATGGATGGAAAAAGCAAAAGTCCTACCGTCCACTGTAGACGGTTGCCACGACGATATTGCTCAATCGGAAAATATCGTTGCGCAAAAAGCCTCATTAAATGCTCGGGTTGTGCGCAAAAAACCTGCCGACCAGTGCCAGCGCCAGCCCCGACAACCCTGCTATCATCCGCCGCAGCCTTAACCCGCTATTTTTTCTTCAGCCGATCACGAGCGAATTCATGAGCACTGACAAGACCAATCAGTCCTGGGGCGGCCGCTTCAGTGAACCCGTCGACGCCTTCGTCGCCCGCTTCACCGCCTCCGTCAACTTCGACCAGCGCCTGTATCGCCACGACATCATGGGTTCGATCGCCCACGCCACCATGCTGGCCAAGGTCGGCGTGCTGACCGATGCCGAGCGCGACAGCATCATCGATGGCTTGAAAACCATCCAGGATGAAATCGAAGCCGGCCAGTTCGACTGGCGCATCGATCTTGAAGACGTGCACATGAACATCGAAGCACGCCTGACCGATCGCATCGGCGTGACCGGCAAGAAACTGCACACCGGTCGCAGCCGCAACGACCAGGTGGCTACCGACATCCGCTTGTGGCTGCGCGATGAAATCGACCTGATCCTGGCCGAGATCACCCGCCTGCAAAAAGGCCTGCTGGAACAAGCCGAGCGTGAGGCCGAAAGCATCATGCCGGGCTTCACCCACCTGCAAACCGCTCAGCCGGTGACCTTCGGGCATCACATGCTGGCCTGGTTCGAAATGCTCAGCCGCGACTACGAGCGCCTGGTCGATTGCCGCAAGCGCACCAACCGCATGCCCCTGGGCAGCGCCGCGCTGGCCGGTACCACCTATCCGATCGATCGCCAATACACCGCGCAACTGCTCGGCTTCGACGCCGTGGGCGGCAACTCGCTGGATAACGTTTCGGACCGCGATTTCGCCATCGAATTCTGCGCTGCCGCGAGCATCGCGATGATGCACCTGTCGCGCTTCTCCGAAGAGCTGGTGCTGTGGACCAGTGCGCAATTCCAATTCATTGACCTGCCGGACCGCTTCTGCACCGGCAGCTCGATCATGCCGCAAAAGAAAAACCCCGACGTGCCGGAACTGGTACGGGGCAAGAGTGGCCGGGTGTTCGGCGCACTGATGGGCCTGTTGACCCTGATGAAAGGCCAGCCGCTGGCCTATAACAAGGACAACCAGGAAGACAAGGAACCGCTGTTCGACGCCGCCGACACCCTGCGCGACTCGCTGCGAGCCTTTGCCGACATGATTCCGGCGATCAAGCCCAAGCATGCCGTAATGCGCGAAGCGGCCCTGCGCGGTTTCTCCACCGCCACTGACTTGGCCGATTACCTGGTGCGCCGTGGCCTGCCGTTCCGTGATTGCCATGAAATCGTTGGCCATGCCGTGAAGTACGGTGTGGACAGCGGCAAGGACCTGGCAGAGATGAGCCTGGACGAACTACGCAAGTTCAGCGACCAGATTGAGCAGGACGTGTTTGCGGTGCTGACCCTGGAAGGTTCGGTCAATGCCCGTGACCACATTGGCGGCACGGCACCGGCGCAGGTCAAGGCAGCGGTTGTGCGCGGCCAGGCGTTGCTCGCCAGCCGCTAAAAGCTTCGCGAGCAAGCCCGCTCCCATAGTAGATCTTCAGTGAACACAAATTTTGTGAACATATAGAGATCCAATGTGGGAGCGGGCTTGCTCGCGAAAGCGTCCTTCAGAACACCACAAAACTCACTTCTTGGCCGCGATCATCGCCAAAAACCCCGGCATCGCCGCTTCTCGATCCGCCGCAATCCGTTGCACATGCGGGTTCTGCCCCAAGCGCTCCATCAGCGCCTTGGCCGCTGGCATATCCGCCAGCAGGTCGATATCGAACAGTTTCCTGCCCACCTGACACGCCAGCGAAACACTGTAGAAAAAATACAGATCGGCAACGCTCAAGCTATCGCCTGCCACGTAGGGCGAGAATTTACCGTGCCTGCCCAGCGAGGCGAACCCCAGCAGCAATTCGGCCCTGGTCTTTTCCTTGATGGCCTCGGGTACCGACATGCCGAAAAATGCCTCGCCATAGCAGGCCCGCCCGGGCAACTCGATGTACAGCTCGATCTCCCTGCACAAGGCCAACACCTGGGCACGTTCGAACGGGTCACTGGGCAGCAGGGCCTTGCCTGGCTGGGTTTGCTCGATGTATTCGAGGATCACGCTGGTCTCGTTGATAAAACCCTGCTCGGTCTTCAGCACCGGCACCTTGCCGCGCGGGCTGATGGCCAGGGCTTCCGGCGTCTGGTTGCCAAAGAACGGCACCTCCTCGAAGGGCAGGCCCTTCTCCAGCAGTGCCAGTTTGACCATGTTGTAATAATTACTGACAGAGAAACCATAAAGCTTGAGCATTACAAAGCCTCCAGGCCGTGCGGGGTTGGCAGCCTTGCGTTATAGACTGCCGAGGCGTTTCTCGCCAGGCGCATCACGCCGCTGAATGCAGGTAAACTGGCGCCCTTTCTCCCAGGAGCCTGCCATGAGCGAGCCAACCGATATCGATAACGACGAAGAAGAATTTGTCGAATCGACGCTGATCGAAGCCATCGAAAACCAGATCGAAAGCGAAAACCCGCCAGCAGCCAGGGCTGTTTTGAATAAATTGACCCTGGTGGGTTATGAGCGCGAAGAAATTCTCAACCTGATGGCCCATGTGCTGGCGGTGGAAATTGACGCGATCCTGGAGGAGGACCGTGCCTTCAATACCGAGTGGTATGAAGCCGCCTTGCGCGCCTTGCCTGAGTTGCCGCCGGAAAAGAACTGAACCGCTCTTGTGGCGAGGGAGCTTGCTCCCGCTGGGGCGCGAAGCGGCCCCACTAGCTTGACGACTGCTGCGTAGCCGAGCGGGAGCAAGCTCCGTCGCCACAAAAGAATCGCTTTAAACAAAAAAAGCATGACGCTGACACTGGACAGCCCGGCCGAGTGCGCTCACCTTAGTGTCGCTGTCGTCCAAATTCCTAGAAAGTCTGGAGTCCTTATGTCGCTTACCCCTGAGCTGGTTGCCGAACTGGAAATCCTTGCACTCTTCAACCTGGACAGTTCCCAGGAAGGCCTGAAAATTCATCAGACCGCTGCCCCGAAAGCCATTGCCGCTGCCCAACGCCTGTACGAAAAAGAACTGATCGACCAACCCGACGGCGGTTATCTGACCAGCCTGGGGCGCGATGCTGCACAAAGTGTACAAACCGTTCTGACGATACTCAGCGTTCAAGAAACCGCCTGATTCTCCCCTGCCGCCCACGGAAATCTCCTTCAGCGAGATTTCCGCAGGCGTACTGGCGCCCCGCGTAAAGATTCTGCTGTTAAAACCCTATTTCAGCTTAAGAATTCCGCCGATCGGACGCTAAACTGCCATCACCTGTGATCTCCCACGTTCGACGCCGCGAGCGGTTTGAGCTGACATGACCCGCAATCACGAAATACGCCCCGATCTGGACGAGGGAATCGACCGCAAGGTCCTGAGCCAGTTGCGCGCACGTTTTCTCAAGCTCAACAGCGTCCGGATGGAGCGCGCCCTGGAAGGCCTATCGACCCGCCAGCAAGGTGTGTTGACGCTGTTGCCGCTGTTTTTCCACGTCAACCATCCCCTGTTGCCCGGCTACGTCTCGGGCAGCACGCCTGCCGGGCTGTCGAACTATGAACCCGATGCCAGCGTCCTGGCCGAAGCCCAGCGGCTGACCCGCTCGTTTTCCTACAAGCCGCGCCACGGCAGTAACCCGCCGCGCCCCATTCTTGGCCTGTTCTTGATGGGTAGCCTTGGCACGCTGGCCCAGGCCGATCAGAGCGACATGGATGTGTGGGTCTGCCACGGCCCGGACTTGAGCGAGGAGGAACTGGCCGAGCTGCACAGGAAATGCCAGCTGCTGGAGATCTGGGCCGCGACTCAGGGGGCCGAAGCACATTTTTTCCTGATCGACCCGGCGCGCTTCGTGCGAGGCGAGCGGGACAACCAGCTCAGTTCCGACGATTGCGGTACGACCCAACATTACCTGCTGCTGGACGAGTTCTACCGCACCGCCATCTGGCTGGCCGGGCGCACGCCCATCTGGTGGCTGGTGCCGGTCTACGAAGAAGAAGATTATGAGCAGTACACCCACACACTGATTTCCAAGCGCTTTATCCGCGCGGATGAAACCCTGGACCTGGGGCATCTGGCCTACATCCCGGCAGGAGAATTCATCGGCGCCGGGCTCTGGCAATTGTTCAAAGGCATCGAATCGCCTTACAAGTCAGTGCTCAAGCTACTGTTGACCGAGGTGTATGCCAGCGAACACCCGAACGTCCGCTGTCTGAGCCTGCGCTTCAAACAAGCCGTGTTTGCCAACAACCTGGACCTGGAAGAGCTGGACCCATACATGGTGGTTTATCGCCGCCTCGAGGAATACCTCAATGCCCGCGGCGAACCCGAACGCCTGGAACTGATCCGCCGGGCGCTGTACCTGAAGGTCAATCGCAAGCTCACCGGCCAGGCGCGCAGCAGCGGCTGGCAGCGGGTGCTGCTCGAGCGACTGGCCCGGGAATGGGGCTGGGACCAACGCCAACTGGCACTGCTCGACAGCCGCAGCCAGTGGAAGGTACGCCAGGTCAGCACCGAGCGACGGGCGCTGGTCAACGAGCTGACCTACAGCTATCGCTTCCTGACCCAGTTTGCCCGCAACGAGAAAACCGTCAGTCTGATCAACAAGCGCGACCTCAACGTCCTCGGCAGGCGGTTGTACGCCGCCTTCGAACGCAAGGCCGACAAGGTCGAGTTCATCAACCCCGGCATTGCCCCGGACTTGGCCGAAGACACCCTGACACTGGTCCAGTCACCTAATAAGAAAGAGCCGGGACAGCACCAGTGGGGTTTGTATAACGGCAGCCTCAACGCCCTGGAGTGGGAGAACTTCGCGCCAATCAAGCGCAGCCGCGAGTTGCTGGAGCTCTTGACCTGGAGCCATCGCAACGGCGTGATTGACAGCAGCACGCGCCTGGCGCTGCACCCCGGGGAAAGCGACCTGAGCGAGTTCGAACTGTTCAATCTGCTGGGCAGCCTGCAACAGTCCATCGCCCTGCCCCTGACCACGGTCGACGAAGAACAGTTATTGCGTGCCAGCGTGCCTAGCGAAGTGCTGATCCTGGTGAACGTCGGCGTCGACCCGCTCAAGCATCACCGCGACCTGAATATCCTGATGACCACCGAGCGTACCGACTCCCTGAGCTACGCCGGGGTACGGGAGAACCTGGTGCTGACCCTCGACCAGGTCACGCTCAACAGCTGGAATGAAGTGCTGGTCAACCGTTTTGACGATGAGCACGCCCTGCTCGACTGCCTGCGCGACTACCTCAACGACCTGCCCGTCACGCAGCACCAGCCGCGTTTGCAGGTACGCTGTTTCTGCCACAACCGCGCCCAGTTCATTGCACGGCGGGTCGAAGAAGTCTTCGAAACGGCCCAGACCCTGCTGTTGAGCCGGCTCAATCACCGTTATCTGCTTCAGGTCCAGCAGCACTATCACGTACTGGAACTGGTGCCCGGCCAGGTCAACCATGTGGCGCTGGGCAGCCTGTCGGCGCTGATGGACTACCTGGGCGAGGAACTGACGGCCTACAGCCCGCTGCACCTTGATCCGATGGCCTTGGAAGACCACGACCTGGCGTTGCTCTTGCCCATGGGCCAGCCTGAGTGCATCCAAGTGTTCTATCGGGTCAACGAGCACGACGCCGAGCTGTACGTGCTCGATGAACTCAACGCCTTGTGGCAACAGCGCTTGCCCTATCACGACGAACACAGCCTGTTGGTGCCCTTGCAGCGCTTTCTGCAATCGGTGCTGTACCGCCGCGACGCTTTGCTGCCGATGGATGCCACCCAACCGTTGAGCCTGGAAACCCTGTACTACCAGCTTCTGCCCTCAGGCAGCGGACGGGCACGACGGATCGAGTCGCGGCAGGCGCCGCAGACACCGGTGAACAAACCGTTTTACGACGTACAGGCCATTATCGGCAAAGTCGCGCACGGGCAAGTGCACGTCACCTTGTATTGCGATCAGCAGGAGTTTTCGGAGCTGGAGCATGGCGACCAGTTGTTCCGCGTGGTCGCCAAGGAGATCGTTGGACAGCGTCGCGAGACCGAACGCTACCGCTGCTACATCACCGACCTGGACCTCTCCGGCCTGGTAGGTGACGGTGGCTGCTCAAGTAATTTGTACCTGCGCTACAAGGCCGACCTGGAACGCGCGCTGAACGAGGCACTGGCCTTGGCCTGACGTGCTCAGAGGTGGAAATCACCGCCCGCTTCAGGCTGGTATTCCACACCCAGCAACGTCAGCTTCAGCGTTTTGCCACCCGGCGCCGGCCAGTCAATATGCTGGCCGACCTTCAGGCCCAGCAATGCACTGCCCACCGGAGCCAGGATCGAGATCCGGCCGTCGTCGGCATTCGCGTCCTGCGGGTAAACCAGGGTCAGGTGGTAATCCTTGCCACTGCTTTCTTCGCGGCAGTGCACGCGCGAGTTCATGGTCACGACATCGGCGGGCACTTCATCGTGGCCCACCACGTTCTCGGCGCGATCCAGTTCGGTTTGCAGCGCAATCACGCCCGGCAGCGTTTCATCAAGGCTGTCGATCAGGCGTTCCAGACGCTGTACGTCCAGACGGGTAAGGGTAATGGAAGGTGCGGTCATGATCCTGGCAGACTCCGTTCTTCTGCACGAAAAAAGCAAAACCCCGCCACAAAAAGGCGGGGTTTTCACGGGCCTCGATGAGTTGAGGCGTAGCCGGACACTAACAGTAGGCGCCGACGAGTGCAACGAGGCTGCGATCTTGCCCCAGACAATTGAGTACTAAACGAAAGCCCCCAAAGATCAAAATCCAAAGATCGCAGCCTTCGGCAGCTCCTACCGGGATTTGC
The DNA here is from genome assembly GCF_004786035.1 of Pseudomonas viciae. NCBI lineage: Bacteria > Pseudomonadati > Pseudomonadota > Gammaproteobacteria > Pseudomonadales > Pseudomonadaceae > Pseudomonas > Pseudomonas viciae. Next base: position 6,430,247 of record NZ_CP035088.1, read on the forward strand.
GCTTGAGCGCCTCGGCGCAGATGACCCGCCGCCGCTCATCATCGGCCGAGCGCCATTCGCGGATATCCTCCACATGACGGAAACAGCCGAGGCAGACTCTCTGTTCATCCAGCTTGCACACGCTGGTACACGGCGACGGCACCGCCGGGCTGACATTACTGTAGAGCGGCTTGGGCGGCCGCGCCGTTCCGGTCTGGCTCACGCGGTCACAGGCCTTCGAAATCGAGTTCTACATCAGCCTGCTGCTTGACGATGCGCTCGAGCATCTCGCCCAACTGCTCTTCGCTCTTGTCGCACATCCAGCGCTCGCTTTCCTCGTCGTAGTCGAAATGGAAGCCACCGGAGACCGCTGCCAGCCACAACTGCCGCAACGGCTCCTGGCGACTGAAGATCAACTGGCTGCCGTTCTCGAACTTGACGGTCAGCACACCAGCGGAGCTCTCCAGATCGATATCCAGGCCACTTTCGTCAAACACATCCTCCAGCGTCTGCTGGGTGCTATCGACCAGATCGTGGAAACGGGCTTCAGTCAAACTCATTGTGGCAACCTCAAAAATGTCTGCTCATGCTCAAGCGCCGCAAGATACGGGCGCGTCCCGATGATTGCAAAGGATATACCGACCGACGACCGGCGGCGCCGTCAAATGCCCAGGCCCGCCGGACGGGAGCCCCGTCGCATAGGCAAGCTGCCGGGTGGCCGGTATACTCCGGCGCAATTAACGCATTTTCAAGGATTTCGCCATGAAGCGCCTGATCTCTTCCCTTGCTGCGCTCGTCGCGGTTGCCTGCCTTGTAACAGCCTGTGGTCAAAAAGGTCCGCTGTACCTGCCTGATGACAGCAAGTCCCCTGAAGAGCAGGCCAAGTCGTCGCAAGCCAAATCCCACGCGCACGACACCCACACCACTTACTAAGGGAACGCCATGGACGCTTTTAACTACCGTGGCGGGGAGCTGTTCGCGGAAGGGGTTGCCCTGTCCGCGATCGCCGAGCGTTTCGGCACGCCGACCTACGTCTATTCCCGAGCTCACATCGAAGCCCAATACCTGGCCTTCGCCGATGCCCTCGTCGGCATGCCGCACCTGGTGTGTTTCGCCGTAAAAGCCAACTCCAACCTGGGTGTGCTCAATGTCCTGGCACGTCTGGGCGCGGGGTTCGACATCGTCTCCGGTGGTGAGCTCGAACGCGTCCTGGCCGCTGGCGGCAGCGCTGACAAGATCGTATTTTCCGGGGTCGGCAAGACCCGTGAAGACATGCGCCGCGCACTGGAAGTCGGTGTGCACTGCTTCAACATCGAATCCACCGACGAGCTGGAGCGCCTGCAGATCGTCGCCGCCGAGCTGGGTGTCCGCGCGCCGATCTCCCTGCGCGTGAACCCGGACGTCGACGCGGGTACCCACCCGTACATTTCCACCGGTCTCAAGGAAAACAAGTTCGGCATCGCCATTGCCGACGCCGAAGACGTGTACGTGCGCGCCGCCCAACTGCCAAACCTGGAAGTGCTGGGTGTCGATTGCCACATCGGCTCGCAGCTGACCACCCTGGAACCCTTCATCGATGCCCTCGACCGCCTGCTGGCGCTGGTCGACCGCCTCAGTGATTGCGGCATCTACCTGCGTCACATCGACCTCGGTGGCGGTGTCGGCGTGCGCTACCGCGACGAAGAGCCGCCGCTGGTGGCCGACTACATCAAGACGGTGCGTGAGCGCCTCGAAGGGCGTGACCTGGCGCTGATGTTCGAGCCGGGCCGCTACATCGTCGCCAATGCCGGCGTGCTGCTGACCCAGGTCGAATACCTCAAGCACACCGAGCACAAGGACTTCGCCATCGTCGATGCGGCCATGAACGACCTGATCCGCCCGGCGCTGTACCAGGCGTGGATGGACGTGACCGCGGTGCGCCCTCGCAATACCGCTGCTCGCAGCTATGACATCGTCGGGCCGATCTGCGAAACCGGTGACTTCCTGGCCAAGGGCCGGGAGCTGGCGCTGGAAGAAGGCGATCTGCTGGCCGTGCACTCGGCCGGCGCCTACGGGTTTGTCATGAGCTCCAACTACAACACCCGCGGCCGCTGCGCCGAGGTGCTGGTGGACGGTGATCAGGCATTCCAAGTGCGTCGCCGCGAGACGGTAGCCGAGTTGTTTGCCGGCGAAAGCCTGCTGCCGGAGTAAAACCATGCTGCTGCGTTTTACCAAGATGCACGGCCTGGGCAACGACTTCATGGTCCTTGACCTGGTCAGCCAGCACGCGCACATCCTGCCCAAGCACGCCAAGCAATGGGGCGACCGGCACACCGGTATCGGTTTCGACCAGTTGCTGATCGTCGAGGCACCTAACAACCCGGACGTGGATTTCCGCTATCGGATCTTCAACGCCGACGGTTCGGAAGTGGAGCAATGCGGCAACGGTGCGCGCTGCTTCGCCCGCTTTGTGCTGGACAAGCGCCTGACCGCCAAACGGCAGATTCGCGTCGAAACCAAAAGCGGCATCATCGAACTGGATGTACGCAGCGACGGCCAGATCGGCGTCAACATGGGCGCCCCGCGCCTGGTACCGGCGGACATTCCGTTCGAAGCGCCGGCCCAGGCCCTGAGCTATCAGGTGGACGTCGACGGCACCACCGTGGAACTGGCGGCGGTGTCCATGGGCAACCCCCATGCCGTGCTGCGAGTGACCGATATCAACAGTGCTCCGGTGCATGAGCTGGGGCCGAAAATCGAGCACCATCCGCGCTTTCCTGCGCGGGTGAATGTCGGTTTCCTGCAGGTCATCGATCGCCACCGTGCGCAATTGCGCGTCTGGGAGCGCGGTGCCGGGGAAACCCAGGCCTGCGGTACCGGCGCCTGCGCCGCCGCAGTCGCTGCGATCAGCCAGGGGTGGATGGATTCGCCATTGTTGATCGACCTGCCTGGCGGGCGCCTGTCCATCGAATGGGCAGGCCCCGGCCAACCGGTGATGATGACCGGTCCGGCAGTACGCGTATACGAAGGACAAGTTCGTCTTTGAGTGAGCCAAACCCATGACCGACCAGCCACAGGTTCCAGCCCCACAGCCCGACGAATCCCCTAGCCCGCTCCCGCAGGCCGCGGCGGTAGCCGCTTACCTGGAGGCTCATCCGGACTTCTTCGTCGAGCACGAAGAATTGCTTGCGACGATGCGCATCCCCCACCGGCGCGGCGACACCGTGTCGCTGGTGGAACATCAGATGAAGATCCTGCGCGAGCGCAACATCGAGATGCGCCATCGACTTTCGCACCTGATGGACGTGGCACGGGACAATGATCGGCTCTTCGACAAGACCCGTCGATTGATCCTGGCGCTGATGGACGCCAGCACCCTCGAAGACCTGGTGATGAGTGTCGAAGACAGCCTGCGCCAGGATTTCCAGGTACCTTTTGTCAGCCTGATCCTGTTTGGCGACAACGCCATGCCGGTGGGCCGCTGGGTGACTCATGCCGATGCACAGACCGCCATCGGCGGCCTGCTCACGGAAAACAAAAGCGTCAGTGGCAGCCTGCGCGAGCATGAACTGGACTTCCTGTTCGGTGAAGAGCAGCGCAAGCAGATCGGCTCCACCGCCGTCGTCGCCATTGCCCATCAGGGCGTGCACGGTGTGCTGGCCATCGCCAGCCGCGATCCGCAGCACTACAAGAGCTCGGTGGGCACATTGTTCCTGAGCTACATCGCCGAAGTCACCGGCCGGGTGCTGCCACGGGTTGCCGGTTCGCTGCGCTCGGTACGCTGATGATGGAACGGCAACTGGACGCCTACTGCGAACACTTGCGCAGTGAGCGCCAGGTGTCGCCCCACACGTTGTCGGCCTATCGTCGCGACCTGGACAAAGTCCTGGGCTGGTGCCAGAAACAGAACATTGGCAGCTGGTCAGCGCTGGACATCCAGCGCCTGCGTAGCCTGATCGCCCGCCTGCACCAACAAGGGCAATCCTCCCGCAGCCTGGCGCGACTGTTGTCGGCAGTGCGCGGCTTGTACCACTACCTCAACCGCGAAGGTCTCTGCGATCACGACCCGGCCACCGGCCTGGCGCCGCCCAAGGGCGAACGCCGCCTGCCGAAAACCCTCGACACCGATCGCGCCCTGCAACTGCTTGAAGGTGCCGTCGAGGACGACTTCCTGGCACGGCGAGACCAGGCGATCCTCGAGCTGTTCTATTCTTCCGGCCTGCGGCTATCGGAGTTGACGGGGTTGAACCTGGATCAACTGGACCTGGCCGACGGCATGGTCCAGGTGCTCGGCAAGGGCAGCAAGACCCGCCTGCTGCCCATCGGCCGCAAGGCCCGCGAAGCCCTGGAACTGTGGCTGCCGCTGCGGGCGCTGACCAACCCCGCCGACGACGCGGTGTTCGTCAGCCAACAAGGCCGACGCCTCGGTCCGCGGGCGATCCAGGTACGGGTCAAGGCGGCCGGCGAACGGGAATTGGGGCAGAACCTGCACCCGCACATGCTCAGGCACTCCTTTGCCAGCCATCTGCTGGAGTCCTCCCAGGACCTGCGTGCCGTCCAGGAACTGCTCGGCCACTCGGACATCAAGACCACCCAGATCTACACCCACCTGGACTTCCAGCACCTGGCAACGGTCTATGACAGTGCCCACCCCAGGGCCAAACGCATCAAGGGCGACGAATCATGACCATCGAGCTCATCACTTTCGACCTCGACGACACGCTGTGGGACACCGCCCCCGTGATCGCCAGCGCCGAAGCCGTCTTACGCCAATGGCTGACCGACAACGCACCGAATCTGGGCGGCTTGCCGGTGGAGCACCTGTTTGCCATTCGCGAACAGGTGCTGCGCGAAGAGCCCACCCTCAAGCATCGCATCAGCGCGTTGCGCCGGCGGGTGCTGTTTCGTGCATTGCAGGAAGCCGGCTACGACCAGTGGCAAGCGTCTGAACTGGCGGACCAGGCATTCGAGACCTTCTTGCATGCCCGTCATCAACTGGAGATTTTCCCCGAGGTGCAGCCCACCCTGGAAATCCTGGCCAACCATTTCGCCCTCGGCGTGGTCACCAATGGCAACGCCGACGTGCGTCGCCTGGGGTTGGCGGATTATTTCAAGTTTGCCCTGTGCGCAGAAGACATCGGCATCGCCAAACCTGACGCCCGACTGTTCCACGAAGCCCTGCAACGCGGCGGCGCCACGGCGCAGACCGCCGTGCACATTGGCGATCATCCAGGCGATGACATCGCCGGTGCCCAACAGGCCGGCCTGCGCGCGGTGTGGTTCAACCCGGCGGGCAAGACCTGGGACGCCGATCATGCGCCGGATGCAGAGATTCGCAGCCTGACTGAGCTACCGGGGTTGCTGGCGGGCTGGCATAGCCAGCGCTGAACCCCTGCTCTGTAGCCGCCAAAGCCCCTTTGTGGGAGCGAGCTTGCTCGCGATGGCGGCGGCACATCCAGCATTGATGTGACAGGTAAACCGCTATCGCGAGCAAGCTCGCTCCCACAGGGACGGTGCTTAGCCTGAAAATTTTATCCAGCCCATGAAAAAGCCCGCAGCGACGGCGGGCTTTTTCAGCAAGCAGAAACTCAGATAGGGCGGCTGCCGTACTTGTTATCAGGCTTCTTGGGCGGATCAGCGACCACATTGGCCTCCACTTCCTGCACCTTTCCACCCCTGGCCAGGAATTCCTCCATGGCCTTGGCGAGCGCGTCACGCTCCTTGTTCTTGGCCTCTACGCTCGGCAACTCGTCGACCGACACTGCCGCCTTGGCCTTGCCTTTGGCGGTAGGGACCGGTACATCGGCCCCCTCATCATCGGCAACGTCTTCAGCCGCTGCTTCAAGGCCTTCTTCAGCCTCGTCTTCGTCACCTACTTCGAGGTCGTCGTTTTCCAGATCATCGTCGCTCATGTTCTACCTCATGACTTGCGAAAAGCAGATTAGTTATAGCCCAGCTTCGCCATCTGTCGAAGGCTGCCAGAAAAAATTCAACATCCGCCGGCAATCAGCGGTTATGCCCCATCACCGTACAAAGTGGCGAGGACTCTACGAGCACCGCCATGATCCCGGTGCTCGCCCAGATAGACACCTTGCCAGGTACCCAGCGCCAGCCGTCCTGCCGTGATCGGCAGGCTGAGCTGACAACCAAGCACGCTAGCCTTGAAGTGCGCCGGGAGGTCGTCAAGGCCTTCGTCGTTGTGCTCATAATCGGCGGTTCCTTGTGGGATCAGCCGATTGAAAAACCGTTCGAAGTCTCGACGTACCGCCGGATCGGCGTTCTCGTTGATGGTCAACGAGGCCGAGGTATGCTGCAGCCACAGATGCAACAGACCGACACGACACGCCTGGAGTTCAGGCAGGCCGGCGAGTAACTCGTCCGTTACCAGATGAAAGCCCCGAGGCCTTGCCCGCAGGGTTATCAGCGTCTGTTGCCACATACAGATCTCCGCACGTTCGGCGCGCATTCTAGCGCGCTCTGGGAAAAAACAAAGGGCCTAATGCGCCTGCTTCCATGTAAGCCTTTGGCCGCAGAAAAACCCATGTCGCCTACACAACAAAAGGCGTCGGAAAAACCAGCACTCTGTGTGAGCACTGACAAATTCCAGACAAAAAAATGCCCGGCAAGCCGGGCATTTTTTATTGCGTGTGCTTACAGGTTGTAGCCACGCTCGTTGTGCTGGGCCAAGTCCAGGCCCACGGCTTCTTCTTCCTCGGAGACACGCAGACCCATGACGGCGTCCAGCACCTTGAGGATGATGAAGGTGACGATCGCGGTGTAAACCACCGTGAAGGCCACACCTTTGAATTGAATCCACACTTGCGCACCGATATCGGTCACGGTGCCGAAGCCACCCAGGGCCGGTGCTGCAAACACGCCGGTCAGGATCGCGCCGAGGATACCGCCAATGCCGTGCACACCGAAGGCGTCCAGGGAATCGTCATAGCCGAGTTTGCGCTTGAGGGTGGTTGCGCAGAAGAAGCACACCACGCCCGCCGCCAGACCGATGACCAGGGCACCCATCGGGCCCACGGTGCCGGCAGCCGGAGTGATCGCAACCAGACCCGCTACCACGCCCGAGGCAATGCCCAGTGCGCTTGGCTTGCCGTGGGTGATCCACTCGGCAAACATCCAGCCCAATGCAGCGGCGGCAGTGGCAATCTGAGTCACCAGCATCGCCATGCCGGCGGTGCCGTTGGCGGCGACGGCGGAGCCGGCGTTGAAGCCAAACCAGCCAACCCACAGCATGGCAGCGCCCATCAGGGTGTAACCGAGGTTATGCGGCGCCATCGGCGTGGTCGGGAAGCCTTTGCGCTTGCCCAGCACCAGGCACGCCACCAGGCCGGCGATACCGGCGTTGATGTGCACCACGGTGCCGCCGGCGAAGTCCAGCACGCCCCAGTCCCACAGCAGGCCGCCGTTACCGGACCAGACCATGTGTGCAATCGGCGCATACACCAGAGTGAACCACACGCCCATGAAGATCAGCATGGCGGAGAACTTCATCCGCTCGGCGAAGGCGCCGACGATCAGGGCCGGGGTGATGATGGCGAAGGTCATCTGGAAGGTGATGAACACCGCTTCAGGGAACAGCGCCGCCGGACCGGTCAGGCTGGACGGGGTGACACCCGCCAGGAAGGCTTTGCCCAGGCCGCCCACGAAAGAGTTGAAGTTGACGACGCCCTGCTCCATGCCCGTGGTGTCGAACGCGATGCTGTAGCCATAAATGACCCACAGGACGCTGATCAGACCGGTAATGGCGAAGCACTGCATCATCACGGAAAGAAGGTTTTTCGACCGAACCATGCCGCCGTAGAACAGCGCCAGGCCGGGAATGGTCATGAACAGTACAAGAATCGTGGCAGTCAGCATCCAGGCGGTATCGCCGGAGTTCAGGACTGGGGCTGCCGCTTCTTCTGCCATGGCCAGGCCAGGCATTGCGAAGGACAACAGGGCTCCTAGCCCTGCGAATTTACGCAGAGTCATATTGTTTTCTCCTGGGGCGTTGGGTTTGGCGGCTTAAATAGCGTCGGTATCGGTTTCGCCGGTACGGATGCGAATAGCCTGTTCCAGATTGACCACAAAGATTTTTCCGTCACCGATCTTGCCGGTGTTGGCGGCCTTGGTGATCGCCTCGATCACCCGGTCAAGATCCTTGTCGTCAATGGCGACATCGATCTTCACCTTGGGCAGGAAATCGACCACGTATTCCGCGCCACGATACAGCTCGGTGTGACCTTTCTGCCGACCGAAGCCTTTGACCTCAGTAACGGTAATGCCCTGCACGCCGATCTCGGACAACGACTCGCGCACGTCGTCCAACTTGAACGGCTTGATGATGGCAGTGACTAGCTTCATGAAACTCTCTCCCGAATTGGTGGACTTGCCCCAGGAAAACAAACCCGACTCAAGTCTAAGCGCAGTGCCTGGCTTTGTAACGCATCGTCGGCCCAAGTAGCCCGACAGGTGCCAGTTAACCGCTCCTGACGAAACTCCCCGCTCCGCCTGCTGCACTGCATTCGTCACAACGACTGCATCAGTGCATGGGTCATCAGCCTCTAAGCAGAAAGCTTGCCATCTGTGCCCAAACCCTCTGATTTCAGCCTCTTGGCCACCGCGCCCGCGTGCGCCGCACCACGAACCGCAGCGATACGCACAACAACAGTGCAGCGATGCCCGACCCCATGCGCGAAAAGCGTGCATCCCTTGCGTGCAAATTGACTATAGACACTGCGTGATACACTGCCCGCCATCGTTTTCAGGACACCTGCACATGCTTGCGCCCAAAGATCTCCTCGACGCCCTGAGCGGCCACGCCTCCCGCCTCTTGAGCGGTGATACTCCACTGCCCAAAAGCGAAATAGAAAGCCAGTTCAAGGCCCTGCTGCAAAGCGGGTTCAGCAAGCTGGACCTGGTGAGCCGGGAAGAATTCGACAGTCAGATGGTCGTGCTGGCCCGAACCCGGGCGCGGCTCGAAAGCCTGGAGGCCAAGGTCGCGGAAATGGAAGCGCGACTGGCTCCAGCACAGGAGTAAGCCGCCCGGGCTGGCGGCTCAACCACTCGCGACCCGCTGGGATGAGCCTTGGGCAAGCGCCAGCGGCAACTCCAGGATAAAGAGCGCGCCCTTGCCCGGCCCCGCGCTCAGTGCCGTCAGCTCACCGCCCATCTCGTGCGCGGCCAGGATGCAGCTGTGCAGGCCAAAGCCATGACCATCGGCGCGCGTCGTGAAGCCGTGCTCGAACACCCGTCCAAGATTCTCCGTCGAAATCCCCTCGCCGTTGTCCTCCACTTCGACCCGCACGTGCGTGTCGTCAACGACCTTCAGACGCAGGGTAATCCGCGACGGCCGCCCCGCGCCCGAGCCCAGTGCCTGCTGGGCGTTGTTGATCAGATTGACCAGAATCTGCAGCACTTTGTGCTTGTCCAGCGGCATTGTCGGGACATCATCGAACTCCTTGACCAGCGTTACCTGATGGAGGGCAAGGGACACATCGCAAATGCGTACCACATCCTCGACCAGTTCTCGCAGCGAGCCCGGTTCCAGCACGCTGGAGTTGCCGGCGTAGGACTGCTGGGTGGCGACGATCTCCTTGATGTGGTCGATTCGCCGGGTCAACTGCGCCAGCTCGGCGATCATGCTGTGTTGTTCGACTGCCAGGGCCTCGGCCAGCTTGCCGAGATAGTCCGGTAGCGCGCGGCCTTTTGGATCGCTGCTGATGAAGTCGCCGAGATCATCGGGGTGCTCCTTCATCAATTGAACGACCTTGGCGACCCCCGGCCCTTTGGAGGTATGCACCTTCTCGTACAGGACCTGGGCCGACACGTTGACGCTATTGAGCACATTGCCCACGTTGTGCAGCACATTGGTGGCAATTTCAGCCATGCCGGCCCGGCGCGCAGTGGTGACCAGTTCGGCCTGCGCCTCGCGCAACTCGTCGTTGACCTTGGCCAGTTGCTGCGGGCTGGGGATTTTCAGGGCGGCGGGCACCAGCCGGATCAGCAGGATGGCGGTAATCACCGAGGCCATCGCAGTGATCACCTTGACCAGCGCCGATAGCCAATAATAAGGCTGCCAGATGGTCAGGATTTCCATCACATGGCTGGTGCCGCAGGCCAGGATAAACACGCCAAAAGCCGTCAGCATCCAGTCAAAAGGCACGTCTTTGCGCTTGTGGATGAAGTAGATCAGCGTGAAGGGAATGGTGACGTAGGAGAGGGTGATCAAACCATCGGCGATCACATTGGTCCACAGCAAATCCGGGCGCCACATATAGCAATGCCCATGGGGGATAAAGCGCTTGTCGGTCAACAGCGCCAGCAGATCGTTCATGGGCCACCTCCTCGTAGCGCCGCTGATACCGCCAAGTGCCGATGGGGCAAATCGCAGTCTAGCAGAGGCCTGGTCCGGTCATTTTTCGAACGCCTCGTCATCCGCGCCCGCAACATCCTGCCAAAATTTCTCACTTCGATTCCCGCTCCGATACATGTCCCCACGACTAACCTTCAAGAGCCGCAGGATGCGGCACCCTACTCACTCAAGGAACGTTTCATGTCGCTTGCCATCGTCCATAGCCGCGCCCAGGTGGGAGTGGAGGCTCCCCCCGTTACCGTTGAAGTTCATCTGGCCAATGGCTTGCCGTCACTGACGATGGTCGGCTTGCCGGAGGCGGCGGTGAAGGAAAGCAAGGACCGGGTGCGCAGCGCGATCATCAATTCGGGGCTGAATTTCCCGGCGCGGCGCATCACCTTGAACCTGGCGCCGGCGGATCTGCCGAAAGACGGCGGACGGTTCGACCTGGCCATTGCCTTGGGGATCCTGGCGGCCAGCGTGCAAGTACCAACCTTGATGCTCGACGACGTGGAATGCCTCGGCGAGTTGGCGTTATCCGGCGCCGTACGACCGGTACGCGGGGTATTGCCGGCAGCGCTGGCGGCGCGCAAGGCTGGGCGTACGCTGGTGGTGCCGTGGGCGAATGCCGAGGAAGCCTGCCTGGCGTCGGGGCTGAAGGTGATTGCGGTGAATCACCTGCTCGAAGCCGTGGCTCATTTTAATGGCCATACCCCGGTCAAAACGTTTGTTTCCAACGGGCTGCTTTCGGCCAGCAAGCCCTATCCCGACCTGAATGAAGTACAAGGCCAGGCCGGGGCCAAGCGGGCGTTGCTGATCGCCGCCGCGGGGGCGCACAACCTGTTGTTCAGCGGCCCGCCGGGCACCGGCAAGACCCTGCTGGCGAGTCGTTTGCCTGGGCTGTTGCCGCCGTTGGCGGAAAGCGAGGCGCTGGAAGTTGCAGCCATCCAGTCGGTCGCCAGTTGCGTGCCGCTGAGCCATTGGCCGCAACGCCCGTTTCGCCAGCCGCACCACTCGGCCTCCGGCCCCGCATTGGTGGGTGGCGGATCGAAACCGCAACCTGGGGAAATCACCCTCGCCCACCATGGCGTGCTGTTCCTGGATGAACTGCCAGAGTTCGACCGCAAAGTGCTGGAAGTTCTGAGGGAACCGCTGGAGTCGGGCCACATCGTAGTTTCTCGCGCCCGTGACCGGGTGCGTTTTCCGGCACGCTTCCAACTGGTGGCGGCGATGAATCCCTGCCCCTGTGGATATCTAGGCGAGCCCAGCGGGCGTTGTTCGTGTACGCCGGACATGGTGCAGCGCTACCGCAATAAGCTCTCCGGCCCCCTGCTGGACCGCATCGACCTGCACCTGACCGTCGCCCGTGAGGCCACAGCCCTGAGCCCCAAGCTCGAACCCGGGGACGATACAGCCACGGTCGCCGAGCAAGTGGCCGAAGCCCGGGAGCGTCAGCAAAAACGCCAGGGCTGCGCCAACGCCTTCCTGGATCTGCCGGGTTTGCGTCGGCACTGCAAGTTATCCACAACCGATGAAACGTGGCTGGAAACCGCTTGCGAACGGCTGACCTTGTCGCTGCGCGCCGCCCACCGCCTGCTCAAGGTCGCCCGGACGCTGGCGGATCTGGAGCAAGCGGCGAGTATCCGCCGGGAGCATCTGGCCGAAGCCCTGCAATATCGACCCGCTACACCTTGAAGCGCGTCACGGCTTGGTCAGGTCTACCAGCGGCGTTTCCCGTACCTCGGTTTTTTGACCGTTCTGGATTTCATCGATGCGCTTGAGTGCCTTATCCACGGCGCCCTTGTCCGCCAACAGGCTGTAGTGGATCTGGAATTGCTTGTGCTCTTTCGGCGCGATAGTGGGCACCAGGCCCAGTGGTCGCTGATACCGGCGGTTATAGGAGAAACTGGTGCCTGGCTCCAGCCCGGTCACGTAGCCCTGGCCTTGGGTATCGGTGTTTTTCCACAGGGAGAACACGGGAAGCGTCCCGGTGTTGAAGCCGACCGATACGCCGAGGCTACCGGCCTTGTTATGCAGCACGGTAAGGGTGTCGCCCTTGGCGTCGGCGTATGGCACGACGTTGTAGACGGTTTCGTCGTAGTCCTTGGTCGGCGCCCGGTAGGTTTGCCAATCAGGCAAATCGCCCTTGGCCTTGTCGTTGAACGGCGAGACCTGCTTGACCGGCGCGGCAAAACGAGCGCCCTGCTCCAGGAAAGGTGTGCTGAAGTTGCTGTGGTAGAGCGCCTGGTATTCCTTCGGATAGTCACCGTTGTTGGTCAGGGTATCGCTGAGGGCGAACGTCACGCTGCCTGCCTCGGTGACCAGTTCGGTCTGTACCGAGAAGTCGACCTTCTTGAACGCCTGCTCCTTCAACTCGCCCCGCAGCGTGATGGCGTACGGCGGTTTTTCGTCGATGTGCAACGTGACCTTATTGGCCGGGATGTTGGCAGCGCGACCATGCAGGGTCAGCAATTCACCGTTGTCGATGCCGGGGTGGCCGACCCATTCGTAGCCACAGCGGGTCACCAACTCATTGAAACCTTCCAGCCAGCCCAATCCGCCGCGACCATTGAGTTCAATGAACGCCGGATTGACCACTTCCTTGACTGGTGAGTCCCAGCCCATGCGCACATTCCCGACCGATGCCTGCAGCACATTCATGCCCCGGGTCGGAACCACTGAAAGCTTCATGGTGCCGTTGTCGATGTCGATAATGCTGACGCCTTCTTGCCGGCCGCCGTGCAGGGTGCGCATCGTCACGGAAAAGGGTTTGTCGGTTTTCACGCCGAGTTGCTGGCTGGTGATTTGCCAGGGCTGGGCAGCCTTATCGGTATCGAGCAGGACATAGTCCCAAGCCATGGCGTGGGAAGCAGCGCCCAAGGCGCTAAGGGCAACGAAGAGTTTGAGCGAATTCATGGACACGGCCTTTTCTTGGAGTTGTGCGGTTTTTATAGACTTGAAGAAACGTTTCAGCAAGCTTAAAAACGGCAACATCTCGGAAAAAACCACAAATTGGAGGGGAAAGCTTTGTGGGAGAAGGTTGATCGCGAAGGCGGTGGGTCAGTCAACGGTTGATGTTGGCAGTACCGCCGTCATCGCGAGCAAGCTCGGCTCCCACATGGGTCCCGGGTGTTCACAGATCCTGTGTTCACCACAAATCCTGTGGGAGCTCGGGGGGGATTGCTCGCGATGGCGCCGGCGAAAAAACTCAGCGGAACCGATCAACCTCTTGACGCAGGTCCTGGGCCAGTTTTTCCAGTTCCTTGGCGGTGACCGCCAGGTTCGAGACCACTTGACGCTGTTCGCTGTTGGCCATGGCGATGCTTTGCAGGTTGCTGCTAAGCAGGGTCGCGGTGCTGCTTTGTTCCTGGGTGGCAGTGGTAATGGCAGCGAACTGTTGGCCAGCGGAGCGGCTCTGCTCGTCGATGCGCGCCAGAGCCGAGGCTACGTTGGCGTTGCGCGACAGACCTTCCTGCATCAACAGCTTGCCCTGCTCCATGGTGCTGATGGCGTTGCCGGTTTCCTGCTGGATGCTGTTGATCATGCCGGAAATTTCGTCAGTGGCCTGACGAGTACGGGAAGCCAGGCTGCGAACTTCGTCAGCCACCACGGCGAAACCACGGCCCTGCTCACCGGCACGGGCAGCTTCGATGGCGGCATTCAAAGCCAGCAGGTTGGTCTGCTCGGCGATCGAGGTAATCACCCCGACAATGCCGCCAATCTCCTGGGAGCGCTGGCCGAGGGTGTTGATGACCGTGGCCGTGCTATTCAGCGCGCCGGCAATTTGCTCCAGGGACGACGACGCTTCATCCATCGACGTACGACCGATCCGGGTTTGCTGGGCGTTTTCCTGGGCCAGGCGCTCGGTGTTGCCCATGTTGTCGGCGATGTCCAGCGAGGTAGCGCTGAACTCTTCCACCGCGCCGGCCATGCTGGTGATTTCCCCGGACTGCTGCTCCATCCCTTCATAGGCCCCGTTGGACAACCCGGACAGGGCCTGTGCACGGCTGTTGACCTCTTGCGAAGCTTTTCGGATGTGCTCGACCATGGTCGACAGGGCCTGGCTCATCTGGTTGAAAGCGCGCGCCAGTTGGCCGATTTCGTCATGGCTCGAGACATTCAGACGCACGCTCAGATCGCCGGCACCCAACGCTTCAGCCTGACGCACCAAATCCCCCAACGGCGCCAGCTTGCTGCGTAGCAGCCACATTGCCGCGCCGACCGCCAGCAACATCGCCAACAGACTGCCAATGGCCAGTTGCGTTCCGACGCTCCAGGTCACGGCGCGAATTTCAGCTTTCGGCATGCTTGCCACTACCGCCCACGGCCCGCCTGTGAATGGCACGGCAACGCTGTAGAAATCTTCGGCGGTATCACTCCAGAACGCACCCTTACCCGGTTTTTTGACCAGACCGACGATGGTAGTGGCCGCTTGATCCAAGGCTTGCACACCTGCCGGCGGCACCAGCCATTTGTTTTGCTCGTCCAGCAAGGCCAACGAACCGGTCTGGCCGATACGGAAGCGCTTGAGATTCTCGAACTGCGCGTTCTGTGCATCGGTGTAATCAAATCCTACATACAACACGGCAATGACCTTACCGCTGCTGTCGCGTACGGGTGTGTACTGCGACATGTAGAAACGTCCAAAAAGCAACGCGCGACCGATATAGCTCTGCCCACTCATCACCGGGGCATAAGCCGGGCCGGCCCGGTCGAGCATGGTACCGATGGCACGCGTACCGTCCTGCTTGCTCAACGAAGTACTGATTCGGATGAAGTCATCACCGCTGCGCACGAATACCGTAGCCACTCCGGCGGTCGTTTGCTTGAACTCGTCAACTTCCTTGAAGTTGTTGTTCAGCACTTCGCTGCCCAGGTTCAGGCTCGGCGTCTGGACACCCGCCACCGTAACCGGCTGATCCGGGTGCACGCTCAGGCCAGCGCTGAAACGCTTTTCGAACAGACCGCTCAACCGCTGGGTGCTTTCACGCAAAGTATCGTGGAAGGTGTTGAGCTGGTCGGCCATCAGACGCGCTTCACTGGCCAGGTGTTCTTCACGGGTGGCAAGGTTGGCAGTGTCCAGCGAACGCAGGGCAAAGAGGGTACTGCCGGAGATCACGACCGCCAGTATCACAGCAAGGGCAAGGCCTAGCTGTGAGGCGATCCGGGCACGGGGTTGAGACATGACAGCTCCTGGCCGAGAGACCGGATCGTCCTGATCACGTCGCGCACTCGGCAATTTATTCGGGTGATGTGTAGGGAGTACTTTCTAATACGAAAGTACTACCTCAACACCTTCGGCGGCGAAATCGAATACTTGAGCGCCATGGAAGGATTAATGCCAAATAGCCATCACCAGCACTGCAACACTTCACCCAAGACGCTCTACAACAGGTAATTGCATGGCCTTCACTTCGCTCTGGAGAAAATCGCTGAGTCGACGCAAGCGTTCACCTCCGGGGCGGGTTTTCGGCCAGACGAGGTAATAGTGCTCGCCGCTGGCAACCGCGGTCGGCCACGGCAGGCTCAAGCGCCCCTGGGCGACGTCTTCGGCCACCATCAACAAATCGCCCATGGATACACCGTAACCACGGGCCGCCGCGATCATGCCCAGCTCAAGCGTATCGAACACCTGCCCGCCCTTGAGCGAGACCTTGTCGGACAGGCCCATGCGCTGAAGCCAGTTGCGCCAGTCACGGCGGTCCGGCGTGGGGTGCAGCAGTTCGGCGCTGGCCAAGCGCGCCACATCCCAGGGCTGGTCGTTCAACAGGTTCGGCGCGCCCACCGGGATCAACTCCTCGGGGAATAGCAGGCTGGCCTCCCAGTCTGCGGGAAAATGCCCATTGCCCAGCAATACCGCGCAATCGAAGGGTTCTGTGTTGAAGTCAACCGAGTCGACGTCCATCCAGGCGCTGGTCAGTTGCACCTCGTTGCCGGGCTGCAGATGTCGGAACCGACTCAAGCGTGCCAGCAGCCAGCGCATGGTCAGGGTCGACGGCGCTTTCATCCGCAGGATGCCATCTTCACCGTGCAAGGTATGACAGGCCCGCTCCAGCGCCATGAAACCTTCCCGCACCCCCGGCAGCAGCAACCGCGCCGCCTCGGTCAACTGAAGGTTGCGACCACTGCGCTGAAACAACCGACAGGCAAAGTGCTCTTCAAGGGTACGAATATGCCGGCTGACCGCACTTTGGGTAATCGACAGTTCTTCAGCCGCCCGGGTAAACGAGCTGTATCGCGCCGCCGCTTCGAATGCCCGCAGCGCATAAAGAGGAGGGAGACGACGAGACATCAGGAAAACTCCTATAGCGTTTGGCGAAACCCTACCAGAAAGTCTTTCAGCATGAGTTTTAATCATGCCAGCGATCTTTTTTATCCTTTTGTGCAAACCGCCACAAGCGCCGAGAATCACCGCTTTACAGCCTTGTTTGAACATGGAGAGTGATGATCATGCGGCATCCGGTGCGTACTGAACTCTGGGCCATCCTGCGGCTGGCGGGGCCGTTGATTGCCTCGCAGTTGGCGCACATGCTGATGGTGCTCACTGACACCGTGATGATGGCGCGCCTGAGCCCCGAGGCCCTGGCCGGCGGCGGGCTCGGGGCAGCCACTTACTCGTTCGTGTCGATTTTCTGCATCGGTGTGATCGCGGCGGTGGGTACCTTGGTGGCCATCCGTCAGGGCGCCGGCGATGTTGAAGGCGCCACCCGGCTGACCCAGGCCGGGTTGTGGCTGGCGTGGCTGATGGCGCTGGTGGCCGGCTTATTGTTGTGGAACCTCAAGCCGGTGTTGTTGCTGTTCGGCCAGACCGAAACCAACGTGCTTTCCGCCGGCCAGTTCCTGCTGGCGCTGCCGTTCGCCCTGCCCGGCTATTTGAGCTTCATGGCCCTGCGCGGCTTCACCAGCGCCATCGGCCGGGCCACGCCGGTCATGGTGATCAGCCTCGGCGGCACGGTGGCTAACTTCCTGCTCAATTACGCGCTCATCACCGGCCTGTTCGGCCTGCCGAAACTAGGCTTGATGGGGATTGGCCTGGTCACGGCCATCGTCGCCAACTGCATGGCCCTGGCGCTGGCCTGGCATATCCATCGGCATCCGGCCTACCGGGCTTATCCGCTGCTGAACGGACTGTCACGGCCCAATCGCCATTACCTCAAGGAGCTGTGGCGCCTGGGCCTGCCGATTGGCGGCACCTACGCGGTGGAAGTCGGGCTGTTCGCCTTCGCCGCGCTGTGCATCGGCACCATGGGCAGCACACCGCTGGCGGCACACCAGATCGCCCTGCAGATCGTCTCGGTGGCGTTCATGGTTCCGGCGGGGATGTCCTACGCCATCACCATGCGCATCGGCCAGCACTACGGTGCGGGGCAACTGCCGATGGCGCGACTGGCCGGGCGGGTCGGCATTGGCTTTGGCGCCGCCGTGATGCTGGCGTTCGCGATGGTGTTCTGGCTGCTGCCCAATCAGTTGATCGGCTTGTTCCTGGACCACAACGACCCAGCGTTCCGCCCGGTGATCGACCTGGCCGTGAGCCTGCTGGCCGTGGCGGCGTGGTTCGAGCTGTTCGACGGCGCACAAACCATCGCGATGGGCTGCATTCGCGGGCTCAAGGACGCCAAGACCACCTTCCTGGTGGGCCTGGGTTGCTATTGGTTGATCGGCGCACCGGCGGCGTGGTGGATGGCTTTTCACCTGGACTTGGGGCCGACGGGGGTCTGGTGGGGCCTGGCCCTGGGGCTGGCCTGCGCGGCGGTGAGCCTGACGCTGGCGTTTGAATGGAAGATGCGGCGGATGATCAGGGGTGAGGCTGGGCCGCGGCGTTTCAAGGTCGTCCAGACTGAATGAATACCCCTGTGGGAGCGGGCTTGCTCGCGAAGGCGGTGGATCAGCCAGAAATGTATCGACTGACCCACCGCCTTCGCGAGCAAGCCCGCTCCCACTAAGGGTTGCGTTAGCTCACAACTTCCCTCGCTGATTGATCGCCATCAAACGTCAGGTATTGCACCAGCTCAGGCAACGGCAAGGGCTTGCTGATCAAAAAACCCTGCACCTGATCGCACCCGAAGCCACGTAGCAAATCCAGCTGTTCCCGGGTTTCCACGCCTTCGGCCACCACTTCCAGGTTGAGGTTGTGCGCGAGGTTGATCATCGCATGCACCAGTTTGCGGTTCTCTTCGCGCTGCTCCATGCCGCCGACAAAGCTCTTGTCGATCTTGAGCAGCGCGATGGGCAGGCTGTTGAGGTGCACGAACGAGGAGAATCCGGTGCCGAAGTCGTCCAGGGAGAAGCGCACCCCCAAGCGACCCAAGGCATCCATGGTCTGTTTGACCAGTTCGCTGCGGCGCATGACGGCGGTTTCGGTGAGTTCGAATTCCAGCCACTGGGCCTCGACTCCCCGCTCGGCAATCAGCCGGCTCAGGGTCGGCAGTAGCTGGCTGTCCTGGAACTGCCGGAACGACAGGTTGACCGCCATGTGCAACGGCGCCAGCCCCCGCTCGCGCAGGGCCTGCATGTCGCGCAACGCCCGGGAAATCACCCAGTAGCCCAGCGGCACGATCAGGCCACTCTGTTCGGCCAGCGGCACGAACTCACTTGGCGGCAGCAGCCCGCGTTCGCCGTGACGCCAGCGCACCAGGGCTTCGAGGCCGACGATGTGGCCGCCATCGAGGTCCAGCCGGGGCTGGTAATGCAGCTCCAGTTCATCGCGACGCAGCGCCCGGCGCAGTTCGCTTTCCAGATCGGCGAGGCTACGGGCGTTACGGTTGATGCGCTCATTGAAGATATGGAAGGTGCAGCCTTGGGTGCTCTTGGCCTGCTGCATGGCGATATGCGCGTGCCACATCAGCGGGTCCGCGCCGGCCTGGGCACGGGCGTGAGCGATGCCCAGGCTGCAACCGATCAACAGGCTTTCGCCATCTACCCAATAAGGTTCGGCCATGGCTTCGGTGATGCGCTCAGCCATCCATTCGGCCCGCTGCGGGGCACGGCGGGTGTCGATGAGCAAGGCGAATTCATCGCTGCCCAACCGGGCCAGTTGATCGCCCGCCTCAAGTGACCCTTTGAGCCGCGATACCACCTGCAAAATCAAACGGTCACCGGCCTGGTGGCCGAGGGCATCGTTGGCGTGACGGAAGTTGTCCAGGTCCAGGTGACCGAGTGCCAGGCCGCGACCTTCGTTTTCAGCCAGGCGTGCCGCCAGCAAAGTCTGGAAACCCTGGCGATTGGCGATGCCAGTCAACGGATCCTGCTCAGCGAGGCGCTGCAGCGTGTTTTCCAGCACCCCGCGCTCACGCACATGGCGCAGGCAACGACGCAGGGTCGGCCCGTCGAGTACATCACGCACCAGCCAGTCGCTGACGCCATCGGGTGGCGTCGAGGGTTCATGCTCAAGCAGCAGGACTGTCGGCAAGCGGCAGCGGCCTGGCGCCGGTTGCAACGCCGCAATCGTCAGCAGTACCGCGTGACGGTTGTCTTCGAACAGGCTGCTGACCGAGTCCCAGCTCGGGGCGCTGATCAGCACGACCGACGGCCCCATGGGCGCCAGGCACTCGCGCAATATCGCTGACCACTCAGGCGTTTCGGCCAATAGCAGCAAACGCAAGGGTTCGACAGGCGTAGACAAGCTGACTCCCTAGACTCTGCAAGGTGGTTGGCGCCGGGCATTATGACCTTGCCGATCGGCAATGACCAATGCCAATGGTTCTCAAACACTTGCTTTTGGCGGTTTTTTACACGCGAAATCGCACGTTAGACGCATGTGCGCCCGACATCCTGCGCGAAAGTGGGAAAAGCGGCAAATGACAATGATGTGTTACGTCACAAGTCGGACAGAGCAGCACAATTCTCTGAGCCTGTTAAAATGCCGGCCCATTTCGCAAACGACCCTCTGACCCTGTCATGTCCCGACTCAATCCCCGGCAGCAAGAAGCCGTGAACTATGTCGGCGGCCCTCTTTTGGTGCTCGCCGGTGCAGGCTCCGGCAAGACCAGTGTGATCACCCGCAAAATTGCGCACCTGATCCAGAATTGCGGCATCCGTGCCCAGTACATCGTCGCCATGACCTTTACCAACAAGGCCGCTCGAGAAATGAAAGAGCGGGTCGGCGGCCTGCTGCGCGCCGGCGAAGGTCGTGGCCTGACGGTCTGCACCTTCCACAACCTGGGCCTGAATATCATCCGCAAGGAACACGCCCGGCTAGGCTACAAACCGGGCTTCTCGATTTTCGACGAGACCGATGTCAAGGCCTTGATGACCGACATCATGCAAAAGGAGTATTCGGGCGACGACGGCGTGGATGAGATCAAGAACATGATCGGCGCCTGGAAAAACGACCTGATCCTGCCGCCCGAAGCCCTGGAAAACGCCCGTAACCCCAAGGAACAGACCGCAGCCATCGTCTACACCCACTATCAGCGCACGCTCAAGGCGTTCAACGCGGTGGACTTCGACGACCTGATCCTGCTGCCGGTCAAGCTGTTCCAGGACAACGCCGACATCCTTGAAAAATGGCAGAACAAGGTCCGCTACCTGCTGGTGGACGAATACCAGGACACCAACGCCAGCCAGTACCTGCTGGTGAAGCTGCTGATCGGCAAACGCAACCAGTTCACCGTGGTGGGCGACGATGACCAGTCGATCTATGCCTGGCGTGGCGCGCGGCCGGAAAACCTGATGCTGCTCAAGGAAGACTATCCGTCGCTCAAAGTGGTGATGCTGGAGCAGAACTACCGCTCCACCAGCCGCATCCTGCGCTGCGCCAACGTGCTGATTTCCAACAACCCCCACGAGTTCGAAAAGCAACTGTGGAGCGAGATGGGCCACGGAGATGAGATCCGCGTGATCCGCTGCCGCAACGAAGACGCCGAAGCCGAACGCGTGGCCATGGAAATACTCAGCCTGCACCTGCGCACCGACCGGCCGTACAGCGACTTCGCGATCCTGTATCGCGGCAACTACCAGGCCAAGCTGATCGAGCTGAAATTGCAGCATCACCAGATCCCCTATCGCCTGTCGGGGGGCAACAGCTTTTTCGGACGCCAGGAAGTGAAGGACCTGATGGCCTACTTCCGCCTGATCGTGAACCCGGACGACGACAACGCGTTCCTGCGGGTGATCAACGTCCCGCGCCGGGAAATCGGCTCGACCACCCTGGAAAAACTCGGCAACTACGCCACCGAGCGCAAGATCTCGATGTACGCCGCGACCGACGAAATCGGCCTGGGCGAGCACCTGGACAGCCGCTTCACCGATCGCCTGGCGCGCTTCAAGCGCTTCATGGACAAGGTGCGCGAGCAGTGCGCCGGCGAAGATCCGATCTCGGCACTGCGCAGCATGGTCATGGACATCGACTACGAGAACTGGTTGCGCACCAACAGCTCCAGCGACAAGGCCGCCGATTACCGCATGGGCAACGTCTGGTTCCTGATCGAGGCGTTGAAAAACACCCTGGAAAAAGACGAAGACGGCGACATGACGGTCGAGGACGCCATCGGCAAACTCGTGCTGCGGGACATGCTGGAACGCCAGCAGGAAGAGGAAGACGGCGCCGAAGGCGTGCAGATGATGACGCTTCACGCCTCCAAGGGCCTGGAATTTCCTTACGTGTTCATCATGGGCATGGAAGAAGAAATCCTCCCGCACCGCTCCAGCATCGAGGCCGACACCATCGAAGAAGAACGGCGCCTGGCCTACGTTGGCATTACCCGCGCCCGTCAGACGCTGGCGTTCACCTTCGCCGCCAAGCGCAAGCAATACGGCGAAGTGATCGACTGCGCCCCGAGCCGCTTTCTCGATGAGCTGCCGCCGGACGACCTGGCCTGGGAAGGCAACGACGACACCCCGACCGAAGTCAAAGCCGTGCGCGGCAACAGTGCCCTGGCCGATATACGAGCGATGCTAAAGCGCTAGAATCGACTACTTTTTTCATCGACTTCAAGGCGCTGAAAGCGTCATTAGAGGAGGCTTCATGGAAGCCCTGCAGCAGAAAATTCGTGAACAAGGCATCGTGCTGTCCGACCAGGTCCTCAAGGTCGACGCGTTCCTGAACCACCAGATCGACCCGCAGTTGATGAAGTTGATCGGCGATGAATTTGCCGCGCTGTTCAAGGATTCGGGCATCACCAAAATCGTCACCATCGAAGCCTCGGGCATTGCCCCGGCGATCATGACCGGCCTGAACCTCGGCGTACCGGTCATTTTCGCCCGCAAGCAACAGTCCCTGACCCTGACGGAAAACCTGCTGTCGGCGACCGTGTATTCGTTCACCAAGAAGACCGAAAGCACCGTGGCCATCAGCCCACGTCACCTGACCAGCAGCGACCGGGTGCTGATCATTGATGACTTTTTGGCCAATGGCAAAGCCTCCCAGGCGCTGATCTCCATCATCAAGCAGGCCGGCGCCACCGTGGCAGGCCTGGGAATCGTGATCGAGAAGTCGTTTCAGGGCGGTCGTGCGGAACTGGATGCCCAGGGCTATCGCGTCGAATCGTTGGCTCGGGTGCAGTCGCTGGCGGGTGGCGTCGTGACCTTTATCGACTGACCCTGTGGGAGCGGGCTTGCTCGCGAATGCGGTGTATCAGCCAGAAATATATCGACTGACACACCGCATTCGCGAGCAAGCCCGCTCCCACAATGGATCTGTGTCGATCATTAGATAGCAGTGGCCTTGAGCCCGGCGAGCAACAACCGCTGGCCCAGTTCCTCTTTCAGTCCCTCGGGGCTCGCCAACTGCATCCGCTCCAAATGCTCGGGAAACGCCGAAGGCTCCGGCGCATCCAGCGCCGCCTTGCCCAATTCCAGAATCTCAGTGAGCTTGAACTTGCTCTTGAGCCAGTTCAGCGCCCGCAACAGGTCCCGCTCTACCCCGTCGAAATCACAACCCAGCGGATACTCCGGAAACAGATTCGAATGCCGTGCCTGGATGGCCTGCAAACGCTCGGAAGTGTTGTCAGCGAACCGCGGATCGAGGCGGAAATCCCTGGGCAACTTGCCGGCCTTTTGCGCTTGCTCGATCAGTCCCGGCTGGAAACGTGAATCGCTGATGTTCAAGAGTGCTTCGATCACTGCGGCATCGGTCTTGCCGCGCAGGTCGGCGATGCCATATTCGGTCACCACGATGTCCCGCAGGTGCCGGGGAATCGTGCAATGGCCGTACTCCCAGACGATGTTCGAGCTGATCTCGCCCCCCGCCTCGCGCCAGCTGCGCAACAGCAGAATCGAACGCCCGCCCTCCAGCGCATGGCCCTGGGCAACGAAGTTGTACTGCCCGCCCACGCCACTGAGTACCCGGCCGTCTTCCAATTGGTCGGCCACCCCTGCCCCCATCAGGGTCATGGTGAACACCGTGTTGATAAAGCGTGCATCGAGTCGCTGCAGGCGTTTGAGCTGCTCCTGGCCGTATAGCTCGTTGATGTAACTGATGCGGGTCATGTTGAATTCAACTCGGCGGCTCTGTGGCAACTCGCGCAAGCGCTCGTAAAAACTGCGCGGGCCGAGGAAGAACCCGCCATGTATACAGATGCCGTCCGGCTGCGCCGCCTCGTCGAGGGTGCCGGCGTTGGCCTGTTCCTGAGTCGGCTCGTCGGGGTAGACCTTGCGCCGGATGATCCCGGCATCCGCCAGCACCAGCAAACCGTTGACGAACATCTCACTGCAGCCGTACAGCCCTTTGACAAACGGCTCGACTCCGCCCTCGCGCTCGATCAGTTGCGCCCACTGGCTCAGGTTCAGGTCCGCCAGCAACGCCTGGTAGCCGGCGTTATCGGCCTGGCGCGCCAGCAGCGCCGCCGTCAACGCGTCGCCCATGGCACCGATGCCGATCTGCAGCGTCCCGCCGTCACGCACCAGGGTACTGGCGTGCAGGCCGATCAGATGATCCTGGAACCCCACCGGCATGTTCGGCGTGGAAAACAACGTGTGGCTGTCCTTCTCGTCGATCAGCAGGTCGAAAGCGTCGATGCCGATCTCCGCGTCCCCCGGCATGTAGGGCAAATCGCTGTGCACCTGGCCGACCAGGAGAATGGTCTCCCCGGCCGCGCGCCGCTTGGCGATCATCGGCAACAGGTCGAGGGTGATGTCCGGGTTGCAGCTCAGGCTCAGGCGATCGGGATGTTGCGGGTCGCTCGCCACCAGTTGCGCCACCAGGTTCAAGCCCGCAGCGTTGATGTCCCGGGCGGCGTGGCTGTAGTTGCTGCTGACATAATTCTGTTGAGCCGATGCACTGTGCAGCAGGCTGCCGGGCTGCATGAAAAACTGCTGGACGCGGATGTTGGCCGGCAGACTGTCGCGATGCAGGTCGGCGAGATAATCCAGTTCGGGGTAATCACCGAAGACCCGCTCGATAAAGGGCTCCAGGAAGCGCTTTTGCAAACCATCGCCCAGGTTCGGCCGGCCCAGGCTCAGGGCCGTGTAAATGGTCAGTTGGCGCTCGGGCAATTGCGCGATGCGTCGATACAGCGCGTTGGCAAACAGGTTGGGCTTGCCCAGCCCCAGGGGCATGCCAAGGTGAATATGCGCGGGCAGACGCTCGAGCACATCATCCACCGCCTGTTCGATTGAACACAACTGCACCATCCGACCCTCCAGGACATTCCATGAATGTGGGTTGGACCGAGCTTGCCGGGTCTTGGTTGCGATGACCAGCCCCTGGAAAAACACCAGGCACAAAAAAGCCGCTCGTAAGCGGCTTTTTTGTGAAGGATGCTGGCTCGTTACAGGCCGGACATCTCTTTGATGGCGCCCTTGAGTTCGTCATCCGAGCAATCGGCACAGGTACCTTTTGGCGGCATGGCGTTGACGCCGGTAATGGCCTTGGCCAGGATGCCGTCGAGACCGCCCTGGTGATCGGCGCGCTCTTTCCAGGCAGCCTTGTCACCGATTTTCGGAGCACCCAACAGGCCGGTGCCGTGGCAAGCATTGCAATGCTTTGCAATAACATCTTTCGGCGCCTTCGCACCGCCGCCGCCAGCCGAAGCTACGACTTCCATCCCCTTGCATTCCTTCCCCTGAACGCAGACCTGGCCGACCGGTTCAAGGCGCTTGGCGATTTCGTCGTTGGTCGCCGCTTGGGCACTGACTGCCCATAGGGCCAATACGGTTGCTGGTGCAGCCAGCATTTTCATAATTAGGTTCACGCGTACACCCTCAATGGTGGCTAGTCACGCCTGCGGCCACGGTTTGCAGGCGGGCGCAAGTATAGCGGTAAGGCCGTCACACGGGAACAACCCCAAAGACCTAAGGGTTTTGTTCGTCATGACAGCTCGACCTTCGGGCGCCTCCGCCAAATAGGCTCGGCGCCGCTTTTCTTAGAAATTGGCCGGCGTAGCTGCGCTGATCAGTCGCGCCGGCACATCGAACGGATTACGGAAACGGTGGGGCTTGGTGCTCTCGAAATAGTAGCTGTCGCCGGCTTCGAGCACGAAAGTTTCGACGCCGACCACCAACTCCAGCCGCCCCTCCACCAGAATCCCGGTTTCCTCGCCCTCATGGGTGAGCATCTCGTCACCGGTGTCGGCGCCAGGCGGATAGATTTCATTCAGGAAGGCAATCGCCCGGCTCGGGTGTGCCCTGCCCACCAGTTTCATGGTCACGGCGCCGTCGGAGATGTCGATCAGTTCGTTGGCTTTGTAGACGATCTGAGTCGGTTTCTCCTGAAGGATTTCTTCGGAGAAAAACTCGACCATGGACATGGGAATCCCGCCAAGGACCTTACGCAGCGAGCTGATCGAGGGGCTGACGCTGTTCTTCTCGATCATCGAAATAGTGCTGTTGGTGACGCCCGCGCGCTTGGCGAGTTCACGCTGGGAAAGGCCTTTGAGTTTACGAATGGATTGCAGTCGTTCACCGACGTCCAATGCTGGAGCCTCCAGGGAATCAGGTTGTGTGGAAAGTGACCGTTATCATGGCGACAGCGTTCAGTATTTACAACACTTTGACCCGAATCCTGTGCGGTGAAGCGACTTTCGGTAGGTGGCGCCTGGCGTCAGAGCCCGCAATAGAGCCGTGGCACCCGCCGCAGGTTGCAGAAAATCTGATAGGGAATCGTGTCAGCGGCCTTGGCCACGTCGCTGGCGAGGATGGTCTTGCCCCATAACTCCACCGTCGAACCGAGCCCGGCCTGGGGAATATCGGTCAAGTCGACGCACAGCATGTCCATCGACACCCGTCCGACCAGTTGGCTGCGCTGCCCGTCCACCAGCACCGGTGTGCCGCTGGGTGCCTGGCGTGGGTAGCCGTCGGCATACCCCATGGCGACCACCCCGACCCGGGTCGGTTGCGCGGTCACAAAACGAGCGCCGTAGCCCACCGGCTCGCCAGCGGGCAATTCACGCACGCAGATGATCTTCGATTCCAGGGTCATGACCGGCTGCAGGCGCGAGGCGACGGCATTGGGTTCCTCGAAGGGCGTTGCGCCATAGAGCATGATGCCCGGCCGCACCCAGTCGCTCGGCATCTGCGGCCAGCCCAACACGGCCGGGGAGTTGCGCAGGCTGATCTCCGCCACCAACCCCTGGCGGGCCACCTCGAACACGGCCAGTTGTTGAATACTGCTGGGATCGTGCAGCTCATCAGCGCGGGCGAAGTGGCTCATCAGCACGATCTTCGCCACTTTGCCGCTGGCCAGCAGACGGCGATAGGCCGCCTGGTAATCCGCAGGATGCAGCCCGACTCGATGCATCCCCGAATCGAGCTTGAGCCAGACGGTGATCGGCTTGCTCAGCGTTGCGTTTTCAATTGCTTCGAGCTGCCACAACGAATGCACCACGCACCAGAAATCGTGCTCGACGATCAACGGCAACTCATCGGCCTCGAAAAAGCCCTCCAGCAACAGGATTGGCCCACGAATCCCGCCGGCTCGCAGCTCCAGGGCCTCTTCAATGCACGCCACGGCAAACCCGTCCGCCGTGTCCTGCAAAGCCTCGGCGCACCGCACCGCGCCATGCCCATAGGCATCGGCCTTGACCACCGCGAGGGCCTTGGCCCCCGTGACTTCGCGGGCCAATTGGTAGTTGTGACGCAAGGCTTGAAGGTCGATCAGGGCACGGGCAGGACGCATGGCGGCGGGCTTCTAGGCGGTCATGAATAAAAAACCGGCGCGGGCTGAAGGCATGAACCACCAACAGCGCCGGAAGAGGGATTCGTTTTGACGGGGATTAAGGCAGCGCAGCCACAACCGACAGCTCCACCAGAATCTCCGGCTCGCACAGCTTGGCCTCCACGGTGGCACGGGCCGGGGCGACGCCTTTGGGCAGCCATTTGTCCCAGATCGCATTCATGCCTTCGAAGTGGGCCTCAATATCTTTCAGATAGATCGTCACCGACAGCAGACGGTTCTTGTCGGTCCCGGCCAAGTCCAGCAAGCGCTCGATATTGGCCAGGGTTTCGCGGGTCTGCTGCTCGATACCGGCGCCCATGTCGTCGCCGACCTGTCCCGCCAGGTAAACGGTGCCGTTGTGCACGACAACCTGGCTCATGCGGTCATTGGTGAGCTGGCGCTGGATTGACATGTTTTGCAGACTCCTGGTGTTTGCTGCCATAACGGGAAATATCGAGGCCTTCGGCGCTGATCTGCGGCTTTTTCTTCGCCATCAGGTCCGCCAGCAAGCGACCGGAACCACAAGCCATGGTCCAGCCCAGCGTGCCGTGGCCGGTATTCAGAAACAAATTCTTGAACGGTGTAGCACCCACGATTGGCGTGCCGTCGGGGGTGGTCGGACGCAACCCGGTCCAGAAACTGGCCTGGGCCAGGTCGCCGCCCAGAGGATAAAGGTCGTTGACGATCATCTCCAGGGTTTCACGTCGACGCGGGTTGAGGGACAGGTCAAATCCGGCGATTTCTGCCATGCCGCCCACACGAATGCGGTTGTCGAACCGGGTGATCGCGACTTTGTAGGTTTCGTCGAGAATGGTCGAGGTCGGCGCCATCGCCGGGTTGGTGATCGGCACGGTCAGGGAATAGCCCTTGAGCGGATACACCGGCGCGCGAATCCCCAGCGGCTTGAGCAGTAGCGGCGAGTAACTGCCCAGGGCCAGGACGTAGCGGTCGGCGGTTTCCAGCTTGCCGTCGATCCAGACGCCGTTGATCCGGTCGCCGGCGTA
The DNA here is from genome assembly GCF_004786035.1 of Pseudomonas viciae. NCBI lineage: Bacteria > Pseudomonadati > Pseudomonadota > Gammaproteobacteria > Pseudomonadales > Pseudomonadaceae > Pseudomonas > Pseudomonas viciae. The sequence continues at coordinate 6,458,649 of NZ_CP035088.1, forward strand.
GTCCAGGCGCTGGATATCCTGGCCGAAGCGGAATTGCACACCGAGTTTCTCGGCCATTTCCGCCAAACGCGTGGTAAACATCTGACAGTCGCCGGTCTGGTCGTTGGGCAGACGCAGGGCACCCGCCAGGATGTCGGTGACATTGGCCAGGGCCGGTTCGACTCGGGCAATACCCTCGCGGTCGAGCACTTCGAACGGCACGCCGGACTCTTTCAGCACCGCAATGTCCTTTGCCGCGCCATCGAGCTGTGCCTGGGTGCGGAACAGTTGTGTAGTCCCCAGGCTACGACCTTCGTAGGCAATGCCGGTTTCAGCGCGCAACTCATCGAGACAGTCACGGCTGTACTCGGACAGGCGCACCATGCGCTCTTTGTTGATGGCATAGCGGCTGGCGGTGCAGTTGCGCAGCATCTGCGCCATCCACAGGTACTGGTCGATGTCGGCGGTGGCCTTGATGGCCAGCGGAGCGTGGCGCTGCAACAGCCACTTGATGGCCTTGAGCGGCACACCCGGCGCGGCCCACGGCGAGGCATAACCCGGCGACACCTGGCCGGCGTTGGCGAAACTGGTCTCCATGGCAGGCGCCGGTTGACGGTCGACCACCACCACTTCAAACCCGGCCCGGGCCAGATAGTAAGCACTGACGGTACCGATGACGCCGCTACCCAATACCAGAACGCGCATGTTGATGCCCTCATCGCGGATAACCGCTGACGTTTGTTATACAAAGCTTTGATGCGCGCAGTGTAAAAAAGATTAGCCAGTGCTTTTCACTATATAAATGCCTATATTTGGCGAGAATTCTCGGCAATAACCCTTTTTACGGAGGTGCATCCCCTGTGCGTACCAACACCCAGACCAAACGCGAACTGGACAAGATCGACCGCAACATCCTGCGCATCCTCCAGGCGGACGGGCGGATCTCCTTCACCGAGCTGGGGGAAAAAGTCGGCCTCTCCACGACGCCCTGCACTGAGCGGGTGCGGCGCCTGGAGCGCGAGGGAATCATCATGGGCTACAACGCCCGGCTCAACCCGCAGCACTTGAAGGGTAGCCTGCTGGTGTTTGTCGAAATCAGCCTCGATTACAAATCCGGCGACACCTTTGAAGAGTTCCGACGCGCGGTGCTGAAATTGCCCCACGTGCTGGAATGTCATCTGGTGTCGGGGGATTTTGACTATCTGGTGAAAGCGCGGATTTCCGAGATGGCTTCGTATCGCAAGCTATTGGGCGACATTTTGCTCAAGCTGCCCCATGTGCGTGAATCCAAGAGCTACATCGTGATGGAAGAGGTGAAGGAGAGTTTGAACCTGCCGATTCCGGACTGAAGCAGCGTTTTACCTACACCAACACCTGCCGGGTGCTGGCCATGTATTCATGAATCTGCTTTTCGACCCGCGGATGGATCAACTCCACCGGCCGCCGCCCGTTGGGGCACGGCAGGGTCGCCGTGGTGCCGAACAGCCGGCAGATCAGCGGCCGCTCGTCGTAGACCGTGCAACCGTTCGGCCCCAGGTGCACGCAATCGAGTGCGTCCATGGCCGCGTCCTGTTCGGCGCGGGTCTTACGCGGCAAACGGGCCATTTCTTCGGGTGAGGTGGTCACCGGACCACAGCAGTCATGGCAACCCGGTACGCACTCGAACGAGGGAATCTGTTGGCGCAACGTGCGGATTTTTTGACTGTTGCAGCTCATCGAGGCGGTTACCGAGGTGGGACAGTTCGCGATTCTGCCCTAAAAGCCTTACTCCAGACAGGGCCAGCCGACCGGTGTTGCCCACAAATGAATCCACGGCTTATGCTCCGTAAAATTTCTCAAACACAACAATCAGGATTACGCACATGAACGCCCGTGTTCAGCAACCTGTCCCGAGCCACGCGCACGCCGCCTCTTATTACGCCGCCAGCAGCTTGCCGCAACCGGACCATCCGGTGCTGCAAGGCGAAGCGGTGGCGGACGTGTGCGTGGTCGGCGGCGGTTTTTCCGGGCTGAACACGGCGATCGAACTGGCCGAACGTGGCATGAGCGTCGTTTTGCTGGAAGCGCACAAGATTGGCTGGGGCGCCAGCGGGCGCAACGGCGGCCAGCTGATTCGCGGCGTCGGCCACGGCCTCGATCAATTCGCCCCGGTCATCGGTGCCGACGGCGTACGCCAGATGAAACTCATGGGCCTCGAAGCGGTGGAAATCGTCCGCCAACGTGTCGAGCGCTTTCAGATCCCCTGCGACCTCACCTGGGGCTACTGCGACCTGGCCAACAAACCCGGCGATCTGGAAGGCTTCGCCGAGGACGCCGAAGAATTGCGCAGCCTGGGTTATCGCCACCAGACCCGGCTACTGCAAGCCCATGAAATGCACAGCGTAGTGGGTTCGGATCGCTACGTGGGCGGCCTGATCGATATGGGCTCGGGCCATCTGCATCCGCTGAACCTGGCCCTGGGCGAAGCCGCCGCCGCGCAGCAACTGGGCGTCAGGCTGTTCGAGCAATCGGCGGTCACGCGCATCGAATATGGCCCTGAAGTGAAGGTCCATACTCAACAAGGTTCGGTCCGCGCCAAGACCCTGGTGCTGGGCTGCAACGCTTACCTCAGCGGGCTCAACCCGGAACTCAGCGGCAAAGTGTTACCGGCCGGCAGCTACATCATCGCCACCGAACCTTTGAGCGAGGCCCAGGCCCAGGCATTACTGCCGCAGAACATGGCGGTCTGTGATCAACGGGTGGCGCTGGATTACTACCGCCTTTCGGCGGATCGACGCTTATTGTTCGGCGGCGCTTGTCACTATTCGGGCCGCGACCCGCAAGACATTGGCGCCTACATGCGTCCGAAAATGCTCAAGGTCTTCCCGCAATTGGCGGATGTGAAAATCGATTATCAATGGGGCGGGATGATCGGCATCGGGGCCAACCGTTTGCCGCAGATCGGCAAGCTCAAGGACCAACCCAACGTGTATTACGCCCAGGCCTATTCCGGCCATGGGGTGAATGCCACGCACCTGGCCGGCAAGTTGTTGGCCGAAGCCATCAGTGGGCAACAGAGCGGCGGCTTTGACCTGTTCGCCCAGGTGCCGCACATGACCTTCCCGGGCGGGAAGCATCTGCGCTCGCCGCTGCTGGCGCTGGGGATGTTGTGGCATCGGTTGAAAGAGCTGGTTTGACCCCGTTGCAGGAGCTGCCGCAGGCTGCGATCTTTTGATTTTGATCTTTCGCTTCTGACTCAATGGGCAGCGGAAAGATCGCAGCCTCGTTGCACTCGACAGCTCCTACGGCCCAGTGGGAGCAAGCTCCCTCGCCACAGGTTCGGTGTTCAACGCCTAAGCCCTTCAAAGCCGCCAGAACGGTCTAAGCCCCTCCTCCCGCGCCTGCTCCCGGCTCAGCCCGATATCACGCAACTGTTCTGGTGTCAGCTCCAGCAAGGCTTTGCGTGTATGCAGGCGATGCCAGAACAGGCCCCAACGACCCAGGCAGGTCGGTGCATTGCGCGACATCGCGCTGCGCAACCCCTTCTCCTGCCCCGCCGCCAGTTCCTGACTGTGTAACGTCAGCCGCACATCGCTCAAGCCGTTCATTTTGATCGCTCCTGTTTACTTGGGTAGCCAGAGGTTTCATGATGCGCGGACGGCCAGAAGCAATACAGATTCAAACAGTATGTTTTATATACATACAGAGTGAGCCTTTTTGCGACTGAATCTTCTTTTTCTGACTCAACTGTATTGGTTGCCGTTGTCCAACTCATTGGGAGCACACCATGACCCTGTACGTGAACCTCGCCGAATTGCTCGGTACCCGCATCGAACAGGGCTTCTATCGCCCCGGTGACCGGCTGCCGTCGGTACGCGCGTTGAGCACGGAACATGGCGTCAGCCTCAGTACGGTGCAACAGGCTTACCGGGTGCTGGAGGACAGCGGGCTGGCGATGCCGAAACCCAAATCCGGCTATTTCGTACCGGCCAGCCGTGAACTGCCAGACCTGCCGGCAGTGGGCCGTCCAGCCCAGCGACCGGTGGATATCTCCCAATGGGACCAGGTGCTGGAACTGATACGCGCCGTACCTCGCAAGGATGTGGTGCAACTGGGGCGTGGCATGCCGGACATTCACTCGCCGACCATGAAACCGCTGCTGCGCAGCCTGGCGCAGATCAGCCGCCGGCAAGACATGCCCGGCCTGTATTACGACAACATCTACGGCAACCTCGCACTGCGCGAACAGATCGCCCGCCTGTCGCTGGACGCCGGCTGCCAACTGGACCCAGGCGACCTGATCGTCACCACCGGCTGTCACGAGGCGCTGTCTGTCAGCATCCGCGCCACCTGCGAGCAAGGCGATATCGTCGCGGTGGATTCGCCGAGCTTTCACGGGGCCATGCAAACCCTCAAGGGCCTGGGCATGAAGGCCCTGGAAATCCCTACCGATCCACTGACTGGCATCAGCCTGGAGGCACTGGAACTGGCGCTGGAGCAATGGCCCATCAAGGCCATACAGTTGACCCCCAGCTGCAATAACCCGTTGGGCTACATCATGCCCGACGCCAATAAACGCGCCTTGCTGACCCTGGCGCAACGCTTCGACGTGGCAATTATCGAAGACGATGTGTATGGGGAATTGGCCTACACCTACCCGCGCCCCCGCACCATCAAATCCTTCGACGAAGACGGCCGCGTCCTGCTCTGCAGTTCTTTTTCCAAGACCCTGGCACCGGGCCTGCGCATTGGCTGGGTTGCACCGGGGCGGTATCTGGAACGGGTACTGCACATGAAATACATCAGCACCGGCTCCACCGCGCCACAACCGCAGATTGCCATTGCCGAATTCCTCAAAGGCGGGCATTTCGAACCGCATTTGCGGCGGATGCGTACGCAATACCAGCGCAATCGCGACGTGATGATCGACTGGGTCAGCCGCTATTTCCCCCACGGCACCCGGGCCAGCCGACCACGAGGCAGTTTCATGCTGTGGGTCGAATTGCCTGAAGGTTTTGATACGCTGAAACTCAACCGGGTCCTGCTCGACCAGGGCGTACAGGTCGCCGTTGGCAGCATCTTTTCGGCGTCGGGCAAGTACCGCAATTGCCTGCGCGTGAACTACGCTGCCAAGCCAACGGCACAGATCGAAGAAGCCGTGCGCAAGGTCGGTGCCGCCGCCATCGCGCTGTTGAACGAAACCCAGCGCGACGCCGTCTGAACTGTACACAGGGAAGCAACACTCAACCGCCGAACAATGCAAACCAGCGGAACGATCCTACGTGAGATCCAGACCGATCCTGCATGTGCTTCTGTTAGTCGCCTCACTACTGGGCGGCTGCGCAAGCTTTGATGTCACCCGCGAACCCTCCCAAGCGTTACCGGCCTCCGAATCGTCCTTCGGCCGCTCGGTCCAGACCCAGGCCGCGCCCCATGAAGGCCAGTCGGGGTTTCGCCTGCTTTCAGACAGCACCGATGCCTTTACGGCCCGGGCCGAGCTGATTCGCAACGCCCAAAGCAGCCTGGATTTGCAGTACTACATTGTTCACGACGGCATCAGCACGCGGATGCTGGTGGATGAATTGCTCAAGGCTGCAGACCGGGGGGTGCGCGTACGGATCCTGCTGGACGACACCACCAGCGATGGCCAGGACCAAATCATCGCGACCCTCGCCGCTCACCCAAGGATCCAGATCCGCCTGTTCAACCCCCTGCACCTGGGGCGCGCCACCGGCGTGACCCGCAGTCTTGGGCGCCTGCTCAACCTGTCACAGCAGCATCGCCGCATGCACAACAAGCTCTGGCTGGCGGACAACAGCATGGCCATCGTCGGCGGCCGCAACCTGGGGGATGAATATTTCGACGCCGAACCGAACCTGAACTTCACCGACATCGATCTGCTCAGCGTCGGGCCGGTGGCCGAGCAACTGGGGCACAGCTTCGACCAGTACTGGAACAGTGCCCTGAGCAAACCCATCGAGCAATTCCTGTCCCATCGCCCCACCCCCAAGGACCTGGCCAACAGCCGCCTGCGCCTGCAAGAGTCCATGGAGCAGACGCACAAAGAGAATCACGCGCTCTATCAGCAGTTGACCCGCTACAAGACCGAGCCGCGCCTCGATAGCTGGCGCAGTCAACTGGTCTGGGCCTGGAACCAGGCACTGTGGGACGCCCCCAGCAAGGTACTGGCCAACGACGAGCCGGATCCGCAGCTGTTGCTGACCACGCAACTGGCCCCGGAACTGACCGGCGTCAGCCATGAATTGATCATGATTTCGGCCTATTTCGTTCCCGGCCAGACAGGCTTGGTGTACCTGACCGGCCGCGCCGATGCCGGGGTGTCGGTGAGCCTTTTGACCAATGCCCTGGAAGCCACCGACGTACCAGCCGTGCATGGCGGTTATGCACCCTATCGCAGGGCGCTGCTGGAACATGGCGTACGCCTGTACGAGCTTCGCCGACAACCGGGCGATACAGACAGCAGTCCTCACCTGTTCTACAGCAAGTCCTACGGCGAATCGGACTCCAGCCTGCACAGCAAGGCGATCATTTTCGACCGGCAGAAGTCATTCATTGGCTCGTTCAATTTCGACCCGCGTTCAGTGCTGTGGAACACCGAAGTCGGCGTATTGGTGGACAGCCCGGAACTCGCCGGCCAAGTGCGTGAACTGGCGTTACAAGGCATGGCGCCAGCCCTGAGTTATCAGGCCCGGCTGAAAGATGGAAAGATGGTGTGGACCACCGAAGACAACGGCCAACTGCACGATCTGGACCGCGAGCCGGGCAGTTGGTGGCGCCGGTTCAATGCCTGGTTCTCCACAACCGTCGGGCTAGAACGGATGTTGTAGGTCTGCCCCCTTTGGTGTGTTCAAGCCGCTTGGGTGGCCCCAAATGCCCCCTGGCGCAACAACAGAATCACCAACCCAAACGCCCCCGCCGCCATGAACAACGGCAGCGCATGCCCACTGACCCATTGACTGCCCGCGCCCGCTGCCAACGGGCCGACCAGGCAGCCGATCCCCCACAGCTGTGCAATATGGGCATTGGCCCGTACCAGCGCATCGTCGCGATAACGCTCGCCGATCAGGATCAACGACAAGGTAAACAAACCACCCGCGCTGGCACCGAACAGCACCCACAGCGGCCAGATCAACAGGGTATCGATCAGCAGCGGAACCGCAAGGCTCGACAACGTCAGCGCCACCGCGCAGCCGGTGAACAACGACCGGCGCGACAGGCGATCGGCCAGGGCGCCGATGGGCAACTGCAACAAGGCATCACCGACCACCACGGTGCTGACCATCGCCAGGGCAATGTCGGCGCTAAAGCCCTGGCGCAGGCAATAAACCGGCAGCAAGGTCAGGATCATCGCCTCGAACGCGGCGAACAACGACACAGCCCAGGCGATTGCCGGCAAACCTCGGCAGAACGCCCACAGATCCCCGAACGTCACGCTGCTAGCCTCGCTGCTTGGCGCACCGCTGCGCCCCAGCAACAGCAAGGGCGCGATCAATAACAGACCGACGCCCACCCAGAACCCGTAATCGTGATCAGTGCCCAGCGCGCCGAGCAACAACGGGCCGGACAACTGGCTCAGCGCGTAACTGCTGCCGTATAGCGCCACCAGCCGCCCGCGCCACTTTTCAATGACCAGTTGGTTGATCCAGCTTTCGCCAAGAATGAACACCAAGGTCAGGACCACGCCAATCACCAGGCGCAGCACCAACCAGACCGGATAACTGGGCAGCAGTGCCAGCAACCCGATAGACAACGCCCCGCCCCACAGGCACAGGCGCATCAACGTCGCCGTGCCGAACCGAGCCGCCAGCCGACTCGACACCTTGGCGCCGAGCAATACCCCAACGGCCGGCATGGCGGCCATCACGCCAATGGCAAACGAACCATAGCCCCAGCCTTCCAGACGCAGCGACACCAGCGGCATGCTCACGCCCAGGGCCAGGCCGACGCTCAGGACAGAGGCCAATACGGCGAAATAGGTCGCCCAACGCATTTCCACGCTCCTGTGGACAGTGATGTTTCAAGCGCTATGCAAAACAAATGTGGGAGCGAGCTTGCTCGCGATGACGGCGCAACATTCAACAAAGTCGTCGACTGCTATACCGCTATCGCGAGCAAGCTCGCTCCCACAGGGGATCAGCGCTGCTTGAAGCCCCGGACAGGATCCGGGGCGTCATCGTTACAGCTTGATCCAGGTCGACTTCAGTTCGGTGTACTTGTCAAAGGCATGCAGCGACTTGTCGCGACCGTTGCCCGACTGCTTGAAACCACCGAACGGCGCGGTCATGTCGCCGCCGTCGTACTGGTTGACCCATACGCTGCCCGCACGCAGGGCCTTGGCGGTCAGGTGAGCCTTGGAGATGTCCTTGGTCCATACCGCTGCGGCCAGGCCGTACGGCGTGTCGTTGGCGATCTGGATGGCTTGCTCGGCGGTGTCGAAAGCGATAACCGACAGCACCGGACCAAAAATCTCTTCCTGGGCGATCTTCATCGCGTTGCTCACGCCATCAAAAATCGTCGGCTCGACGTAGGTGCCGCCGGTTTCCTCAAGGATCCGTTTGCCGCCAGCCACCAGTTTGGCGCCATCGCTGTGACCGGCTTCGATGTAGGACAGCACGGTGTTCATTTGCTGGGTGTCCACCAGGGCACCCACAGTGGTGGCCGGATCCAACGGATTGCCGGGCTTCCAGCCTTTGAGGGCCTCGATCACCAGCGGCAGGAACGTGTCCTTGATGGAGCGCTCCACCAACAGCCGCGAGCCGGCGGTGCAGACTTCCCCCTGGTTGAAGGCGATGGCGCTGGCGGCGGACTCGGCGGCGGCTTGCAGGTCCGGGGCATCGGCGAACACGATGTTCGGACTCTTGCCACCGGCTTCCAGCCAGATGCGCTTCATGTTCGATTCGCCGGAGTAAATCATCAGTTGCTTGGCGATCTTGGTGGAACCGGTGAACACCAGGGTATCGACGTCCATGTGCAGGGCCAGGGCCTTGCCAACGGTATGACCGTAGCCCGGCAGCACGTTCAGCACGCCTTTCGGAATGCCGGCCTCAATCGCCAGTGCGGCAATGCGGATGGCGGTCAGCGGGGATTTTTCCGAGGGCTTGAGCACCACCGAGTTACCGGTGGACAGCGCCGGGCCGAGCTTCCAGCAGGCCATCATCAAAGGGAAGTTCCACGGCACGATAGCGCCAACGACGCCCACCGGCTCGCGAGTCACCAGGCCCAGTTGATCGTGGGGGGTAGCGGCCACTTCATCGTAAATCTTGTCGATGGCTTCACCGCTCCAGCTCAACGCTTGAGCTGCACCGGGAACATCGATGTTCAAGGAGTCGCTGATCGGCTTGCCCATGTCCAGGGTTTCGAGCAGCGCCAGTTCTTCGGCGTTCTGCTTGAGCAGGCCGGCAAAACGAATCATGGTCGCTTTGCGCTTGCTCGGCGCCAGGCGCGACCAGACACCGGAGTTGAAGGTGGCGCGGGCGTTTTCTACGGCACGTTGGGCGTCGGCGACGTCGCAACTGGCGATCTTGCCCAGCAGGCGGCCATCGACCGGGCTGAGGCAATCAAAGGCTTCGCCGGACACCGCATCGGTGTATTCGCCGTTGATGAAGGCGCGGCCTTCGATCTTCAGGTCGCGGGCGCGTTGCTCCCAGTCGGCACGAGTCAGGGTGGTCATGCGAGTGTCCTCCTCTTGTTTGGGTACGGACGCTGCTTAGTGCACAGCGCTCCAAGAATTCTGCCCGGCCAGCCTGTTTTCGACGCTTTTTTTGGCATGGGGCACCCGCCACCCTAAACCAGCGGCCGGTCATGTTTCAATATATTTGACACAACGCCGGCAAACGGCCTTGCGATGTTCGTTTTAATAAACATAGACTTTGACGCTTCCAGCCATTCGCGCCGTCATTACCGGGGATTACCGCATGAGCATTCAGGATATCGTCGACTTCAGCCAGGCCAACACCACCGCCGAACGCTATCGCCCGGACCCAGCCAAGGTGTTCAAGGGCGACCCCGAGCAAACGGTGTTCAACCACTACAGCAGCCCGTGCGGGCAGATGAACGCTGGCGTATGGGAAGGCGCCGTCGGCCAGTGGATGGTCAATTACACCGAACATGAATACTGCGAGATCGTCCAGGGCGTTTCCGTGCTGCGGGACGACGATGGCAATGCCAAGACCCTGCGGGCCGGTGACCGCTTTGTGATCCCGGCGGGGTTCAAGGGCACTTGGGAAGTGTTGGAGCCTTGCCGCAAGATTTATGTGGTGTTTGAACAGAAGAGTTGAGCCCCGCCGAAAAGGACGCTGACACTCTATCGCTGGCCAATGACCGCTGCAGCCGGTAAGACTGCGCACAGGCGCCACATGTTTCATCGTCGCAATGGCAACGCACAGGATGTGCGGCCAATTCGACAATGTGGGCGCCCTGATCCTTTATATATTTGCAAGGAGGCAATATGCCCGCCTTACCCGATCAATGCGATCTCGCCATCGCCCAATACACCATCGGCCAAAAATGCACCCCCGAACTGCTTGAAGAGGTTCGCGCCCTGGCCAACGGGGCTCCCGTACGCGCCACCGGCCCGAAATACCCTTCGAGCTGGGATCTGCGTCCGCGACGCATCAACCTGCACACCAATGCCGACAGAATCATTGTCAGCATCAACTGCGGCTGATCGACACCGTCGCGGACACACAAACTGACGCACAACAAAAAAGGCCCGTATCTCGCGATACGGGCCTTTTTCGTAAGAAGGGAAAAATCAATTACTTGATTTTGCCTTCCTTGTAGATCACGTGCTTGCGAACAACCGGATCATATTTCTTGATCTCGATTTTGTCCGGGGTAGTACGCTTGTTCTTGTCGGTAGTGTAGAAGTGACCAGTACCGGCGCTCGAGATCAAACGAATCAATTCACGCATGATTAGCTCCCTTAAACCTTGCCATCGCGACGAAGTTCGGCCAGCACGACACTGATGCCACGCTTGTCGATGATGCGCATGCCTTTGGCAGATACGCGCAGACGCACAAAACGTTTCTCTTCTTCAACCCAGAAGCGGTGATGCTGCAGGTTCGGCAGGAAACGACGACGGGTTTTGTTGTTTGCGTGGGAAATGTTATTCCCAGTCACCGGACCCTTACCGGTAACTTGACAGACTCTCGACATGCCTCAGCCCTCTAAAACCACATGCCCAACCCGGCATGGGTTGGCCGCTTAATCTCTCAGTCATTTGGCGCCAGGCGCCGCGTTTCTTTAAGGGTCTTACCGGCTACACCTACAGTGAAGGAACCGGGCCCCTAGAAAAGAGCGCTGCTTTATACCAGAAAGACCACAGTGCAACAACAGCCGATGTGATTTGTCTTCGCAGGAAGTGCTCGACCAACCGCCCTGGACGGCTGGGGCAAAGGCTGGCGCGGCCCGTTACCACTCGTCGCTGCGCGCAGGTTTTTTTCACCCACGGCGGTTTTGAGCCATCAACGCGCCGGCGCAGAGTGCCGGAAAATGCAAAAAGGGGATAGTCATTTGGCGGCGAGCCCACTAGGGTAGGCCTTTTCCAGACTGCACTCGCAGATGGGCCTCCGACTTGCACAGGAAACCGACCATGCGCCTCGCTGCCCTACCACTGTTGCTCGCCCCTCTGCTGATCAGCCCGCAGGCCTTGGCCGCTGCCCTGAGCGTCTGCACCGAAGCCAGCCCGGAAGGGTTCGATGTCGTCCAGTACAACTCATTGACCACCACCAACGCCTCCGCCGACGTGCTGATGAACCGTCTGGTGGATTTCGACACCGCCAGCGGCAAAGTGGTGCCTAGCCTGGCTGACCACTGGGAAGTCTCGACCGATGGCCTGACCTACGTGTTCAAGCTGCACCCACAGGTCAAATTCCATCGCACCGAGTACTTCACGCCGCGCCGCGACCTGAACGCCGAGGACGTGAAATTCAGCTTCGAGCGCATGCTCGACCCGGCGAACCCTTGGCACAAGGTTGCGCAGAGCGGCTTTCCCCATGCCCAGTCCATGCAACTGCCAGCGCTGATCAAGAAAATCGACGCACTGGATCCGTTGACCGTGCGTTTCACCCTCAATCACGCGGATTCGACCTTCCTGGCGACGTTGAGCATGGGGTTTGCGTCCATCTATTCGGCCGAATACGCCGATCAGTTGCTGAAGGCCGGCACGCCAGAAAAGCTCAACAATCTGCCTATCGGCACCGGCCCTTTCGTTTTCAACCGGTTCCAGAAAGACGCTTCGATTCGCTACAAGGCCAACGCTGATTATTTCGGCGGCAAGCCCCAAGTGGATCCCTTGATCTTCGCCATCACGCCGGACGCCAACGTGCGCCTGCAGAAATTGCGCCGCAACGAATGCCAGATTGCCCTGTCGCCCAAGCCATTGGACGTACAAGCCGCCAGGCAAGAGCCTACGCTGAATGTGGCCCAGACCGACGCCTTCATGACCGCGTTCGTGGCGATCAACAGCCAACATCCGCCGCTGGACAAACCCGAGGTGCGCCAGGCCATCAACCTCGCCTTCGACAAGGCCAGCTACCTCAAGGCTGTCTTCGAAGGCACTGCCGAAGCGGCCAATGGCCCCTATCCACCGAACACCTGGAGCTACGCCAGGAGCCTGCCCGGCTACGCCCATGACCCGGCCAAAGCCCGCGACCTGCTGGCCAAGGCCGGCTTGAAAGAAGGCTTCCAGACCACCATCTGGACCCGCCCTTCCGGCAGCCTGCTGAACCCCAACCCCAGCCTTGGCGCGCAACTGCTGCAGTCCGACCTGGCGGAAATCGGTATCCAGGCCGAGATCCGGGTGATCGAATGGGGGGAGCTGATCCGCCGCGCCAAGGCCGGCGAACACGACCTGCTGTTCATGGGCTGGGCTGGCGACAACGGCGATCCGGATAATTTCCTCACGCCGCAGTTTTCCTGCGCGGCGCTCAAGTCCGGCACCAACTTCGCCCGCTACTGCAACCCGGACCTGGACAAGCTGATCAGCGCCGGCAAGACCACTGGCGAACAAGGCGTGCGCACCAAGCTCTACGAACAGGCCCAGGCACAGATCCAGCAACAGGCCCTATGGCTGCCCCTCGCGCACCCGACCGCGTTCGCGCTGACCCGCAAGGATGTACAGGGTTACGCGGTCAGCCCGTTTGGGCGGCAGGATTACTCCAAAGTCAGCCTCAAGTAACCACCTGTAGGAGCGGGCTTGCTCGCGAATGCGGTCGATCAGTCAACGATGATGCTGCCTGACACGCCCCCTTCGCGAGCAAGCCCGCTCCCACAAAGAGCTTCGTATCGCCTGATGTCGCCTACACCCACCCATATTCCGCCATCGACAGCGGCTCCCCATCGCCGACAATGAAATGATCCAGCACCCGAACATCAATCAACTCCAAGGCCTCTTGCAGTCGATCGGTGAGCACCCGGTCGGCCTGGCTGGGCTCGGTGTTGCCGGAGGGATGGTTGTGACACAGGATCAACGCGGCGGCGTTGTGGGCCAGGGCCCGCTTGACCACCTGCCGAGGATAGACACTGGCGCTGTCGATCGAGCCGTGAAACAGCGACTCATACGCCAGCACCCGATGCCGCGAATCCAGGAACAGGCACCCAAACACCTCGTGAGGTTCATGGCGCAGCATGGCCTTGAGGTAATCACGCACGGCCAGCGGGCTCTCCAGCACTGAATCTCGTCGCAAGTCTTCGGCCAGGTGACGACGCCCCATTTCCAGCACCGCCTGCAACTGTGCGAACTTCGCCGGGCCAAGACCCAGTTGCGCCCTGAAGGATCGCAGGTCGGCCTCCAGTAAAGCCCGCAGGCTGCCAAATTGATGCAGCAGGTGTCGCGCCAGGTCCACGGCACTTTTGCCGGACACGCCGGTGCGCAGGAAGATCGCCAGCAATTCGGCGTCCGACAGGCTCGCCGGCCCCTGGTCCAGCAGTTTCTCCCGCGGGCGCTCCGCCGCAGGCCAATCCCGAATACTCATAGCATCTCCCTGATCTTGGGCGCCGCTGTTCCGTAGCGGTCGCTGTGATATCGTAGCCCATCTTTTTTGCAGGCGATTTGCACCCTGGCAGGCTGCTGCCAAGGGGTTCGCCTTGCACTGACCACTGAAATCCAAAGGCAGGCCTATGCAGCGGCTGTATCGGAAACGCATCGTTCTGGGCGTCGGCGGCGGCATTGCCGCCTACAAGAGCGCCGAGCTGGTTCGCAGGCTTATCGACCAGGGCGCAGAAGTGCGGGTCGTCATGACTCGCGGCGGTAGTGAGTTCATCACCCCGCTGACCATGCAGGCCCTGTCCGGACACCCGGTCCACCTGGACTTGCTCGACCCGGCGGCTGAAGCCGCCATGGGTCATATCGAGTTGGCCAAGTGGGCCGACCTGGTGCTGATCGCCCCGGCCACGGCCGATCTGATCGCCCGTCTGGCCCAGGGCATCGCCGACGATCTGTTGACCACGCTGGTGCTCGCCACCGACGCCGTGGTCGCCGTCGCACCCGCCATGAACCAAGCCATGTGGCGCGACCCGGCCACCCAGGCCAACCTGCAACTACTCGAAAGCCGCGACCTGAAAGTCTTTGGTCCGGCCTCCGGCAGCCAGGCCTGTGGCGATGTCGGCATGGGCCGTATGCTCGAAGCCACCGACCTGGCCCAGTGCGCCGCCGACTGCTTCCAGCGCCAGGCGCTGACCGGCAAACACGTGCTGATCACCGCCGGGCCGACCCAGGAAAACATCGACCCGGTGCGCTATATCACCAACCACAGTTCGGGAAAAATGGGCTTCGCCCTGGCCGAAGCCGCGGTGGAAGCCGGCGCGCGAGTGACGCTGATCACCGGCCCCGTGCACTTGCCGACCCCGGACCGGGTCACCCGCATCGACGTGGTCAGTGCCCGGGACATGCTCGCCGCCTGTGAAGCGGCCATCCCGTGCGACCTGTTCATCGCCTCGGCGGCGGTGGCGGACTACCGCCCCGAAGTCGTCGCCCCGCAAAAATTGAAGAAAGACCCTACAAGCGGCGACGGCCTGCTACTACAAATGGTGCGCAACCCAGACATTCTCGCCACCATCGCCACTCGCCCTGACCGTCCGTTCAGTGTCGGCTTCGCCGCCGAAACCGAACACCTGCTCGATTACGCTGCGCGCAAGCTCAAGGACAAGAACCTGGACTTGATCGTCGCCAACGACGTCGCCAACCCGAGCATCGGCTTCAACAGCGAAGAAAACGCCTGCAGCGTGATCGACCGCCAGTTGCACGCCACACTTTTCGCCCAGACCAGCAAGAGCAAGATTGCCCGCCAACTGATCACTTTCATCGCCGAACGACTGAACCAGGTTTAATTTTCATGCACGCTCTACAAGCCAAGATTCTCGACCCACGCATCGGCAACGAATTCCCGCTGCCGCAATACGCCACACCGGGCTCCGCCGGCCTCGACCTGCGGGCGATGCTCAAGCAGGACACGATCCTTGAGCCGGGCCAGACCCTGCTGATCCCGACCGGCCTGTCGGTGTACATCGGCGACCCGGGCCTGGCGGCCCTGATCCTGCCACGCTCGGGCCTGGGCCATAAGCACGGCATCGTGCTGGGCAACCTGGTAGGCCTGATCGACTCCGATTACCAGGGCGAACTGATGGTCTCGTGCTGGAACCGTGGCCAGACAGCGTTCAACATCGTCGTAGGCGAACGCATCGCCCAGTTGGTGCTGGTGCCGGTGGTCCAGGCGCACTTCGAATTGGTGGAAGAGTTCGACGAGAGCCAGCGCGGCGCCGGCGGTTTCGGGCATTCCGGCAGCCACTGATCCTGCTGTTTCGGGCCGGGCGTCCTGCCCGGCCGGTTTATTAAGCTTCTGTTTCAGGACAAAAAATGCGCAATGGCTTTCTGCTAGGTTTCCCATCCGGAATCAATGTATTAGGCGTCCGAGGTCGGGGTAACGCTGTCTCATGGCATTTTCCCACCACGAACTCTCTGTCAAAAACGCCGTCATACCCTTCAGTTTGAGCCTGTCGACGCTAGCCGTCGGCCTGTCCAGTCACTTTCCTGATAGAGCGCCCCGCCCATGAACACCCCAGCTGCAATCGCCCCGATCTTCCCTGACAGCATCTTTCGCGCCTACGACATCCGTGGCGTGGTACCGGAAACCCTTACCGCCGAAACCGCCTACTGGATCGGCCGCGCCATTGGCTCCCAGAGCCTGGCCCAGGGTGAGCCGAACGTATCCGTCGGCCGCGACGGCCGTTTGTCGGGCCCTGAGCTGGTCGAACAGTTGATCAAAGGCGTTGCCGACAGTGGCTGCCACGTCAGCGACGTGGGCCTGGTGCCGACCCCGGCGCTGTACTACGCCGCCAATGTGCTGGCCGGCAAGTCCGGTGTGATGCTCACCGGCAGCCACAACCCGTCGAACTACAACGGCTTCAAGATCGTCATCGCCGGCGACACCCTCGCCAACGAGCAGATCCAGGCCCTGCACACCCGCCTCAAGACCAACGACCTGAGCAGGGGCCAGGGCAGCATCACCAAGGTCGATATCCTCGAGCGCTACAACGACGAAATCGTTAACGACGTGAAGCTCGCTCGTCGCCTGAAAGTGGTGGTCGATTGCGGCAACGGCGCGGCCGGCGTGATTGCCCCGCAACTGATCGAAGCGCTGAACTGCGAAGTCATCCCGCTGTTCTGCGACGTGGACGGCAACTTCCCGAACCATCACCCGGACCCGGGCAAGCTGGAAAACCTCGAAGACCTGATCGCCAAGGTCAAGGAAACCAATGCCGACCTGGGCCTGGCCTTCGACGGCGACGGCGACCGCGTGGGCGTGGTGACCAATACCGGCAGCGTGGTGTTCCCGGACCGCCTGCTGATGTTGTTTGCCCGTGACGTAGTGGCACGCAATCCGAACGCCGAAATCATCTTCGACGTTAAGTGCACCCGTCGCCTGGTGCCGCTGATCAAGGAATATGGCGGTCGCCCACTGATGTGGAAGACCGGCCATTCGTTGATCAAGAAGAAAATGAAACAAAGCGGCGCCCTGCTGGCTGGCGAAATGAGCGGCCACATCTTCTTCAAGGAGCGCTGGTTCGGTTTCGACGACGGCATTTACAGCGCCGCGCGCCTGCTGGAAATCCTCAGCAAGGAAAAATCCACGGCCGAAGAGCTGTTCGCGACCTTCCCAAATGATATTTCTACGCCAGAAATCAATATCCATGTGACCGAAGAGAGCAAATTCAGCATCATTGATGCACTGCACGACGCTCAATGGGGCGAAGGCGCCGAACTGACCACCATCGACGGTGTGCGGGTCGACTATCCCCAAGGTTGGGGCCTGGTTCGCGCATCCAACACCACACCGGTGCTGGTGCTGCGTTTCGAGGCCGACAACGAAGCCGAACTGCAGCGCATCAAGGATGTGTTCCACAGCCAACTCAAACGTGTTGCACCTGATCTTCAACTACCGTTCTGATTTTTGAAGTACCACCGGAGCCCTGAATGACCCTCGAACGCGAAGCCGCCGCCAATACCGCCAAGGTCCTGTCCGAAGCGTTGCCTTATATCCGACGCTACGTCGGCAAGACCCTGGTGATCAAATACGGCGGCAACGCGATGGAAAGCGAGGAGCTGAAAACCGGCTTCGCCCGCGACATCGTGCTGATGAAGGCCGTGGGCATCAACCCGGTGGTGGTGCACGGCGGTGGCCCGCAGATCGGTGATCTGCTCAAGCGCCTGTCGATCGAAAGCCACTTCATCGATGGCATGCGCGTCACCGACGCGCAGACCATGGACGTGGTGGAAATGGTCCTCGGCGGCCAAGTCAACAAGGACATCGTCAACCTGATCAACCGTCATGGCGGCAGCGCCATCGGCCTGACAGGAAAGGACGCCGAGCTGATCCGGGCGAAGAAGCTCACCGTCACCCGCCAGACGCCGGAGATGACCCAGCCGGAAATCATCGACATCGGTCACGTGGGCGAAGTAGTCGGGATCAACACCGACTTGCTGAACCTGCTGGTCAAGGGCGACTTCATCCCGGTGATCGCGCCCATCGGCGTAGGCGCCAATGGCGAGTCGTACAACATCAACGCCGACCTGGTCGCCGGCAAGGTCGCCGAAGCGCTGAAAGCTGAGAAGCTGATGCTGCTGACCAACATCGCTGGTCTGATGGACAAGTCGGGCAAGGTCCTGACCGGCCTGTCGACCCAACAGGTCGACGACCTGATCGCCGACGGCACCATCTACGGCGGCATGCTGCCCAAGATCCGTTGCGCGCTGGAAGCGGTACAGGGCGGCGTCGGCAGCTCGCTGATCATCGACGGCCGTGTTCCGAATGCGATCCTGCTGGAGATCTTCACCGATACTGGCGTGGGTACCTTGATCAGTAATCGCAAGCGTCCTTAAGCGACACCGGCAAAAAAAGACCCCGCTCAACCTGGTTGAGCGGGGTCTTTTTTTGCCTTACTCCCTGTGGGAGCGAGCTTGCTCGCTCCCACAGGGTTTAGCGCGTGCCGATCAAACGCCGAACTGCGCCCGATAAGCCTCAACCGCCGGCAAATGCTGCTTGAGCTGCGGATCGTCGGCCAAAAACTCCAGCACCTGGGTCAGCGACACAATGCTGATCACCGGGATGCCGAAGTCGCGTTCCACTTCCTGGATCGCCGACAGCTCACCGTTGCCGCGCTCCTGACGGTTCAGGGCGATCAATACGCCGGCGGCCTTGGCGCCTTCCTGGGAGCCGATGATCTGCATCACTTCGCGGATCGCGGTGCCAGCGGTGATCACGTCATCGATGATCAGCACGTCACCGGTCAGCGGTGCGCCCACCAGGCTGCCGCCTTCACCGTGAGCCTTGGCTTCCTTGCGGTTGAAGCACCAGGGCAGGTCGCGGTCGTGGTGCTCGGCCAGAGCGACGGCAGTCGTGGCGGCCAGCGGGATGCCTTTGTAGGCCGGGCCGAACAGCACGTCGAACGGGATGCCGCTCTCGACGATGGCCGCCGCATAGAAACGGCCCAGTTGCGCCAGGGCGGAACCGGTGTTGAACAGGCCGGCATTGAAGAAGTACGGGCTGGTGCGCCCGGACTTGAGGGTGAACTCACCGAAGCGCAAAACGCCGCGATCGATGGCAAAGCGAATGAAATCGCGCTGATACGCCTGCATGAAAAAAAGCCTCAAATACCGCGGATTTAGCTAAATAGGTACACGCCGTGTATCATACACGCACGTGATTTTTGGGGCCATTTATGCGGATCATCAGTGTGAACGTCAATGGTATTCAGGCTGCAGTGGAGCGTGGTTTGCTCAGTTGGCTGCAAGCACAGAATGCCGACGTCATCTGCCTGCAGGACACCCGCGCCTCCGCCTTTGAACTGGACGATGCAGCCTTCCAACTGGATGGTTACTTCCTTTATGCCTGCGATGCCGAAGTCCCCGCCCAGGGTGGCGTGGCTTTGTACTCGCGGCTGCAACCGAAGGCTGTCATCAACGGTCTCGGTTTCGAGACGGCGGACCGCTACGGGCGCTACCTGCAAGCCGATTTCGACAAGGTCAGCATCGCGACCTTACTGCTCCCGTCGGGACAGAACGGCGATGAAGATTTGAATCAGAAATTCAAGTTAATGGACGACTTCGCCCGCTATCTGGATAAACAGCGGCGCAAACGTCGCGAGTACATCTATTGTGGCTCGCTGTATGTGGCGCAACAGAAGCTGGATATCAAGAAC
Source organism: Pseudomonas viciae (assembly GCF_004786035.1). NCBI lineage: Bacteria > Pseudomonadati > Pseudomonadota > Gammaproteobacteria > Pseudomonadales > Pseudomonadaceae > Pseudomonas > Pseudomonas viciae. Next base: position 6,478,327 of record NZ_CP035088.1, read on the forward strand.
TGGCGCGACAGCCAGCAATCTCCTGGCTTCCTGGCGCCGGAACGGGCCTGGATGGACGAGATCATTGGCAACATGGGTTATGTCGACGCCCTGCGCGAAGTCAGCCGTGAAGGCGACCAGTACAGCTGGTGGCCAGACAACGAACAGGCCGAGATGCTCAACCTCGGCTGGCGTTTCGACTACCAGTTGCTGACGCCCGGCCTGCGCCGCTTTGTACGCAGCGCCCGCCTGCCGCGCCAGCCACGGTTCTCGCAGCATGCGCCGCTGATCGTCGATTACGACTGGACGCTAACGATCTAAGCAGCATTCGTACCTACAAAAAACCGACAGCAATGTCGGTTTTTTTGTAGGCCCTGAAAGCTCGCCCCCACAGGGACAGGCCCTCACTGATCGTTATTTGACCAACCGCCAAGTAAACGGATACCGATACGGCTGCCCCTCATTGGCCTTCACCCCACCAATGATGGTCAGCACCAGCGCACCAATGGCCACCAAGCCGAACAGAAAGAAGCCAATGACCACGACCATCAGCAGGAGGCTGATCGCCGAGGCGATGGCCACGGTGATCTGGAAGTTCAGCGCTTCCTTGCCCTGGGCATCGATGAACGGGTCAGTTTCGCGCTTGAGTTGCCAGAGCACCAACGGCCCAATCAACGTGCCGAACGGAATCCAGATCCCCAACAAGGCGGACAGGTGACAAAACATTGCCCATTGACGCGCCTCTTTGCTCGGCTGGGGCAGTAGGACTTGCTCATCACTCATGACACTCTCCTTGTCTGAAGCGCGAAACAATCAGTCAGCCAATGCGGCTTTTTGCAGTTCGAAAATCTCGTTCATGCCTTTCTTCGCCAATTCCAGCATAGCGTTCAATTCTTCCGGCTGGAACGGCGCGCCTTCGGCGGTGCCCTGGACTTCGATGAAGCCGCCAGCGCTGGTCATGACCACATTCAGATCGGTCTCGGCGGCGGAGTCTTCCAGGTAGTCCAGGTCCAGCACCGGCTCACCCTGGTACATGCCCACGGACACCGCGGCGATCATCTGCTTGAGCGGGTCGCCGCCCTTGAGGCCGCCACGCTTCTTGATCACCTTCAAGGCATCGACCAGCGCGACCATGGCACCAGTAATGGACGCGGTACGCGTGCCGCCGTCGGCCTGGATCACGTCGCAATCGACATACAGCGTCACGTCGCCCAGCTTGGACATATCCAGCGCGGCGCGCAGCGAACGGCCGATCAGGCGCTGGATTTCCAGGGTGCGACCGCCCTGCTTGCCACGGCTGGCTTCGCGCTGGTTCCGCTCACCGGTAGCGCGCGGCAGCATGCCATATTCGGCGGTCAACCAACCCTGGCCCTGGCCCTTGAGGAACCGTGGCACGCCGTTTTCGACGCTGACAGTACAGATGACCTTGGTATCACCGAATTCGACCAGTACAGATCCCTCGGCGTGTTTGGTGTAGTTGCGGGTAATGCGGATCGAGCGAAGCTGATCGGCAACGCGACCACTTGGACGTTTCATAGGGAACACCTGTACAGAGGACGGAAAACTGCCGAGCATTATAGAGCCGTGAATCGTCATAGGGCAGTTAAACCTAGCGCAGTTCAAAAAATCCGGCGCGAGCGAAGCCGCACAAAGGCCCGCCCGGCGGGCAACTGCGCTTTGTCATAAGTGCGGTTGGGAGCATGCGCCTCACTGCGCTACAATCCTGCGCCTTTGCTGCCCTTCGGCTTTTATTCACAGATACCAGGCCCCACGACCACCGGTTGTGGCCGGCCTGCATTGCGAGGAACCTCCATGGTGCACAGCATGACTGCCTTCGCCCGCGTCGAAAAGGCCGGGGCCCAAGGCACGCTGAGTTGGGAACTGCGCTCGGTCAACAGCCGTTACCTGGAGCCGCACCTGCGCCTGCCGGAATCCTTTCGCGACCTTGAAGGCGGCGTGCGCGAGGCGCTGCGCCAGGGCCTGTCCCGGGGCAAGCTGGAATGCACCCTGCGTTTTACCGAAGAAAGCACCGGCAAGACCCTGCAGGTAGACCGCGAGCGCGCCGCACAGCTGGTGGCCGCCGCCGAAACCGTCGCCAGCCTGATCAACAACCCCGCCGCCCTGAACCCGTTGGAAGTCCTGGCCTGGCCCGGCGTACTGGTGGGCGATGCGAGCGATCCGCAAGCGCTGAACGCCGAGGCGATGGCGTTGTTCAGTGAGGGGCTCAAGGAACTCAAGGCCGGCCGCGAGCGTGAAGGCGCGGAGCTGGCGCGGCTGATCAACGAGCGCCTGACGTCCATTGAAGGAGACGTCAGCACCCTGCGCGAGCTGGTCCCGCAGATGCTCGCCACCCAGCGTCAGAAGGTGCTCGACCGCTTCGCCGACATGAAGGCCGAGCTGGACCCGCAGCGCCTGGAACAGGAAATGGTCATGCTCGCGCAAAAGAGCGATGTGGCCGAAGAACTGGATCGCCTGAGCACCCACATCATCGAAGTTCGCCGGGTGCTCAAGTCCGGTGGTGCGGCCGGCCGCCGCCTGGACTTTTTGATGCAGGAACTCAACCGCGAAGCCAATACACTGGGCTCCAAAGCCTTCGACCCGCGCAGCACCCAGGCGGCGGTCAACCTCAAGGTGTTGATCGAGCAAATGCGCGAACAAGTGCAAAACATTGAGTAAGGCTCACAACATGACCCACAGCACCGGCACTCTTTACATCATTTCCGCGCCCTCGGGCGCCGGCAAGACCAGCCTGGTCAAGGCGCTGATCGATGCCGAACCGCAGATTCGCGTCTCGATCTCGCACACCACCCGCGCCATGCGCCCGGGGGAAGTGAACGGCGTGAATTATCACTTCGTCGACCGCGAAGAGTTCGTGAAAATGGCCGAACACGGCGACTTCCTGGAGCGTGCCGAAGTCTTCGGCAACCTCTATGGCACTTCGCAAAGCTACTTGCAGCAGACCCTGGACGAAGGTCACGACCTGATCCTGGAAATCGACTGGCAAGGCGCCGAGCAGGTGCGCAAGCTGATGCCCCAGGCCCGCTCGATCTTCATCCTGCCGCCAAGCCAGCAGGCCTTGCGCCAGCGCCTGACCAACCGCGGCCAGGACAGCGACGACATCATCGAAGGCCGGATGCGCGAAGCAGTCAGCGAAATGAGCCACTACGTCGACTACGATTACCTGATCATCAACGACGATTTCGCCCATGCGCTGGATGACCTGAAGGCGATTTTCCGCGCCAGCCAGCTGCAGCAGAAACGCCAGCAGCAACGTTTCGGTAAATTATTGGCCGAATTGTTGGGCTGATCAGCCCTTCCCAAAACCGCTGCGACGGCTTTACATTGGTAGTCGCAGCGCGCCGAGGGGTTTGGTTAAAAAATCAGCGCTTCCCTAAACGCTGGTGTTTTTTTAAACTGTCGAGTCCGCTCGCCCAACCGGGCAGCGCGCATATTGCATTCGCTCCGAGGAATACCATGGCCCGCGTAACCGTTGAAGACTGCCTAGAACACGTGGAAAACCGCTTTGAGCTGGTCATGCTCTCTACCAAGCGTGCCCGTCAACTGGCCACCGGCGGCAAAGAGCCATTGGTCCAGTGGGAAAACGACAAGCCTACAGTAGTAGCGCTGCGTGAAATCGCCGAGGGCCTGATGAGCTACGAGTTCATCGCCAACGCTGAAATCGTCGAAGACGAACCGCTGTTCGCAGCGTTCGAGGACGAGTCCAACGAGGCGGTCTAAGCCTATGCCTGGTCGACGTAGCACGGCGCGGGGTCACAGCAAACGGCAGGAGTCATCATCATGCCGAGCATAGACGCCCTCGCCGATCGCTTATCGGCCTACCTCGGCACGGACCAGGTCAACCTGGTCCGCCGAGCCTATTTCTACGCTGAACAAGCCCACGACGGCCAACGCCGCCGCAGCGGCGAGGCGTACGTCACGCATCCTCTTGCGGTGGCGAATATTCTTGCCGACATGCACATGGACCATCAGAGCCTGATGGCGGCGATGCTGCATGACGTGATCGAAGACACCGGCATTGCCAAGGAAGCGCTGCAAGCGCAGTTCGGCGAAACCGTGGCCGAACTGGTCGATGGGGTCAGCAAACTGACCCAGATGAACTTCGAGACCAAGGCCGAGGCCCAGGCCGAAAACTTCCAGAAAATGGCCATGGCCATGGCCCGCGACATTCGCGTGATCCTGGTCAAGCTCGCCGACCGCTTGCACAACATGCGCACCCTGGAAGTGCTGTCCGGCGAAAAACGCCGACGCATCGCCAAGGAAACCCTGGAAATCTACGCCCCCATCGCCAATCGCCTGGGCATGCACGCGATCCGCATCGAGTTCGAAGACCTGGGCTTCAAGGCCATGCACCCGATGCGTTCGGCGCGGATCAACCAGGCCGTCAAGCGCGCTCGGGGCAACCGCAAGGAAATCGTCAACAAAATCGAAGAGTCCCTGAGCCACTGCCTGGCCATCGACGGCATCGAAGGCGAAGTCAGCGGGCGGCAGAAACACCTCTACGGCATCTACAAGAAAATGCGCGGCAAGCGTCGAGCCTTCAACGAGATCATGGACGTCTACGCGTTCCGGATCATCGTCGACAAGGTCGATACCTGCTACCGCGTGCTGGGTGCTGTGCATAATTTGTACAAACCGCTGCCGGGGCGCTTCAAGGATTACATCGCGATTCCCAAGGCCAACGGCTATCAATCGCTGCACACCACGTTGTTCGGCATGCACGGCGTACCGATCGAAATCCAGATCCGCACCCGTGAAATGGAAGAGATGGCCAACAACGGCATCGCCGCCCACTGGCTCTACAAGTCCAGCGGCGACGAACAACCCAAGAGCACCCACGCCCGCGCCCGGCAGTGGGTCAAGGGTGTGCTGGAAATGCAGCAACGGGCCGGCAACTCCCTGGAATTCATTGAAAGCGTGAAGATCGACCTGTTCCCGGACGAGGTCTACGTCTTTACGCCCAAAGGCCGGATCATGGAGCTGCCTAAAGGCTCCACGGCGGTGGACTTCGCCTACGCGGTGCACACCGACGTCGGCAACAGCTGCATCGCGTGTCGGATCAACCGCCGCCTGGCGCCGTTGTCCGAACCGCTGCAAAGCGGCTCCACGGTGGAAATCGTCAGCGCCCCCGGCGCCCGGCCGAATCCCGCATGGCTCAATTTCGTGGTCACCGGCAAGGCCCGCACGCACATCCGCCACGCCCTGAAGCTGCAACGGCGCTCCGAATCCATCAGCCTCGGCGAACGCCTGCTGAACAAAGTGCTGAACGGTTTCGACAGCTCCCTGGACAAGATCCCGGCCGAACGCGTGCAGGTCATGCTCCACGAATACCGTCTCGAACTGATCGAAGACCTGCTCGAAGACATCGGCCTGGGCAACCGCATGGCCTATGTCGTCGCCCGCCGCCTGCTCGGCGAAGGCGAACAGTTGCCAAGCCCTGAAGGCCCGCTGGCGATTCGCGGCACCGAGGGCCTGGTGCTCAGTTACGCCAAGTGCTGCACGCCGATCCCGGGCGACCCGATTGTCGGCCACCTGTCCGCCGGCAAAGGCATGGTGGTGCACCTGGACAACTGCCGCAACATCAGCGAAATCCGCCACAACCCGGAAAAATGCATCCAGCTCTCCTGGGCCAAGGATGTCACCGGCGAATTCAACGTCGAGCTGCGGGTCGAGCTGGAACACCAGCGTGGCCTGATCGCCCTGCTGGCCAGCAGCGTCAACGCCGCCGACGGCAATATCGAGAAAATCAGCATGGACGAACGCGACGGCCGCATCAGCGTGGTCCAACTGGTGGTCAGCGTGCACGACCGTGTGCACCTGGCCCGCGTGATCAAGAAGTTGCGTGCCCTGACGGGCGTCATCCGCATCACCCGGATGCGCGCATAACCCCCATAGGCCCATCCATTACAAGGAGTCATCCATGACCAAAACCGTTATCACCAGCGACAAGGCCCCGGCCGCCATCGGTACTTATTCCCAGGCGATCAAGGCGGGCAACACCGTGTACATGTCGGGCCAGATCCCGCTGGACCCGAAGACCATGGAGCTGGTGGAAGGCTTCGAAGCCCAGACCGTGCAGGTGTTCGAAAACCTCAAGGCCGTGGCCGAAGCTGCTGGCGGTTCGTTCAAGGACATCGTCAAGCTCAACATCTTCCTCACCGACCTGAGCCACTTCGCCAAGGTCAACGAGATCATGGGCAAGTACTTCGACCAGCCTTACCCTGCCCGCGCCGCCATTGGCGTGGCGGCCCTGCCAAAGGGCGCGCAGGTTGAGATGGATGCCATCCTGGTCATCGAGTAATAAGGTCGGCGCAGCCTCCCCCGCTGCGCCGTTTTCGTCTTGAAAGGATTCCACCATGCGCAAAGCGCTTGCTCTCTCGCTGGCTGCCCTGCTTCTGGGCGGCTGCGCCAGCGACCCTGCCGACCGTGACATCAGCGGCACCTGGATCAACCAGGCAGCCATCGACGCTGCCGCCAAAGGTGGCCCGCTTCGCGAGGCACTGCAGGGCTACGGCCCGAACCTGGAATGGGACGTCAACACCCGGGCTGGCCAGGCGCGCTACACCAACGGTTTTGAAAACGTCGAAGGCAAGTTGCTGGGCGAAGAAGACGGCGCGTGGAAAGTCGATTTCTACGGCAGCTCGGCCAGCGAACTGAAGCGCGACGGCGACCAACTGAGCCAGGCGGCCACCGAGAACGAACCGCAACAGGTGTTCGACCGCGCGCAAGTCCAGGTGCCGGAAGGCGCGCCAATCGGTGCAAGTTTCGAGCGAGCGCTATACGCCGCCTACCTCGGTGGCACCTGGAACATCGTCAACGGCCCCGGCCAGGGCGCCAGTGTGCAATTCCAACCCGACGGCCAGGTCAGCGGCCTGCCCGGCGCCGATCGCTACGCCTTGTGCCTGGCGGGCGATTGCGCCTCCATGAGCGGCGGCAACGACAACATCTGGTTGCAACAGAACGGCCAGGGCAACACCTGGATCTTCGCCCGCGACGGCAAGAAGCTGGAAATCTTCCAGACCGTCAATACCGCGCTGGCCGATGAAATGCCGTCGTTCACGCCGGGTACTCGGCAGTGGTTGTTGGAAAAGCAGTGAGCGAGACGGCGCCTTGAAATAAATGTACAGGCGCCCTCCGGTCAAGGTTCACGCGCGAGATGGGACAGGCTTTTTTCTGCCCAGGCGGATCAGCTCATTGGAGAAACACAACCCAACGATGATCAGTAGCGCTCCCAGATACAGGCTTTCGCGGGGCACCTCATTGAGCACTACAAACGCCAGCAGTGCGGCGAAGAGCGGCTCGGTCAGCTCCAAGGCTTGCACCTGGGATGGCTTGAGGTACTCGATTGCCTTGGTGGTGCAGAAAAAGCCGAGGATGGTCGGCAGCGCGGCCAACCCCAGCAGTGCGGCAATTGCCAAGGGCGACAGTTCACCGATGACGAAGCCGTCGGCCGAAGCCGGCATAAGCAAGTACAGGCCGCCGAAGAACAGCAACTGACGAGTGAAGTGCAGCCCACCGGACACCCCCATCCGCTTCATGGCTACCGAAAACGCCCCGTAGCCGCAGCCCGCCATGGAAGCGAGTGCAACGCCTTGGAGCGTGAAGCCCTGTCGCAGGTCGGCGCCGAAGATCACCGCGATTCCGGCGATAGCCAGAGCGGCACCCACAGTGGCGTTCGCGGTGATCGCATCCTTGAGAAATATGCGTGCGAGCACAATCGAGGAGATGGAAGCACTGGCCATCAGCATCACCACTACGCCCGCCGCGGCGTAATGCCGATAGGCAGCCGTTTCGAAGTGGAACAGCACAAAGATACCGAGAAACGCGCAGATCGCCGCCTGGGTCCATTTGGCCGTTGTTGCCGGGCGCTTGAAAAACAGCAGCAAGGCTGAGAGCAGCACACAACCCAGGACCGTCTTTATGACGGCGACACTGCTGGCAGTGAAACCATTACTCATGAGCACTTTACTGAGCACACCTATCGTGGCGTTAAGCGCGGCGGCGGAGAGTGCAAAGATAACGCCTTTGCTGAAACTAGCTTGCATTGATGACGGTCCCTGTCGCTGTTAGGTAGGCTCGAACGGATTGACTGAAGCGGTTGCGGGTGGCCTGCACATCGCTCTTGGCTTGGGCAAGCATCGGGCAATGCTCGGCGAGCTCGATGAAGCAAGTCAAGACCAGAAGATGCTGAGCTACGGTGAGAGCCAAAACAGGACATAGCCCTTGGCGCCGAACCCCATCGTCAGGCACACGCCGAGCAGGCTCTGCCTGAACGAACAAGCCCGCTTGCCACAGGACTCGGCGCTGGGCTCTCCGGCAATGAGTGAGCCTTTGCCTAAAGACCCGTTGATGCCGGTCAGCAGCGCCCTTCCAGAATCGCCGCATACCCTTCACGAAAACTCGGATACCGCGGCGTCCAACCCAAGGCCTTGGCCCGGGCATTGCTGCAGCGTTTACTGCCGGCGCGGCGTACGCTGGCGTTTTCAGCCCATTGGGTGACGCCCATGTAGTCGCGCAGCCAGCCCACCACGTCGGCCAGCGCGGCGGGGGCGTCGTCGACGCCGATGTAGCAGTCTTCCAGGGTCTTGCCCTGGCGATCGGTTTCCAGCAGGAATGCCAGAAGGCCCGCCGCGTCGTCGGCGTGGATGCGGTTGGCATACAGGGGCGGATCTTCCACCACGCTATAGCCCTGGCGCACCTGGCTCAACAGCCACTCACGCCCGGGGCCGTAGATGCCGGTCAGGCGCACGCGGCTGGCCGGGATGCCGCTGTCGAGCGCCACCTGCTCGGCTTCGAGCATCAGCCGACCGGAATAACCGCCGGCCTCGGTGGGCGAAGTTTCATCGACCCACTCACCTTTCTGTTGCCCGTAAACACTGCTGCTGGACACAAAAAGCAAACGCTTGGGCCGCTGGCCATGCTGCTTCAACCAGCCCAACACATGCTGCAACCCTTCAACGTACGCCGCGCGATAACCCGCTTCGTCATGCTCGGTGGCGGCGGCGCTGTACACCAGGTAGTCCAGCGGTCCGGTGGGCCAATCAACAGGACATTGCTCGCTGAACAAATCCCCCGCCACCCCGACAACCCCGGCCGGCAGGTGCGAAACCGTACGGCGCAAACCATGGACTTGCCAATGTTCAGCCACTAACTGGCTGGCCAGGCGGCCGCCGATATCACCGCAGCCGGCGATCAAAACAGAAGGCGCGGACATCAAAAACTCCTCTGGTAAAGCCGCAGACTAGCCTCCGTGAGGGACGAGCGGCTACCCATGCGACAAAAAAAGTAACTGTATTACTTTTGTTAACAAGAATTACTTGCAATAATGCTCGCCACTTTTGTTCTCGGCCCCACGAGGCCTGGAAGAACATCAACCTTCTTTTCCTCTCAGGTCCGGCCAGCATGAAACACTCAATATCCCTCGCTTCGCCAACCAATCGACCTCGCGCCTGGAGCGCCGTGGCAGCCCTGCTGCTCAGCCTGCTGCTGGCGCCCGCCGCCGCGTTCGCCGATGCACAGACGCCAGCCACTACCCCGACTACCACCACACCCACAGCGGCCCAAGCGCCTGCCGACGCTGGCGCTCCCGTAGCGACGCCGGTGGCCACCGACCCGGCCCAAGCCGTCGAGGCCAGCGCCGCCAATACACCTGAAGTACTCGAAGCCGACAACACCCTGGGCATGGCCCACGACCTGTCGCCATGGGGCATGTACAAAAACGCCGACATCATCGTCAAGATCGTGATGATCGGCCTGGCCATCGCCTCGATCATCACCTGGACCATCTGGATCGCCAAAGGCTTCGAACTGCTGGGTGCCAAACGTCGCCTGCGCGGTGAGATCGCCGCCCTGAAAAAGGCCACCACCCTCAAGGAAGCCAGCGCCAGCGCCGGGAAGGAAGGTACCCTCGCCAACCTGCTGGTGCACGACGCACTCGAAGAAATGCGCCTGTCGGCCAACAGCCGCGAAAAGGAAGGCATCAAGGAGCGCGTGAGCTTCCGCCTCGAACGCCTGGTCGCCGCCTGTGGCCGCAACATGAGCAGCGGCACCGGCGTACTTGCCACCATTGGTTCCACCGCGCCGTTCGTCGGCCTGTTCGGCACCGTATGGGGCATCATGAACAGCTTCATCGGCATCGCCAAGACCCAGACCACCAACCTCGCCGTCGTCGCTCCCGGCATCGCCGAAGCCCTGCTGGCGACCGCCCTCGGCCTGGTCGCAGCGATCCCGGCCGTGGTTATCTACAACGTCTTCGCCCGCTCCATCGCCGGCTACAAGGCCCAGGTCTCCGACGCTTCGGCTGAAGTCCTGTTGCTGGTCAGCCGCGACCTCGACCACCTGCCGCCCGAGCGCAGCTCGCAACCGCACATGGTGAAAGTGGGGTAATCGGCCATGGGCCTGCATTTGAAAGAAGGCGCAGACGACGATCTGGCCGAGAACCACGAAATCAACGTCACGCCGTTCATCGACGTGATGCTGGTGTTGTTGATCATCTTCATGGTGGCGGCCCCGCTCGCCACCGTGGACATCAAGGTTGACCTTCCGGCCTCGACGGCCAAGCCGTCGCCACGGCCGGAGAAACCGGTGTTCCTGAGCGTCAAGGCCGACCAGCGCCTGTTCCTCGGCGAAGACGAGGTCAAGCCCGAAAGCCTCGGCGCGACCCTCGACGCCAAGACCCAGGGCAAGAAGGACACGACGATCTTCTTCCAGGCCGATAAAGGCGTGGACTACGGCGACCTGATGAACGTGATGGACGCCCTGCGCGCCGCCGGTTACTTGAAGGTCGGCCTGGTCGGACTCGAGACGGCGCCCAAGCAATGATCACGATGCGCCAAAAGCTGACGCGTTACAGCGGTAGCCTGGCCGTGGTGTTGGGCGTGCACGCGCTCGCCATCGCGCTGGCGCTGAACTGGACGTCCCGCCCGCCCATCGAATTGCCCCCCCAGGCGATGATGGTCGAGCTGGCGCCGGTGCCCGCCCCGCCGCCACCGGCACCGCCAAAAGTCGTCACGCCGCCGCAACCGCCGGCGCCGGTCGAAGAACTGCCGCTGCCTAAACTGGCCGAAGCACCGAAGGCCGAGATTGTCGTACCCAAGCCGGTCAAGCCCAAGCCTAAGCCTCAACCGCCCAAGCCAAAGCCGGTGGAAAAAAAGCCGGAGCCGCCCAAGGAAGAGCCGTCGGAGCAAAAGCCCAGCGACACCCCGCCAACCCCGGCACCGACCGAGAAATCCGCGCAACCGGCCCCTGGCCCTTCGCCCGCGCAAGCGGCGGCCAAGGCCAATTGGCAAGGCACGCTGCTGGCGCACCTGGGCAAGTACAAGAAGTACCCGCTCAGGGCCCGGCAGATGAACAAGGAAGGCATGAACCGCCTGCGCTTTGTGGTGGATGCCAATGGAAACGTGTTGTCCTTCGAACTGGTGGGCAGCGCTGGCACCGAGTCCCTGGACCGGGCCACCCTGGAAATGATCCGCCTCGCCCAACCGCTGCCCAAGCCACCGGCGGAGTTGCTGACCAATGGCACCATCGAACTGACGGCACCGTTTGTGTACTCCATCGAAAAGCGTCGGCGCTAACCTCAATTACCAGCCCCTGTAACAGGGGCTTCTTGTTTCTGCCAAAGAGGTTTTTGGAGCACAGGTAATTGGGAGCAAAGGCATCTGTGGGAGCAAAGCTTGCTCGCGATACAAGCACCCCGGTCCCAACGAGCATTGCGTTGACTTCATCGCGGGCAAGCCTTGCTCCCACAGGTAATGCACATTAGACAGTGTCACACCGCGCCCCCAGTCTGATAACGTGCGTCTATCGATTGCAGCCGGTATGCTTGGCTCGCAACTTCACGGACGCTCGCCATGACCCTCACAGAATTACGCTACATCGTGACCCTCGCCCAAGAGCAGCATTTCGGCCATGCGGCCGAGCGTTGCCATGTCAGCCAGCCGACGCTGTCGGTGGGTGTGAAAAAGCTTGAAGACGAGCTCGGCGTGCTGATTTTCGAGCGCAGCAAAAGCGCCGTGCGCCTGACCCCGGTCGGCGAAGGCATCGTGGCCCAGGCACAGAAGGTACTGGAGCAGGCCCAGGGCATCCGTGAGTTGGCCCAGGCCGGCAAGAACCAGCTGACCGCCCCGCTGAAAGTCGGTGCGATCTACACCGTCGGCCCGTACCTGTTCCCGCACCTGATCCCGCAACTGCACCGGGTCGCCCCGCAGATGCCGTTGTACATCGAAGAAAACTTCACCCATGTGCTGCGCGACAAGCTGCGCAACGGCGAGCTGGACGCGATCATCATCGCCCTGCCGTTCAACGAAGCCGACGTCCTGACCCTGCCGCTCTACGACGAACCGTTCTACGTCCTGATGCCGGCCCAGCACCCCTGGACCCAGAAAAAAACCATCGACGCCACCCTGCTCAACGACAAGAGCCTGCTGCTGCTCGGCGAAGGCCACTGCTTCCGCGACCAGGTGCTCGAAGCCTGCCCGACCCTGACCAAGGGCGGCGAAGGCGCCAAGCACACCACGGTGGAATCCAGCTCCCTGGAAACCATCCGCCACATGGTCGCCTCGGGCCTGGGCATTTCGATCCTGCCGCTGTCGGCGGTGGACAGCCACCACTACGCCCCCGGCGTGATCGAAGTTCGCCCACTGACGCCGCCCGTGCCGTTCCGCACCGTTGCCATCGCCTGGCGCGCCAGCTTCCCGCGGCCCAAGGCCATCGAGATCCTCGCTGACTCGATCCGCCTGTGTTCCGTGGCAAAGCCGCCCACAGCCAAGTAAGTCGCGGCCATGACTGAGCTGTCGAACGTGCCGGTCACGGCACTCAAGGGTGTCGGTGAAGCCATGGCCGAGAAACTGGCCAAGGTCGGCCTGGAAAACCTCCAGGACGTGCTGTTCCACCTGCCGCTGCGCTATCAGGATCGCACCCGCGTGGTGCCCATCGGTCACTTGCGACCGGGGCAGGACGCGGTGATCGAAGGCACCGTCAGCGGCGCCGACGTGGTCATGGGCCGGCGCCGTAGCCTGGTGGTGCGCCTGCAGGACGGCACCGGCGGGCTCAGCCTGCGCTTCTATCACTTCAGCAATGCACAAAAGGAAGGCCTCAAGCGTGGCACCCGCGTGCGCTGCTACGGCGAGGCTCGGCCTGGTGCCTCGGGACTGGAGATCTATCATCCGGAATACCGCAGCATCACTGGCGACGAACCGCCGCCGGTGGATGAGACCCTGACCCCGGTCTATCCGCTCACCGAAGGCCTGACTCAACAGCGCCTGCGCCAGCTCTGCCAGCAAACCCTGACGTTGCTGGGCCCCAGCAGCCTGCCCGACTGGCTGCCCACGGAACTGGCCCGGGATTACCAATTGGCGCCGTTGGCCGATGCGATCCGCTACCTGCACCACCCGCCCGCCGATGCCGATGTCGACGAGCTCGCCCTCGGCCATCACTGGGCCCAGCATCGCTTGGCCTTTGAAGAGTTGCTGACCCATCAACTGTCGCAGCAACGCCTGCGGGAAAGCCTGCGCTCCCTGCGCGCCCCGGCCATGCCCAAGGCCAAGGATCTGCCCACCCGTTACCTGGCCAACCTTGGCTTCGCGCCCACCGGCGCCCAGCAGCGGGTCGGCAACGAAATCGCCTATGACCTGAGCCAGCCCGAGCCGATGCTACGGCTGATCCAGGGCGACGTCGGCGCCGGCAAGACCGTGGTCGCCGCCCTCGCCGCGCTCCAGGCCCTGGAAGCGGGTTATCAGGTGGCGTTGATGGCGCCCACCGAGATCCTTGCCGAACAACATTTCATCACCTTCCAGCGCTGGCTCGAACCGCTGGGCATCGAAGTCGCCTGGCTGGCCGGCAAGCTCAAGGGCAAGAATCGCGCAGCCGCCCTGGCGCAGATCGCCGAAGGCGCACCGATGGTGGTGGGCACCCATGCCTTGTTCCAGGACGAAGTGCAGTTCAAGAACCTGGCGTTGGTGATCATCGACGAGCAGCACCGTTTCGGCGTGCAGCAACGCCTGGCCCTGCGGCAGAAAGGCGTGGGCGGGCGGATGTGTCCGCACCAGTTGATCATGACCGCCACGCCGATCCCACGGACCCTGGCCATGAGCGCCTACGCCGACCTCGACACCTCGATCCTCGACGAACTGCCCCCGGGCCGCACACCGGTCAATACCGTGCTGGTCACCGACACCCGGCGGGTCGAAGTGATCGAGCGCGTGCGCAGCGCCTGTGCCGAAGGGCGCCAGGCCTATTGGGTCTGCACCCTGATCGAAGAATCGGAAGAACTGACCTGCCAGGCCGCTGAAACCACCTATGAAGACCTCACCGCCGCCCTCGGTGAGTTGAAGGTCGGGCTGATCCACGGGCGCATGAAACCCGCCGAGAAAGCCGCCGTCATGGCCGAATTCAAGGCCGGCGCCCTGCAACTGCTGGTCGCCACCACGGTGATCGAGGTCGGTGTGGACGTGCCCAACGCCAGCCTGATGATCATCGAGAACCCCGAACGCCTGGGCCTGGCGCAGTTGCACCAGTTGCGCGGCCGCGTCGGTCGGGGCAGCGCCGCCAGCCATTGCGTCTTGCTGTATCACCCCCCCCTGTCCCAAATCGGTCGGCAGCGGCTGGGCATCATGCGCGAAACCAACGACGGCTTTGTCATCGCCGAAAAAGACCTCGAATTGCGCGGCCCTGGTGAAATGCTCGGCACGCGCCAGACCGGTCTGCTTCAATTCAAGGTAGCCGACCTGATGCGCGACGCCGATCTGCTCCCTGCAGTACGCGACGCCGCCCAGGCGCTACTGGAACGCTGGCCCGATCACGTCAGCCCGCTGTTGGATCGCTGGCTGCGTCATGGGCAGCAATATGGCCAAGTGTGAGCACGCTCTCAGTTTCCGGACGCACCTACCGGGCAAGCTGGTTATACTGCTCAACTTGTAGGAAAACGGATACAGACCATGACTGAAGCTGCCCTCGTCCCCGACTCCCCGCACGCTCCGTCTGTTATTCGGCTGTTGCTCGAGAAACTGGGCATCGCCTTTGACGAAATTATCGAACGACCGGGCCTGAACCCTGCCCGCAAAGTACAGGCCGTTCTGCTGCACGATGCCGTTGGCGCGCTCATGGTGCTGTTTCCACAAAGCCAGCTGCTAGACCTCAACCGCCTGGCCGAACTCACCGGTCGCAAGCTCACGGCGGTGCCTACCGACCGCCTGGAACGCATGCTTGGCAAACACAGCCTGAGCCTGCTGCCCGGCCTGCCGGCGCTGACCAGTTCCCCCTGCCTGTACGAAGAAAGCCTGCTGCGTGAACCGAAGCTGCTGATCAACTCGGGCGAGCCGGGGCTGCTGCTGGAAGTCACCAGCGAAGCGTTCAAGACCATGCTCACCAAAGCCAGCGCCGCGACATTTGGCGAAGCCTTGAGCAACATCACACCCAACCTGGACCGCCCGCACGACGACCGCGCGGAAATCACCCAGGCCGTCCAGGCGTTTACCGCGCGGCGTATCCAGCAACGCCTGGAAGAAACCATCGAGATCCCACCGCTGGCCGAAACCGCGCAAAAAATCATCAAGTTGCGGGTCGACCCTGACGCGACCATCGACGACATCACCGGCGTCGTGGAAACCGACCCGGCCCTGGCCGCGCAAGTAGTGAGCTGGGCCGCATCGCCCTACTACGCCTCGCCGGGCAAGATTCGTTCAGTGGAAGACGCCATCGTCCGGGTCCTGGGCTTCGACCTGGTGATCAACCTGGCGCTGGGCCTGGCCTTGGGCAAGACCCTGAGCCTGCCCAAGGACCACCCGCAACACACCACACCGTACTGGCACCAGTCGATCTACACTGCCGCCGTTATCGAAGGCCTGACCCGCGCCATGCCTCGGGCCGAGCGCCCCGAAGGTGGCCTGACCTATCTGTCCGGCCTGCTGCACAACTTCGGCTACCTGTTGCTGGCCCACGTGTTCCCGCCGCACTTCTCATTGATCTGCCGGCACCTGGAGGTCAACCCGCACCTGTGCCACAGCTACGTGGAACAGCACCTGCTGGGCATCAGCCGCGAACAGATCGGCGCCTGGCTGATGCGCTACTGGGACATGCCCGACGAACTGGCCACCGCCCTGCGCTTCCAGCACGACCCGCACTACGACGGCGAGTACGCCGCCTACCCGAACCTGGTCTGCCTGGCCGTACGCCTGCTGCGCTCGCGGGGTATCGGCTCCGGTCCGGACGAGGAAATCCCCGATGCACTGCTCGAACGCGTAGGCCTGTCTCGGGACAAGGTCAATGACGTGGTCAGCAAAGTGCTCGAGGCTGAAGTGTTGTTGCGGGAACTGGCTTCGCAGTTCAGCCACGGCTAAAAACGGCTCCGTGTCAGGCGGACGAGCTCTTGTGGCAAGGGAGCTTGCTCCCGCTTGACTGCGCAGCGGTCGCAAAACCAGCTGACGCGATCCTCCAGGAAGGCTGCATATACCCATTTGGAGGTCGCTTCGCAGCCCAGCGGGAGCAAGTCCCTCGCCAGTTAGCTTAAGCCAGATAGCGGATCACCCAACCGCCCGCAGCATAAGCCCAGGGCTTAGCCTCCACCCACGTCAACCCGCACACGACAATCCGCCCATCCTTCATGATCGTCATGTCTTCCAAGCTCTCATACGTTTCATCTTCGTCGAAAACGATAAAACCGGTGCCGTTGAACGTCTGATCCAGAGAACCGTCAGAACGAAAACGTGCCGTTAGCGCTGTCGCCTCCTCAGTGGCGAACCCCCTGCCGGTAGTACCAGCGACGATGATCGAACCATCCGCCTGCAATGCACAACGCCGCCATTTCAAGCCTTGGGGCACGAGTGTGGAGAACAAAGGCTGTCCGCGATTGAAGTTGAAATCGAAAAATCCGCCGCTGGTTAAAACGAACATCAAGCCATTGTAAATACCATCGCGCAGAGCCTCGCCTATCGCGACGATACTGCCATCAATCTCTCTTACCTCAATAGCCTCCATGTATATGCTATTAGAGCTGCGCACCGTCACAGTCCCGCCATTGAAAATTCTATCGAGGCGTCCCATTTCATCGAAACGGGTCACATAAACACCTCGGGAATCGGGAGATCTCAATCTATAGTCACCACATACCAATACTTTTCCATCTGCCTGAACGGCAACAGTCTCAGTATAATTCTCGTCATAGGCGATACCTTCGAGCTCGACAATCGCAAAGCCAAGACCGTTAAACGTATAGTCGGTAGAACCATCTGAGTTAAGGCGAAGCACGATCCCTTTCGTCTGACCGGATTCAGTACTTACACCACCGGCCAAAAAAATTTTCCCATCCAATTGCTGGACCGCAGAGGCTCCTTTACTACCCGAGCCCCATGGTGCCCCCGCGGAGGACTCTTCGTTATCCCATCCAGGTACGCGCCTTCCTACTCCAACATACTTGGGGTTGCCCATACTGCCGTAAGGAAGCAGACGCACACCTTTTTCACCGAAGGACTCATCCAACTGCCCATCCTCGCGGTGCCGCACGACATACAGGCCACCGTCGGCGATCGTCGTGTACTGTCCCATTACCAACCACCCGCCATCGCTCAGTCTGCAGAGTTCCCTGACGTCCAGTTGAGCCCCTTCTATATAAATCTCGACAAGCCCGGACCCGTTTCCACCAAAGTCTATGTCGAGTGAGCCATCCTCGTTCAGCCTGGCTATAGCGGTAGGGGCGTTTACTCCTGATAAATGAATGGCGACCAGTAATTTTCTTTCAGGTAACTCCAGGACAGCTACGGTATGGAATCCGGAAATCTCGGGTATCGGGAACTTCAGTATTCCCCCGCTGGCGAAACTCGGGTCCAGAGTGCCCGCTGTCGCGGCGCGTGTTGGGTGAGTCATGATTTCCGCTCCTTTGAGGTGTATGCAACGCCCCCTAATGGAGCCCCCAAACGCGCGTCTTTACACCTGTAAGGAATGACAGGTCGAGCTATCTTTTGGAGATAAGGCACAGGCCGGTTAGACCAACTCACTAATCAAGCCTTAGGCTTAGCCTTCTTCGGCTTCAAATACTTGGTCAGCCCCTGGAACCAGATCACCAGCGCCGGGTTGCCCTTGATCTGGATCGACTTGTCCTGAATCCCCGTCATGAACGCCAGTTGCTTGTTCTTGGCCTGCATCGTGGCAAAACCATAGGCGGCGTCCTTGAAGGCGATGGCGAAGGCAGGCTCCGGGTAAGTGCCGGACCGGCTGGTGATGCGCTGGTTTTTCACGGTGAAATGCCGGGCGACCTTGCCGTCCAGGGTTTGCAGTTGAAACACCAGTTCCTTATCGCCCAACTGCTGCTGGAACGCCGGATTGGTCCGACTGGCCTTGCCCATCAACAACCCCAGCATCCACAGCAGAAAACGAAATTTCATGGGCACCGCCTCGTGAGAAAAGATCAATGGCAGGCAGTTTAGCGATTCTTCGGCTCAACGCCATCATCGGATCGCTTTAGCGGAAGATAAGCTTGTTTTCGCGAAAGATGACTACCAAGTCACAAAACCAAAAATCAAAAGATCGCAGCTTTTGGCAGCTCCTACATCGATTTCCGTAGGAGCTGCCGAAGGCTGCGATCTTTTGACCCTTTTTCCCCGCCAAACCCTCGGACATTTCCTTCAACACGCCGGGCTGTTCATGAACTAGGCGCGCTGGGCATGGGCCGCTAACCTTTGTTCGTCATCGCAAAAAACGGTGACACGGACGTGCAAGTCCGAACTGGTACGCAATTGGTTATGGCTATTGACCGAGCATTTTTTTATGCTCGCGTCCGTTATGGCAATTGTGCGTGGGAGACCTTCGGGTCTGCCGGCGGTACCAGACCGGTCTTGCACACCTACGTACAGTTGCCACCTCTTCGAATGCAAGCGAAAGGATGTCGACCCCAACTCTGGTACATAAATATGGTCAAGCCTTCACCGAATCCGCCGCAAAGCGGCCACAAATCCCGCGTCGAAAACCTCGAAGCTAAAAAACTCGACGATGCCGCCACCCGCGCCCTCGATTACTACCTCAACCCCCAACCCTCCCCGCCCGAACCCGACAAAAACCAGCTCTTCATCGTCTCGCCTCACATAGACACCGAAACCCTGCTGGCCAACGCCTCCGAAGACCTGCAATCAATCAGCACCATCGCCGCCGACCTGGCTGACGACGTGGATGACTCACGCCGCTGCATCGCCCTGGCAATCAGCCGCATGGCCGATGGGGTGCAGTTGCTGGTTGAGCGGGCGTTGGATCATTTGGAGACAAAGGAGGTAGTGACGCCTGGCGCCAAGGTGTAGAGCCTTGCATTGATGCAGGCTGAGCCGACGCCATCGCGAGCAAGCCCGCTCCCACAATTGGACCGGGGTACAGCCGGGAGAGACAGGCCGGCTTTAAGGCCGCCTCGCGAGCAAGCTTTGCTCCCACAGGTCCTGCTCAAACAGATCTGAGGGGTGTACGACCGGGAGAGCCAGGCCGGCTGTCAGGCCGCCTCGCGGTAGACGTTGATCTCGGCGCCCCGTTAACCACGATGGCCGAACGCAGGTATTGCGCAGTGGGCATCCCGGCATGGATGCCGGGATAGCCGCGCTGGGCCATGGATGGCCCTTCGCGGCGGGCCCACGGAGCAATGCCTGCGTTCGGGCATGCCGAGCCTAGGCGAGGCACCGAGTGGTGGGGCAGAAGCGCTTTGGTTACTTTCGCGCTTTTCGAAAGTGACCCGCTGTAAGAGCGGAACCATAAGTGGCCGTTACCGCAGCAATGGATATGTACCCGGTCAACAAAATCCTGGCCGGCTGTCAGGCCGCCATCGCGAGCAAGCTCGCTCCCACAATTGGATCGGGGTACAACCGGGAGAGACAGGCCGGCTGTCAGGCCGCCTCGCGAGCAAGCTTTGCTCCCACAGGGGACTGGAGGTTGGCGCGAATATTCGAGCCAGCACAAAACAAAAGTGGGAGCGAGCTTGCTCGCGATGGCGGTGCATCAGTCGACATCAAGGCCAACTGAACCGACGCTATCGCGAGCAAGCCCGCCCCCACAGATTTCGACTGCTGATCAACGACCAGCCGCCATCACTCAATCAAACATTCGGGCAAGGAACCGGTGCCCAATCACCCAGGTCCGGGTTTTTGCACATGCTGTTGACCTGAGTAGTACCCGCGCTGGCAACCTGCTTGCTTTCATCCTGCTTGGCCTTGGCGGTCAGCAGGGTTTTCTCGGTGGTGACCGCTTCTTTCGGCACGGGTGGCAGCTCTTTCTTCTTCGCCGGTTGTACGGTCTTGTTCTTTTTCTTGGTGCTGGTCTGAGCCACAACCGGCGTAGTGTCAGCAGTCGCCACGGTCACCACGTCAGTACGCTGCACACCCACTTGCTGCAGGTCCTTCTCATAGGCCTGGGTGTAGTTGTTCAGGTCTTCGGACGCTTTGCCGTTGACCGCAACGATCAGGTCGTTCGACTCTTTCAGGCCGGAGACGATTTCTGCCAGGCGCTTGCGACCTTCAGTATCGTTGACGGTCTTGGCCTTGCGGTCGGCAACCAGTTTGCTGAACGCGTTCTGGTAGCACTGCTGCGACGTCCGGGCGTAAGCGGTGCTGCGGTCGATATCGGAGACGCTTTTGTTGACGTCGGCGGCGTAGGACGCAATGCGCTGGTTGTCATCGGCGATCTGCTTCTGGCGCTCGGTGTAGTAACCGGCTGCACCACCGGCCAGGGCGCCGCCAGCAGCACCGATGGCCGCGTTGCGACCACGGTCTTCCTTGTCGGCGGTCAGAGCGCCCAGCAGCGCACCACCGACCGCGCCAACGGCTGCGCCGGTGACCACGGACTTGGTCATGTTGCCCTCGGTGGAGCGCAAGTGCTGCACCGGCTCGTAGCAGTTCGGGTAGTACTCGACCTTGGTGCTCGAGGCGACCTTGGAGGTCGGCGACGTGGCGCAGCCAGTCAGTACGGTGCTGAAGCCGACAGCGACCATCAGCAAGTGACGCTTGGAAACCGAAGCAAAAGGTTTACGGGAGAAAAGCATAGTTGTGTTCTCGTTTTAAGTTTTGACCAGCTCAGCACAGCCCCATCGCCGCCTGAGTCCCTTCCAAGCTCGCTGACAACGAATGCTCAGGACCGCTGAGCGTTCGATGCGAGCAATTCCTTCAATATCGCCGCCGGGTCGGCGCGTTTTTGCTGACGATAGTCCCCGACATGACGAACGAATAACGTGGCGCGCGCCACCAGGCTCTTGCCCAGTACCGGCTTGCGCTCCAACTCTTCCTTGATGCGTTGAAACTGCGCCTGGATCACCGCATCGGTGTAACGCGTGCCGGTGGCCAGGTTGTCGATATAAATCGCCACCGCGCCGTCCAGGGCACTGCGACCATTGTCGATGGCCGTGGCAAACAGCTGGGCGCTGGCCTCGTCCTTGGCGTCCAGGGCAACTTGCCGACTGTTCTGCAGATTGGTCAGGCGAATGTTGTAGTTGTTGACGGTCTCGGCCACCAAGGCCGACGACTGGATCAGGTTGCCCGCCGCTTCTTCGCGCTGCTGGGCGATGAGCGAGACGTTGCGCTTGAGCTCTTCGTTGACCAACCCCAACTCGGCTTGCAGGCGCGGGTCGACGCTGGCGGCGATGATGCTGTCCAGGCGCTTGGTCGGGTCTTCGGCGTCGTCGATGGCATCGGTCAGCGACGCCAGCCGGCCTTCTTTTTGCCACTGGGCAAACAATTCCTTGTAGCGCGAACGCGGCGCCGACAACGCCCCGACCGCCACGCGAAAGCCGGTGGTTTCGTTGCTTTGCTCGGTGCCGTCGGCAGTGAACAACGGGTACTCGCGGCGCATGCCGGTGAACAGCGTGCCCTCGCCTTCCAGGTAGTTGCCGCCCTTGACCACGAAGCCGCCATAGGCGCCCTGGCGGCGGCCGGCATGCACCAATTGGAAGGATTCCTGGACCATCTCGGCGGCGTTGCCGACCACGTCGAACAGACCGATAGGGTTCGGCAGCTTGGTGCCGATGGGCATCAGCCGCGCGGCTTGGCCGGTGCCGCCGGCGACTTGGTTGAACACCGCCCAATCGGCCAGCGGCCCGTCGCTTTCACTGCCTTCCAGGCGCCGGGGAAAGAGCCGCCCTTCCAGGTCCTGGCGGCTGACGGCCTGGCCGCCCCGGGCGGCGAATTCCCACTCCACTTCCGTCGGCAAGCGCACAAAACCCAGCCCACCGTCTTCGGCGGAGGTGCCGCGACCGCTCACCGGCAGCAGGTCCTTGTGGTACTTCATCAGCCAAGCGCTGTACACCGCCGAGAAACGCTCAGCTTCGAACTTCGACAGTTTCACCTTGGGCAAACGCCCGGCCACGCCTTGGGGCAAATCGGCTTGCAAGGTTTCACAGGCCGGCGCCGCTTCGCCGCTGGCCAGCGATTGCGCCTGGGCCATGACCTGGGCGTATTGCCGGGCCGTAACCTCGTACTTGCCGATGAAGTACAGCATCGGCTTGAGCGGCGTCTTGGCGTCGGTCTTGGGCATCAACGGCGTGATGGTTTTGTTCCAGTCCTTGGGCAGATCCTTGAGGGTGAACTGGCCGTTGATGAAGTCGCGCCGGTAACCGGAAATGAACGACTGCTGGTAACCGGCCTCGCCTTCGCTGAACGGATAACCGAGGCTGATTTCACGGTCGTCCAGGGTGCCCTGGGCGAGGATGTAGACGTAACGGAACACCATCTGCCCTTCGCACGGCAGCGGCAGGCTGACGTCATCGGGCAACGGCTTGGGGTTGTCGAGCTTGTCGCTGCCTTCATCGGCCCAGACCATGCTGGCCAGGCTCAGCGCCACGGCGGCGCCCAATAACTTATACATCGCGAATTCCTTCACACGCCTGGATGCGCGCCACCCGCCAACCGCCACACGCCGCCGCCACGGCGCTGACGCCGAGCACGGCCAGCAGGGCCAAGGTGTAGTGACGCGCCAGCAGATGGCTGGCGTACTCGCCTGGCGACTGCGCAAATAAATGATTGAGACCCGACTGCGCCAGGCCATACAGCCCGGCACTCAACAGGGCCGCAAAGGTGGCACTGTAGAGCGCCTGCAACACCACAAACAACAACAGCGCCGCCGTGGAAACCCCCAGCAGGCGCAGCACCGACAGCTCTCGACGCTTACGCTCGACCGCCGCCAGGGCACCGGCAAAAATCGCCGCGAAGGCCCCGGCCAACGCCAACCCGGCGATGATCCAGAACACGATCGACAGATTGCGGCTCAACGATTGCACTTGTGCGATGGTCTGGGCCTGGGTCGACACCAGCAGGTTCTGCGCTGCGAAATACTGGCGCAGCGGCTCCACATCGTCGAGGCTGCGGGCGTACAGACGAAACGCCGGATAGACCCGTTGCCCGCTCACGCCCACCGCATCGCCCGGCCAGTTGAACGCCGGCACAGCGCGGCCGTCGCGGTAATCCTCTGCCGCCTCCAACAGCGCCAGCGGTGCGAACAAGCCGTCCCGGGCGAAGGCTTCCAGCGGCAGCACGTGCAGCACCTGCACGCGGGTGCGCTGCGCCTCACTGCGACCGGCTACCTGCCGACCGAAACTGGCCTGCAACCAATCGCCAGACTTGGCGCCGAGTTTTTCCGCGGCGGTCTGGCTGAGCACCACTTGGTCCAACCCCTGAGGCAACGGCAAGCGCTCGAGCAACGGATCGCCCGCGGCGGTGGGGATCATTTCCACGGTGACAGCCGAAGCGTCGCCGCTCAAATCAGCGGTCGCGGCGATTTGCCGGGTGCGCGGCAAAGCGAAGGCCACGTCACTGCGCAGGGCCAATTGTTCGATGAATCCGGCGCTGAAGCGACCGCCGCCCAAGGGGATGATTTCCCGGGTCGCCGGGTCGTTCTGCAGGCGTTCGGTGAGGCTGCTGACCAGGCCGAACTTCAGGCCGAACAACACCAGCAACGGCGCCACCACCGCCACCAGGGCCAGCACCGAACAGGCCGACAGCCAGGCATCGTTGCGGTAATCCTGCCAGGCCAGGGAAGCCACCAGCGCGCCGCGCATCAGCAAGCCTCCCCGAGGGTGGCGGTGACGCCGCCATCGACGTCGCGCCGGCAACTGATGCGGCGCACCTGCAAACCGCTGGCGCGGGCCAGCGCCTCGTCGTGGGTAGCGACCACACAGCACACACCGTGTTCGCGGGCCTGGGCCACCAGCAACTGCATGACGCGCTCGGCGTTCAGCGGGTCGAGGGCAGCGGTCGGCTCATCCGCCAACAACAGCCGCGGAGCATGGGCCAGGGCCCGGGCACAGCTGACCCGCTGGCGTTGGCCGACGGACAAGTCCGCCGGTTTCTTGTCCAGTTGATCGGCAATATCCAACTGCCCAGCCAGGCGCGTCACGCTGCCGTCATCCTTCAAACCCAACAGTTTTCGCGACAACTCGATGTTGCCGCGCACGTCCAGAAAGCCCAACAGGCCGCCGGTTTGCAAAACATAACCCAGGTGACGACTGCGCAGGTCAGCCAAGGTGCCCTGTTGCGACGCACGCCACAATTTGGCGATGTCCAGCGGCGCATTGGCAGGCGTGAAGTCGAACCGCCCGGCCTGATCAGGCGCCAGTACCAACGCCAGCAGATCCAGCAAGGTGCTCTTGCCACAGCCACTGGGCCCAACCACCGCCAGTTGTTCACCGCCACGCAATTGCAGCCGTGGAATCACCAGGCTGTAGCGCTGGCTGCCGGCGCCCCGGCTTTTGTGCACTGCGCTCATGTCCAGCATCACGGCAGCGTCGACAATGGAACGCGGTACAAGGCGTCACCCGGTTCGGCATCGCCGAAACGCACCCAGTTTGCCAAGTCGTTGTGGAAGGTCTCGTAGAGACGGATTTTCGAATCCAGCTCGTCGATGAAGTCTTCCTGCTCCGCCACGCTCAAGGACAGCCACAAATCCTGGGTCATGTTCAGCGACTTGCTGCGGTACGGCAGCCCTTCGAGGTACTCGCCGAGGATCCCGCCATCGGCCAGGTTGCCGCCTTTGCGCAAGGCTGACGGGTCGCGGCTCATGTAGGCGCTGGCGCTGGCGATTTCCTGGAAGAAATCCTTGGGCGAACTCTGGGTCTTGCGGGCCGCGTCGACGATCAGCTTGAGCGATTGCTGCAAATCGTTGAGTTGCAGCTTGGTCAGCATCACGCAGACCTGGAACGCCGGCAGCGCCGGGTTGGTCAGGTCGCGGTCGGCAGTCCAGGCACTGACCAGTTGCGGGGCCTGGCTGGCGGATTTACGCCCCAAAAAGTCCATGTGCATGGCATAGCCGACCGCCGCCGATTTGTCGGCCAGGCTCGGTGCGGCGCTCAGCAGCGGCACGGCTTGCGGCTTGTTGCTGCGCACCTGGTGCACCAGGTTGGCGAACACCGAGCCGATCTCGTCGACACGCTCGCCGAACTTGCGCACATCGGCGCCCGGCACCGGAATGTACAGGTCACCGATCTGTGGATTGGCGTCGGCGGTCAGGGTGCGGTATTGGCTCTGGGCACCGGCGTGGGTTTTCTTGCCGGCGTCGCTGAGCAGGTGCAACGCGTAGATCTTGATCTGCTTGCCCAGCGCCGCCTGGCGCACTTCGGCCTCGTTCATTTGCGTGGCGGCAAACGGATCGTTCTTGCGCAGGGCACCGGCGTCGGTGACCAACAGGATCAAGCGCCCGCCGTAACCGGACCAGTCCATGCCTTCGACGGCTTCCATGACCCCGGCAAACGCATCTTCGTTGAACGAATGGCTCGATACCGTGGACGCCTTGACCTGCCGCGCCAACTCCATGAAGCGTTGCGGGTCGCGGCCCTGTTCCAGGGTGATCAGGGTCTTGGCGACGTATTCCAGGCCGGGGGTTTTCTTGATGCTGCTGCGGAAACCCACCATGCCGAAGCTGACGCTGTCCAACTCGCCACGCTCGGCGATGCGGGTTTGCAGCTCGTGGACCACGTCGCGGACCTGGTCGATGTAGGGCTGCATCGACACGGTGGTGTCCACCACCAGCACCACGGCGGTGCGGAACGCGTCGGCGTTGGCGGTGGTGATGGGCGTGTTGGTCGCCGCCCTTGGCGTGTTACCCGGGTCGATAGACGCCACATTCAGCAACTGCACCGGTTGGCCGTTCTCATCGAGGCTCTCGCGGGAATCGAAGATCGGCAACAGGTAGAACTGGTTTTGCGGCACAGCGCTGGCGGCCGGTTCCAGGGCCAGTACTTGCTGGTCCTCTTGCGGGCTCTGCTGGGCCTTGAGCAGCACGTTCTTGGCCGCCGAAGGGTTAGCCAGCAGCTTTTCCACTTCGCTGGGCTGACGCAGGAACATCACCGGCGCACGGCCGGAACGTTCGGTGAATTTGAGCACCAGGCTTTGCTTCCAGTCGCTGACCTGGGCGGCCGGCAACCAGCCGTCGCTGCGCCCGTCCGTGGCGGCGCCGACTCGCACCCACGCACTGCCGTCGACGTCCTTGCGCTGATACACGTACAGCACGGAAAACGCCGGCAGCGCCTTGCCCGGTGCCGCACCTGGCGCGTCGGCGAGCTTCGCCCCCGGTTTGCTGAGCACGCGCTGGAACAGGGTTTTCTTGCCGGCCATCAACAGCGGACGCTGGCCCCCGTCGGCCTCGGTCGCTACCGGTGGTTGAGCAGGCGGTTTGACCGCGGGTACTTGCGGAGTCTTCGGCGGCGAAACTTCAGGGGGTTTCACCGTCGAGGTCGAGGCCGTCGGCGGCTTCGCGGGCTTTTCAGCATCACCGGACAACCACCAATAACCCGCACCACCCAACGCCAGCGCCACGGCCACCGCAACGGCGGCGAGGGCGAACACCGGCCCCTTGCGCTGCTCCGACACCGAGGACTGAGGCGTCGGTTTTACCGGCGGCGGAACGGGCTTGGACTGTGGTTGGGGTTGCGCCGGTCCGGTGGGAATGTCGATGGACATCGGCGTCAAACCCGCCAAGTCGTCGCCCGCCGACTTCGTCGAAACAGGCAGCGGCAACGGCCGGATCAGCGTCGCTTCCGATTCTTGGGGCAGGTTATCCAGCGCCCGCAGCAACGCCGCCGCATCCGGGAAACGCTCCGCCGGATCCTTCGCCAACAGCTTGCGCAACACGTCCTGGTAACGGCCATGGTGCACCGGCAATTCCGGCAGTGGTTCGGTCAGATGCGCCAACGCCGTGGACAGTGCGTCGTTACCGGTATACGGCAGTTTGCCGACAAGAATTTCGTAGAGCACCACGCCGAGGGCGTACAGGTCGGCGCGGCCATCGATGTCCTGCCCACGGGCCTGTTCCGGGCTCATGTAGCTGGGCGTGCCGACCGCGAAACCGGCCTGGGTGAATTGGGTGCGGTCGTCCAGGGACTTGGCGATGCCGAAGTCCGAGAGCACCGCCGTGCCGTCGGCACGGAACAGAATGTTGGCTGGCTTGACGTCGCGGTGGACCAGGCCCAGCCCATGGGCATAACCCAGGGCCGAAGCGATCTGGCGAATGTAGATCAGGCCCTGCTCCGGCGTCAGGCCGGCGGCGATGCGCTCCTTGAGCGTGCCGTTGGGCAGGTACTCCATCGCCATGTAATACAGTTCACCGACATTGCCGATGTCATGGATGGTGACGGTGTGCGGGTGCGACAAGCGCGCCAGGGTCTTGCCTTCGCGCAGGAAACGCTCGCAGAACGTCGGGTCGGCGGCCAGCGCCGCCGCCATGACTTTCAACGCGACCTTGCGCTCCAGGGAGCGCTGGGTCGCCAGGTAGACGCTGGCCATCGCACCTTCACCGATCGGCCCTTCGATGTCGTAGCCGGGGATGACAATGTTCAGGGTCAAGCTCATGACGGCACCTTCACGACAACCACGGTGATGTTGTCCGGCGCGCCTCGCATCAGGCCCAGGGACACCAGGCTGCTGGCGATTTCGCCGGGCTCGTCGTGGCTCAACACTTCGCGGATTTCGTCGTCCTCGACGGTCTTGGTCAGCCCGTCGCTGCACAGCAGGTAGCTGTCGCCGGGGACCAACAGCAACTCGGCCATCGCCAGGTTCAGTTGCGCCTCGACGCCAATGGCCCGGGTGACGATGTTGGCCCGTGGATGCACCCGCGCTTCGGCTTCGCTGAGCAGGCCGCTGTCCTGCAGGTCCTGGACGTAGCTGTGATCGCGAGAGACGCCTTCGAGCACGCCGTCGCGCAGGCGATACAAGCGACTGTCACCGGCCCACAGGCACATGCCGCGCAGGTCGCGGGTGGCCAATACCACCACGGTGCTGCCCATCATGGTCACGCCACGGTTGGCGGTTTCCTCCCGCACGGCGGCGTTGACCCGCAGCAGGTCGCTTTGCAGCGCCGCGACGTATTCGTCCAGCGAGCGGCCCACGGCGATGCTGCGCAGGCTGTCGACGATCAGGCTGCTGACGTAGTCGCCCGCCGCGTGCCCACCCATGCCATCGGCGACCACCCACAGGCCGTTTTCCGGCAGGTCCAGGCAGGCGTCTTCGTTGACCTGGCGGACCATGCCGACGTGGCTCTTGCTTGCAGACTTGAATGCTTTTCCGGCACTTGGACGCATCTACACAACACCCTCTTGGCCGAGCAAAAATTGGGCAAAATCAGCGGCGGCCGGCAGGCCCTGGCAGCGCATCAAACCGGGCGCGATGCGCTCCGAACCCTGGCCCCACCACAGGCTGACGCCTTCGCAGGCCGACTCGGCCAGGGCAGACATGCGCCGCTGCGGGTCAGTGGCATCGAAGCGATGCAGGCTGGCAAACCGACTGCTGGGGCTGCGCGGCAGATGCTGCGGACTACCCAGGTTTTCCAGTTCTGCGCCGAAGGCCTCGAAACTGGCCTCCACGTTCAACGTGCTCAGCAACAGGTTCTCCACCCGTTCGAACCAGTCGTCCGCACCGCCCACCACCGACGCGGGGTCCGCGTCGGGCTCCAGCAGCACCGCAACGGTCAGCGGAAAATAGCGGCCGACCCGGTCGATGCTCGGCATCACCACGCCGACGGCGGCGTCCGGTCCACAGACCCCGGGCGCGACCATGAAGCGCCACAACGGGCTGACCAGATAGGCATCCAGCCAGCGCTCGCCGAGGCTGGTCTGGCTGGCGAGCAAACCCGCCGCCAGCCACGAGTCCCACGGGCTGATAAAGCTCTGCGGCAAACCACGGCTGACGAAATCGCCACGGCTGGCCAACTTTCCGTAGAAGCCTGGCGTACTCATAGCCGCTCCGGCAGGCTGAAGCCGCTGAGCACCCGGCTCTTGAAGGGGTTGAAGGCGCTGTTGGCGCGCAACTCGTAAGAGGCGCTGGCGCCATCGACCCGCAGCCGCAGGTTGAAGCGATCCGGCGAGTTGCCGGCGGTCAGGTCCGATTGTTCCAGCAGTCGGAACCAGGCCCATGGCCCATCCAGAGTGATGCCGGAGCGACCGCTGGAGGAAGGCGGCATGATCGAGATCCGCACCACGCCAATGCTGCCCGGATTGGGCCATTGCATGGCGGTCGGACGGCTCGGGCCGTGGTCGTAGCTCAACTGTTGGCCGTCGAGGTCGAGCAGAAATTGGGTGATGGTCGAGTCCATCGCCACCGGTTTGAGCTCGAAACGCACCATCGGCTGGGTGCCGCCGGAACGGAAGAACGCATCGCGGATGGTCGCCGCCCGCTGGAAGGTCTGCAGCACGCCTGGGGCGATGCCGAGCTTCTGCGCCGCGCCCGGCTGCCAGCGCCAGGTCGGGGTCGAGGTGTCGACGTAGGGTTGCAGGTACTTGCGGAAGTAATTGTCCATGACTCCGCCAACCCCGAAGAACTGACCGAAGTCATCCAGGGTCGCGTCCCGCGCACTGCCCGGCGACATCGGGTAACGCCCGGCCAGGGACTGACGGTAGATGTTCACCACTTCGCTGGTCCAGGCGGCGTTCAGTTGATTGCGCACCCCACCCATCATGCTGTTGGTGGTGGAGTTGACCACCGACTTGACCAGGCCCTGCACCAGCGGCGGCTGGCGTTCAGCATTGAGGCTGACGCGGGTGGCGGCGGCCGATGCCTGGTTCTTGGCTTCACCGAGCAAGGCATCGCCGCTGGCTCCGACCATGGCGCTGACCTGCACGTACAAGGCGTTCATGTCGGCCAGCAGGCCATCGATGGCCGCCGGTTCGCCTTCTTGCTTACTGACGATGCTGTTGAGCTCGGCGAAGTGCGCGGTGATCGGATCATCGCTGGTCGCCGGTGCGTTTGAGCTCGCCTGCTCCTGGCCGAGCAAACTGCCCAGGCGCTCCTTGAGCTTGTCCACGCCGCCCTCCACCGGCGCACCTTGGGCGGCCAGCAGGCGTTCATCCTGTTGCAGGTCGGTTTCCTTCGCCACAGCCACCAGCAGCTTCTTCAACGGCGAGCTCGGGCCGGAAAGCACCCGCAACACATCGGCGGCCTGGGCCACGCTGGTGATCGGCACGAAGTCGATATCCGCCAGCAAGGCGTCCCATTGACGCTGATAGTCCTGGAAGTACAGGCGACGCACATCGGCGGCCAGGCTGGCGACGTTCTGCTGATCGGCCTGTTCGTGACCCAGCACCCACTGCTCCTCGGCCAGGGTGCCGGTCTGGCTCAGGCTGGTGAGCAGGAAGCCCTGGCGGTAGCCCTTGACGGTGAAGAAGCCGCTCAAAGGCTCGCCCAACGGCTTGCCGCTCTTGCGGCTGAACACCAGCGCCGCGTCACGCCCGGCGGCTTCGTTGATGCGGAAATCCGGTACGCCTTCAGGCAGTTTCTGGCGTTTGATCCGGTCGTAGACACGCTGGGCCACGGGCAATTGTTGCAACTGCCGGCGCAGGTCTTCGATCAGGCGTGGGTCCAGGCGCGCAGTCGGTGGACGCCGCTCGAACAGCGATTGCAGATGCGCGGTCAAGGCCGCACGTTGCTCTGCCGGCAAGTCTCGCGGCAGGCTGCGGTCCCAATCCAGGGCGATCCAGGCCTTGATGAAATCGGCATCGTAGTGCTCGTTGTCGGCGAGCATCAGGTAGGCCTTCAAGCCCTCGTAGAGGAAGTCCGAATTACCGCCGCTGTGCAGCTGTTCTTCGATGCGGGTCAGCAGCCGTGGGGCGAACACCGCGATCAGCAACTTGCGATAGACGCTGCCGGACTCGGCTTCGAGCATGTCGCCCTGGTACAGCCCCAGACCTTCAGCCCAGTCAGGCGCATCATCGGCCAAGTGCTTCACGGCATTGAGCAATGGCAGCACCGTCAGCACATCGCGCTGGGCCGGGCTGAGGTTTTGCACGGTCTGGCCCAACGGCGCGACCTTCTGGTCGACCTGGGTGATGTAGGCCTGGTTGGCGCGGTAGCTGACCCACCACAACGTGCTGACCACCAACACCAGCACCACGGTGGAGGCCAGTACACCCCGGGCGATCCACTTGCGTCGACGCTCGACTTTCGGATCGACGCCCACCAGCCCGCGCTCGGCGAAGGCCACGGCGGTGAAGAGTTTTTCGATGAAGTAACTGCGCCCGGTACCGGTCTGGCGCGCCAGGTGCTGGCGGTCCAGGTTCATGCTCTGGGCCATGGAACCGATCAGGCGGTCGATCGGGCTGCCTTCCTGGGTGCCACTGGTGAAATACACACCGCGCAGCAACACGCGCTCTTCGAAGGCGTTGGGTTTGAACACGCCTTCGAGGAAGCTTTGCAGGCAATCTTTCAAGGCGCCGAATTGCTGCGGGAAGCCGTAGATCAGATCGCGCCGCGCCGGATCACGCTCTTGCTGCAAGCGCTCGACCAAGCGGTCGTTGAGGCGTTGCTCAAGGCCGGTGAATTCGCTTTGCAGGTGCGCCAGCGGGCTGTCGTTGCTCTTGCCATCGTCCAGGGCGAAGGTCATGCCCCAGACCTGGGCGCGCTCTTCCTTGCTCAGGGTATCGAAATACTCCATGAACCCGGGCACCAGGTCGAGCTTGGTGAGCATCAGGTAGATCGGGAAGCGCACGCCCAATTGGGTGTACAGCTCCTGGATCCGCAAGCGAATCGCGGCGGCATGGGCGGCACGCTCGGCGTCGCTACCCAGCAACAGGTCGGACAGGCTGATGGCGATGAACGCACCGTCAATCGGGCGCCGGGCCCGTTGTTTTTTCAGCAGGCCAAGGAAGCCCAGCCACGCGGCCTTGTCGACGGTCGCGTCACTGTCCTGGGTGGTGTAGCGGCCGGCGGTGTCGAGCAGGACGGCCTGGTCGGTGAACCACCAATCACAATTGCGCGTGCCGCCCACGCCGCGCACCGCACCGGCGCCCAGTTGCGCGGCCAGCGGGAAATGCAGCCCGGAATTCACCAGCGCCGTGGTCTTGCCCGAACCCGGCGGGCCGATGATCACGTACCACGGCAACTCGTAGAGGTTGCGACGCTCATCACCGCCCAGCTTGGCTTTCTTGAGCAGGGTCAGGGCTTCGTCCATGCGCTGGCGCAGGGTTTCGAGCTCTTCGGCAGTGGCGATGCTGCTGGGGTCGGGCGGGGTTTGCGCGGCCAGGCTGCGCATCACTTCGGCGGCCTGACGGCGAGCCTGGATGATGCGTAGCACCCGGTAGGCGATCCACACCGCGAACACCAGAATGATCAATGCCCAGCGCCGGCCTTCGGGCACCAGCCACTCCAACAGCGGGCCGACGAACCAGATGATCAGGCTCAGGGCAATCAGCCCCAGCAACGGAATGACCCAGCGGGTCATAAAACTGAAAAACGCCTTCACTCGACCCCCTCCGCCAATACTGTGATTTCAACCCGACGATTGCGCGCACGCCCCTCTGTGGTGGCGTTGGACGCCAGCGGCTCGGTGTCGCTGCGACCTTCCGCGCTGAAGCGCTCAGGCTGGCCGGTCTTGGCCGAGAGAATCTCCAGCACCGACCTGGCCCGCGCCTCGGACAAGGCCCAGTTGGACGGGAACCTGAGGGTGGCGATCGGTCGATTGTCGCTGTGGCCGGTCACCAGGACCTGGCCCTTGACCTTGCGCACCGCATCGGCAATGCGCAGCATCAACGGCTGGAAATCGTCCTTGATGCTGGCGCTGCCGGAGGCGAACAGTTCATCGCCACGGATGGTCACCACCGAGCGGTCAACGGCGTCTTCCACCGCAATCCGACCGGCCCTGATTTCATCGGCGAGGAAACCGGCCAGGCGTGGCCGTTCGATCACCTTCGGTTGCACCACGGGACGGTCGATGGTCTGTACCGGGATTTCACCCAGGAAGTGAATGTTCTTGAACACCGGTTCGGCATCGGAGGCCAGCTTCATGCGCAGGCCGAACAGCAGCGCCAGCAGCAGCGCCGCGCCGATGGCCACGGCGATCCACGGCGGCATGAATTGGGCCAGTCGATCGCGGGCCACGGTGACACCGCGCCAGTGCGGCGACAGCTCACGCTCGTAGTCGCCACGGGCACTGCGGATCACGCCTGCGGTGCGCTCACGCAACGCTTCCAATTGGCTGCGACCGTCGTTCATCACCCGGTAGCGCCCCTCGAAACCCAGGCACATGCACAGGTACAACAGCTCCAGCAGATACAAGCGCTCACGCGGGCTTTGCAGGCAATGCTCCAGCAGCTGGAAGACCTTCTCGCCGCCCCAGGCTTCGTTGTGCACGGTGATCAACAGGCTCTGCTTGCCCCAGTCGCTGGTGCCACCCCACGGCGTGCTCAACACCGCTTCATCGAGGGCGGTGCACAAGGCGTAGCGGGCCAGCAACACTTCGTTGCGCACCACGCCGGCGGCCTCGGCGCGTTCTTCGAACTGGCGCAGGTAGGCCAGCAGTTGCGCGCGCAAACTGGCCGGGGCCGGGTGAGCAATGGTGCTGCGCAGGCGCGTCAGCAGGGCCAACAGCGGGCCGGCGGCGCTCTCCAAGGGATTGAGGCCCTGGGCTTTGCCCGTCAGGACCGGCGCGGCCGGCATCGACAGTGGTGCCGGCGCAGGCGTCGGCTGTGGGCGACCAGCGTCCGGGCGGAAGGGATCTCCACCGCGGCCACCGGGGGTTGGCATGAACTGGGTACGATCGTCGTTGCTCATCGCGGTTTATCCTCGGATCGCCCAGAAAGCCAGGTTCAGCCCTGGGAACTGGCCGGCGATGTGGAACGCAAAGCCGCCGGAGTTGCTCAGTTGCTGCCAGTGGTCGCTGCCCCGGTCGAGTTCGTAGTAGGTAGAACCGGCGTGGTACGGCAACTGGCGTGGCGCCACCGGCAATGGCAGCAGGCCGATGCCTGGCAGTTGCAGGTTGACCAGGTCGCGGATGTGCTCCACCGAACCGACTTTGCTCTGCTGGCCGAAGCGGCCGCGCAGGGTTTCGGCCGGGACGTCGGCGCGCACCACCAGGATGAAACTGGCGCTGTCGAGCAGGGTCTTGTCGGCCAGCATCGCCACGTGGATGCCGTAGGCTTTCTCGACAATCGGAATCGGCGTGGCCCTGCTGTCGATCAGCATCGACAGGGCTTCGCGCAGGGCCTGCATCACCGGCGCGTAACTGAGCGCCAGGTCATCGTGCTGGTATTGCGGGTACTCCTGCGGTCGTCGCCCGGAAGCGGTGAACGTGGAGAACTCGCCGGCCAGGCTCACCAGCTCGCTGTAGAACCGTTCGGGGTGCAAAGGGCTCAACTGGCTCAGGTGCTGGATCAGCGGTTGAGCGCGGTTGACCAGTTGCAGCAGCATGAAATCAGCGATCTCCGAAGCACCACCGGCACCGGAAGCCACCACCCGCCCGGCGAGGGCTTCGCCGCGTTGATGGAGCAGGCCCAGCAGTTCGCTGCGAAACGCCGCCAACGGTTTGGAAGCGATCACGTCCAGCAGCGGCGGGATGTAGCTGTCGTCGAGCACCAGGGCGCGGTCGGCACGTTTTTCCTTGATGCGCACCACACCGACGGCGGCGTAGTCACCGATGCCATCCTGAGCGGTCAAAAGGCGCAACGCCCGGGAGCCCAGGGCCACCGGCGCACGGTTTTCGAACGGTGCGTTGTCGTCGCGCACTTCGCTCACCTGGCTGACGTAGCGCGCCGCGCCCAGGGCTTCGCCTTCATCCACGGTGTCACGGGCGCCGGCACGCTTGAGCGGCAAGGCCAGGTACACCAGGCCATCGCGCAGGTTGTCGTCGACGTTCAGCGGTGTGGGCGCCAGGTCATCCTGGGGAATGTTGAACGGCGTGCCGTCCGGCAGCAGGCCGCGCGCCGAGATAATCGCCAGCTTGCCCTGGGCCAGCAGGCCCTGGTCGATCAGCAATTCGGAAAAACCCCAGGCGCCGG
Source organism: Pseudomonas viciae (assembly GCF_004786035.1). Taxonomy (NCBI): domain Bacteria; kingdom Pseudomonadati; phylum Pseudomonadota; class Gammaproteobacteria; order Pseudomonadales; family Pseudomonadaceae; genus Pseudomonas; species Pseudomonas viciae. The sequence continues at coordinate 6,513,521 of NZ_CP035088.1, forward strand.
CCGACAACGGGCGGCTGCGAGCGTCAATGAGGTTTTCCAGGTAACGGTCGTGCTGCTGGAAGTGCTGCGTTCCAATGAACATGCCTTCCGACCAGACCACGCGATTATTCCAGGACATGGGGGCTCCGATTGCTTATTGGGCAGGGCTGGATGGGGGAACGACGGCGGCGCTGCGCACGGCGCGCACGTCGAGGCTGATCTGGTATTCGGTGTATTCGCGCGCCGGGACATTCATCACCGTGCGCCACAGCGACTGATCCAACTCGCGATAGCCCACCAGTATTCCGATATGCCGCGTGGCCGGGTCGAGGTCGCGTTGCAGGCTCAACTGCTGGCCGGGTTGGATCAGCACCTCATCCTGATCGATCAGGTCGGCGCCCAGCGTTGCCTGGGCGCGTTCGGCCAGGGCGAAATAATCGGAACGACCGAAGGTGGCAGCATTTTTCAATTCGAAAATGCGCACCCGGACTGGGGCCGGTTGGCCGGTGGCACCGGGGTTGAGCCCGGCAATGGCATGAAAGTGCAGCTCGATGGCGGCGGTGTCGGCCTCAGCTTCTTCGGGCTGGGGTTGGGCCGCATCCTTGGCGCACGCCGTCAGCAGAAGCGCGGTGGCGACTGCTAGTAAAAACCTGGGAATCATCCTGCGTCCTCAATGACGTTTGAGCTATCCGTTGTTGGCTTATCAGTATTGTTATAGGACAGCGACGCTCAACGGCGTCGCTGTCGTGTGCTGTGTTCTTCGTAGGCGCGACTGAATTCACGACCGAACAGGTCCTGGAAATCCTCCTGGGCCTCACGGGAAATGTTGCCGTAGAGCTCGGTGAATTGCTGCCAGTACTGGGCCTGTCGCGAACCACTGAAGATCCCCGACAACCCACCGGGTTTGCCCATGCGCTCTTCCAATTGTGCCGGCTCGAAGCGCGCCAGCAGATGTTTGATCGCCGCTTCCACGCCGGCCATCACGGCCAACTGGTGGGCGCGCAGGTCGTCGAAACTGTCACGCACCGCCGCGTCCGGCGCCATGAACGCCTGATTGCCGTGGCGCAATAGCAAGAGCAGCGCTTCGTCGACGTTGGGCGCGAACTTCAGTGGATTGTTTTCCACCGGTTGAATCATTGTCTGCTGAATGCGGAACTCACCCTTGAGGCTGCTACGAGCGCGCAAGACATCGATCAGCCCCTCGACCATCAGCCGATAACTGCGCCCGATGCTTTCCATCTGCGCTTCGGCCTGGGCCTTGTCCAGGCGCAACTGATCGAGCCCGGCGCCGCGCAGGAAGGCTTGCAGCAGATCGGGCTGGGCGGTTTCGACCGCAGCAACAGGTGCAACTGGAGCGACCGGGGGCTCGACGCGGGTCACTGGCGCTTCCCGCACGGGCGCCGGCGGCGGTGCACTGATTTCAGCAAAGATGTCGACGAGCGGAGCCTGCGCAATAGGCGTCGCAACCGGCTCGACCACCGGCGGTAGCGGCACCGACGGCGGGGCCACGGGCAGCGGAGCAACGGCCACCGGTGCAGGCTTGTCGCTGAAGGGGTCCCAGTCGTCCGGGATCACCGAAGCGGACGGTGGTATCACCGGCTCAACCACCGGCGGCGGGCTCGGCCGGGCAATTGGCGTCGGCGGGCGGAAATTGTGCTGCTCGGCCGGCACATGGTCAGGCTGGGCAGCCGGCGGGACGCTGGTCGGGGTCAGGAAGTCGAACAGGTCCGGCAGGGTGTCCATGGACGACACGCCCTGGAAATGCGCCGGCGGGGCCACCGGGATCGACGATGGTGTATTCACGGCAGCGCTTTGGTGCCCCATCAACGCCTCGAAGCTGCTGGGCGCTTCGGCGAACGGGTTGCTGTCGGTGACCGGCAGGTTGAAATCGACACGTGCCTGGATTTCATAGTCACCGATGCGGATCACTTCACCATCTTGCAGCGGCTCGCTGTTGCCCTTGCGCAGGCGAATACCAGCCTTGACCAATTCCACACCATTGGTGCTGTTATCGGTTAAGTAATAGCGCCCGTCCTTGTATTGGATAACGCAATGTTTGCCGGAAACCAGACGCTCAGGATCCGGCAATACCCAGTCATTATCGGAATTGCGGCCAATTGCCATCACCCCCTGGTTCATGGACTTTTCAGAACACTGGCCTGGGGTAATCTTGTGATAACTAGTGATAGTCAAACACAGCGGCATCTCGCCTCCTTGCTGAATACTTCTTGTCGCGTCATCGCGTGCGGGCAGTGAAGGGATTTTCACCCTGGCGACTCGCCATCAAACTTTGTAACAACCGTGAAACCGGCTTTTTGCCAGCATCCATACGGATTTTAACCTTCTCGCGTGACAAAAAACCTGCGTCTGTGCCTGCTTCGACCTACGGGTCGCGCGGGTTGTTAAGCACCTCACAACTGTCACACGGTCGAAATAGCTTACCTTGACAAGCGATAAGTACTACACCAAAAATGCACAACTTCTTGAATATAAATGATGGCACTTTAAGATCATCACGCATCTATAAGGCCATTACCTTCAAGGAACATGCGAAGTTTCATCCGAAACTTGCGTGTGAACTGCCCGACTTCTTCAGCGGGCGATAGGGAGATCGATCCAAGTGGATGTGCCTTTGCTGCTCGCCGCCGTATCCGCGACCTCGCCGTGCGGTGAAGATTTGGAATATGACGCGGATTTCTTGCGCCTGGAACGCGATTCCCGGGGCCAGCCCGAACGCAGCATGGGCGATTCGATTTTGCCTGCCGAACCGCCTGAGTGGCGCAGCATCCAGCAGCAAAGCCTGGACCTGCTGCAACGCAGCAAAGACCTGCGCATCACCCATTTCCTGTTGCAAAGCTCCTTGGCCCTTGAAGGCATTCCGGGCCTGGCCCGTGTGCTGACGCTGATCAGCGAATTGCTCAAGCAATACTGGGCCGAGCTGCACCCGCGCCTGGACGCCGATGACGACAACGACCCCACCGTGCGCATCAATGCCCTCGCGGGCCTGACGTCCGATGTCACCATTCGCCTGCTGCGCGAAAGCATCCTGGCCCGTTCCCGGACCTTCGGCGCCGTCAGGCTGCGCGCCGCCGCCAATGCCAGCGGCCTGCAAAGTTTCCCGGATGAAAACCTCGGCGCCGAACAACTCGCCGGGGCCTTGCTCGACAGCGATCCCGAGCAGTTGGAGATCACCCGTGCCGCCCTGCTGGAAGCCCGCAGCGCCGCCGAAGCCATCGAGCAGCAGGTCAGCGACCAGGTCGGTTCTGCCCAGGGCGTGGACCTTGGCCCGTTGAAGCAACCGCTCAAGATGGCCTTGCAGATTCTCGGTCAGTTCGCCCCACAGAGTGGCGACAGCGCCCTGTCCGATCCCGTCAGCGACGACAGCGCCGCGACAGCTGAATATGCCAGCGCACCAAGCGCACCGCGCAACACCGGCACCAGCACCGTCAGCGGTGAAATCAACAACCGCGACGACGTGCTGCGCAGCCTGGACCGGATTCTTGCTTACTACACCCGTCATGAGCCCTCCAGCCCGCTGCCGGTGCTGTTGAACCGGGCCAAGAATCTGGTGCACGCCGACTTTGCGGCCATCGTGCGCAATCTGATTCCCGACGGCATGAGTCAATTTGAAAACCTGCGCGGCCCAGACAGCGAATAAAAAGCGAACGGATCACGCAGTCACGTCACCGGTACCCCCGATGACGCCAACACCGTCGCTCAAGCGACCAGGAGCAGCAACGTGGCGAAGCAAAGTTCTCAGAAATTCATCGCGCGCAACCGCGCGCCTCGAGTGCAGATCGAGTACGACGTCGAGCTCTACGGCGCCGAGAAAAAGGTCCAGTTGCCCTTCGTCATGGGGGTAATGGCCGACCTCGCCGGCAAGCCCGCCGAGCCTCTGGCACCTGTGGCCGATCGCAAGTTCCTAGAAGTCGACGTCGATAACTTCGACTCGCGCCTCAAGGCCATGCAACCGCGCGTGGCGTTCCATGTGCCCAACGAACTGACCGGCGAAGGCAATCTGAGCCTGGACCTGACCTTCGAAAGCATGGACGACTTCAGCCCGGCAGCCGTAGCCCGCAAGGTCGACTCGCTGAACAAATTGCTCGAAGCGCGCACCCAGCTGGCCAACCTGCTGACCTACATGGACGGCAAGACTGGCGCCGAAGAAATCATCATGAAGGCGATCAAGGACCCAGCGCTGTTGCAAGCCCTGGCGAGCGCGCCGAAGCCAGCACAGGATCAATGACATGACTGACAATACCGCCCGCGAAGGCGCTCAGAACCTGGGTGCCACCCAAGAAACCAGCGAATTCGCGTCCCTGCTGCTGCAAGAATTCAAGCCCAAGACCGAGCGCGCCCGCGAAGCCGTCGAGACCGCCGTGCGGACCCTGGCCGAACAGGCCCTGGCGCAGACTGACCTGGTGTCCAACGACGCCATCAAGTCGATCGAATCGATCATCGCCGCCATCGACGCCAAGCTCACCGCCCAGGTCAACCAGGTCATTCACCACCCCGACTTCCAGCAACTGGAAAGCGCCTGGCGTGGCCTGCACTACCTGGTCAACAACACCGAGAGCGATGAGCAGCTCAAGATCCGCGTGCTCAACATCTCCAAGACCGACCTGCACAAGACCCTGAAGAAATTCAAGGGCACCGCGTGGGACCAGAGCCCGATCTTCAAGAAGATGTACGAAGAAGAATACGGCCAGTTCGGCGGCGAACCTTACGGTTGCCTGGTGGGCGACTACTACTTCGACCAGTCGCCACCGGATGTCGAACTGCTGGGCGAACTGTCGAAAGTTTGCGCGGCCATGCACTCGCCGTTCATCGCCGCGGCATCGCCGACCGTGATGGGCATGGGCTCGTGGCAGGAACTGTCGAACCCACGCGACCTGACCAAAATCTTCACCACTCCGGAATACGCCGGCTGGCGTTCGCTGCGTGAATCGGAAGACTCGCGCTACATCGGCCTGACCATGCCGCGCTTCCTGGCGCGCCTGCCGTACGGCGCCAAGACCGACCCGGTGGAAGCCTTCGCCTTCGAAGAAAATACCGACGGCGCCGACAGCTCCAAGTACACCTGGGCCAACGCCGCTTACGCAATGGCAGTGAACATCAACCGTTCGTTCAAACACTTCGGCTGGTGCTCGCGCATCCGTGGCGTTGAATCTGGCGGTGAAGTGGAAAACCTGCCGGCCCACACGTTCCCGACCGACGACGGTGGCGTGGACATGAAGTGCCCGACCGAAATCGCCATCTCGGACCGCCGTGAAGCGGAACTGGCGAAGAACGGTTTCATGCCGCTGCTGCACAAGAAAAACACCGACTTCGCGGCCTTCATCGGCGCCCAGTCGTTGCAGAAACCGGCCGAGTACGACGACCCGGACGCCACCGCCAACGCCAACCTGGCCGCGCGCCTGCCGTACCTGTTCGCCACCTGCCGTTTCGCCCATTACCTGAAGTGCATCGTGCGCGACAAGATCGGTTCCTTCAAAGAGAAGGACGAGATGCAGCGCTGGTTGCAGGACTGGATCCTCAACTACGTCGACGGTGATCCGGCGCACTCCACCGAGACCACCAAGGCCCAGCACCCACTGGCAGCGGCCGAAGTGATCGTCGAAGAAGTCGAAGGCAACCCGGGGTACTACAACTCCAAGTTCTACCTGCGTCCGCACTATCAGCTCGAAGGACTGACCGTGTCGCTGCGCCTGGTATCGAAACTGCCTTCGACCAAGGGCGCATAAAGGTTTACAGAACGGTGCAAGGCCCATGTGGGAGCGAGCAAGCTCGCTCCCACAGGGAATCTTCAGTGGGTCGGAGATCATCGGGGCCGTTCGGCACACGTAATTTCGCAAGGTCAGCGTCAACCAAACAATGTGGTTAGAAACCACACAGGGAGAAAACATGGCTGTTGATATTTTCATCAAGATCGGCGACATCAAGGGCGAGTCCATGGACAAAGCCCACAAGGACGAGATCGATGTCCTGAACTGGAGCTGGGGCATGTCCCAGTCCGGCAACATGCACGTGGGCAGTGGCGGTGGTGCGGGCAAGGTGAACGTGCAGGACCTGTCGCTGACCAAGTACGTCGACAAGGCTTCGCCAAACCTGATGATGCACTGCGCAAGCGGCAAGCACATCGACAAGGTCAAGCTGACCGTGCGCAAGGCCGGCGGTGAAAGCCAGGTCGAGTACATGATCATCAACCTGGAAGAAGTGCTGGTTACCTCCCTGAGCACCGGCGGCTCGGGCAGCGATGACCGCCTGACCGAAAACGTCACCCTGAACTTCGCCAAGGTGCTGGTGGACTATCAGCCGCAGAAAGCCGACGGCACCAAGGAAGGCGGTCCGGTCAAGTTCGGCTGGAACATCCGTCAGAACGTCAAGGTGTAATCAAAAATGCCCCCGGTGCCACGCGCCGGGGGTGTTTGGTGCTTGCTCGAATCCAATTCTTTCCCACGTGGTATCTGAGTCATGGCCAAGCCTTCGTTTGTCAATTTGTGGAACAGCTATCCGCCCTACCCCTCCGCCAGTCCGGCGTGCGACGGTCCCTATATCAACCAGTGCGCTATTCGTATGAGCATCGCCTTGTGCGGAGAAAAGACCTTACCGGTCAACTCTTCGACTTATACGCTGGATCCCAAATGCGCCCATGGACATGCCCGTGGCGCGGAATCATTGGCCAACTGGCTATGGAAGAAGAACCGCCTCGGCGCGCCGAAGGTCTACACCACCAGCGTGGCAGACCGCACAACACTGATGGGCAAGACCGGAATCATCTTCTTCAAAGACTGCTACCAACAGAATAGCGACACTGCCGGCCGACCTACTGGCGATCACATCGACCTGTGGAACCGTGGCCTGACCAAGAGCGGTGATCTGTTCTCAAGATCCAAGGCCATCTGGTTCTGGGAGCTTTCGTGATGCGCAGCCCTTTGTTTCTTTCGGCGCTGGCGGCAAGCCTCGTCAGTCTAAGCGCGTGCGCCGGGCAGGAAACAGTCGCTCCGCCAGCCCCAACTCAAGCAGTTTTCGTCGGACATCCGGTGAGCCTGATCGACGTTCAAGGTCGCTGTACCCTCGTTAAACCTGACCAGAGCCACCTGACGCTCGATATGGAATGGCCTTGCCAGTTCAGCCTGGGTCCGGACAAGCAACTGCGTGTGGAGACGTTCAACCAAGTGCCGATTTTCTTGGTCGAACGCAGCGAACACATGCCCGCTCCCAGCCGCGATTGCTTGACCAAAATTCAAGCAGTACGCCTGGTCAAGAAAACATTGGAGGTCTCGGATGTGAGCCAGTTCGCCTCCTGCGGTCCTGGCCAATGGGATCAAAAAATGTATACGGCGCTCTTTCGGTGGTAACCGAAATCGCCACCCGCGATCGCCTGCAACCGTCCCTGCTGGACCGGTTGACCGACGACGACCCGACCAATCCCAAGGAAAGCGCCGACAAGCGCGTGCTCTCCCTGACCCAATTGAAAGCCTCGGTGCTGCGTGACTTGGCGTGGTTGCTCAATACCACCTCATTGCTCAGCGCCGATGCCACGCTGCATACCCCGGCGGGCACCTCGGTGGTGAATTTCGGGCTGCCGGCACTGGCCGGTAACAGCGCGTCGAACGTCGATGTCTCGGCCCTGGAAACCTTGATCCACCAGGCCATTGCCACCTTCGAACCGCGCATCCTGCGCCACACTTTGCGGGTGCGAGCCCGGGCGACGGCCGAGATGAACCACAATGCGTTGAGTTTCGAGATCGAAGGCGATCTGTGGGCCCAGCCCGTGCCGCTGCGCCTGATGCTGCAAACCGACCTGGACCTGGAGTCCGGGCATGTGCGGGTGGTTAACGCCGACCAGCGGAGGCGCCCATGAACCCGCGCCTGCTGGAGCTGTACAACCAGGAACTGCACCACGTGCGCGAAAGCGCGGCGGAGTTCGCCAAGGAATACCCGAAGATCGCCAGTCGGCTGACGTTGTCCGGGATGGACTGCGCCGACCCATACGTCGAGCGTTTGCTCGAAGGCTTCGCCTACCTGACGGCGCGGGTGCAACTCAAGCTGGATGCCGAATACCCGACCTTCACCCACAACCTGCTGGAAATCGCCTACCCGCATTACCTGGCGCCGACACCGTCGATGACCGTGGTGCAGATGCAGGCCGATCCCGATGAAGGCTCGCTGAGCAGCGGCTTCCCGTTGCCTCGGGACACGGTCCTGCGCGCGGCCCTGGGGCGCGAAACCCAGACCTGCTGCGAGTATCGCACCGCCCACGCGGTGACGTTGTGGCCGCTGCAGGTCAGTCACGCCGAGTACTTCGGCAACCCGTCCGCCGTGCTCGGGCGCCTGGCCGCCAGCGAACCGAAGGCCAAGGCCGGACTGCGCATCACACTGCGTACCGGCGCCGAGCTGCCGTTCAACAGCCTGACCCTGGACAACCTGCCGCTGTACCTCAGCGGCGCCGACGAGCAGCCGTTCCGCCTCTACGAACAACTGCTGGGCAACGCCTGCGCAGTGTTCGCCCGCAAGCCTGGCGGTAATTGGGTGGAACGCCTGCCGCAAGACGCGCTGCGCTCACGTGGCTTCGATGATGCCGACGCCGCGCTGCCTGTAGTGCCGCGGGCCTTCCAGGGCTACCGCCTGTTGCAGGAATACTTCGCCCTGCCCCACCGTTTCCTGTTTGTCGACTTCACTCAACTGAGCCGGGCGGTCAAGCGCTGCGACGGCCAGGAGCTGGAGCTGATCGTGCTGTTCGACCGTCATGACCCAAGCCTGGAAGGCAGCGTCGGTGCTTCGCAGTTCCTGCCGTTCTGCACTCCGGCGATCAACCTGTTCCCCAAGCGCCTGGATCGCATCCACCTGTCGGAGCGGGTCAACGAACACCACGTGATCGCCGACCGCACCCGGCCGATGGACTTCGAAGTGCATTCGCTGACCGGCCTCACCGGCCATGGCACCGGGCCGGAACAGCCGTTCCTGCCGTTCTACGCCGTGCGCGATCCGTCCCGCTACGGGCGCGATCAGGCCTACTACACCGTACGCCGTGAGCCGCGCGTGTTGTCCAGCGACCAGCGTCGCAACGGCCCGCGCTCGACCTACATCGGCAGCGAAACCTTCGTCAGCCTGGTGGACAGCCAGCAAGCACCCTATCGCCACGACTTGCGCCAACTGGGCGTGACGGCGTTGTGCACCAACCGCGACCTGCCGCTGTTCATGAGCGTGGGCAGCGGCAAGACCGACTTCACCCTGGCCGACAGTGCGCCAGTCGGCGCGGTGCGCTGTGTCGCCGGCCCGAGTCGTCCAAGGGCCAGCCATGCCCACGACGCCAAGGCCTGGCGACTGATCAGCCAGCTGTCGCTGAACTATTTGTCCCTCAGCGAGCAAGGCCAGGGCGCCGCTGCCCTGCGGGAACTGCTGCGCCTGTACGGCGACAGCAACGACGCGGCGTTGCAATTGCAAATCGAAGGCCTGCGCGAAGTCAGCAGCAAAGCCTGCACCCGCCGCTTGCCGATGCCCGGCCCGATCGTGTTTGGTCGTGGCCTGGAGATCACCCTGGAATTTGATGAAAACGCGTTTCGCGGCACCGGGGTGTTCCTGCTCGGCGCCGTGTTCGAGCGCTTCCTGGCACGCTACGTGTCGATCAACAGTTTTACCGAGACGGTGATCCGTACCACCGAACGCGGCGAGATCATGCGATGGAAAGCCAAGCCCGGACGTCGTCCGACCCTGTGAGTACCCTGGAGGCGATGCACCAGGAACCCTGGGAATACGACTTCTTCCAGGCGTTGCGGCGCATCGAGTGCGAATCCCCCGAGCTGCCGCGCCTGGGCCATTCCTTGCGCCTGGCCGATGACCCGCTGCGCCTAGGACAACAGGCCGAATGCACCTTTGCCCCGGCGACCCTGGCTTCGGTGCAACCGGGCATCGACGGCGCGCCGGCACGCCTGGAGCAGTTCTTCTTCGGCCTCGGTGGCCCCAACGGCCCGATGCCGCTGCACATCACCGAATACGTACGCGAACGCCAGCGCAACAACGCCGACAGCACCAGCAAGCGCTTCCTCGATGTGTTCCATCATCGCCTGCTCAGCCTGTTTTACCGGGCCTGGGCCGAAGCGCGGCCAACGATCAGCCATGACCGTCCGGACGATGACTACTGGTCCGCGCGCCTGGCCGCCCTCAGCGGCCGGGGCATGCCGAGCCTGCTCAAGCAAGGGCTGATCCCCGACACGGCGAAGCTGCACTACAGCGGCCACTTGGCGGCACAAACCCGCTACCCGGACGGCTTGAAGGCCATTCTCAGCGAGTACTTCGGCCTGCCGGTGGAGATCGAAGAATACGTCGGTCAATGGCTGGAGCTGCCGGAACGCAGCCGCGTCGGTGTCAACGCCCAACTGGGTGTGGACTTCTGCCTGGGCCGCTACGTGTGGGATCGCCAGCACAAATTCCGCATTCGCCTGGGGCCGCTCAAGCTCGTTGACTACATGGGCATGCTGCCCGGCAGCCAACCGTTCAACGAGCTGGTGGCCTGGGTCGCCGAATACCTGGGCCATGAACTGGACTGGGACCTGAACCTGGTTCTGGAGCAGCCCGAAGTCCCGGCGCTACAACTCAACGGTCGTTTCCGCCTGGGGTTCAACACCTGGCTGGGACGTCCCGAAACAGATGCCAACGATTTAATACTGGCCCGGCATTACGCCGAACAGGCCAACACCTCACAGACCTCAAGGAGCCATGAGCATGGGTGAAATCAGTCGCGCCGCGTTGTTCGGCAAACTCAACAGCGTGGCCTACAAAGCCATCGAAGCCGCCACCGTATTCTGCAAGTTGCGCGGTAACCCTTACGTGGAACTGGCCCACTGGTTTCACCAGTTGCTGCAACTGCAGGACTCGGACCTGCACCGCATCATCCGCCAGTTCAATATCGAGCCGGCGCGCCTGGCGCGCGATCTGACCGAAGCGCTGGACCGTTTGCCACGGGGTTCGACGTCCATCACCGATTTGTCGTCCCACGTGGAAGAAGCCGTGGAACGCGGCTGGGTCTACGGCAGCCTGATGTTCGGCGAAAGCCAGGTGCGCACCGGTTACCTGGTGCTGGGCATTCTCAAGACCCCAAGCCTGCGCCATGCGTTGCTGGGCCTGTCGTCGGAGTTCGACAAGGTCAAGGTCGAAGCCCTGAGCGAGCGCTTTGACGAATACGTCGGCGACTCGCCGGAAAACGCCCTGACCGCCAGCGACGGTTTCAACGCCGGTGCCGTGCCCGGCGAAGCCAGCGGCGCCATGGCCCCCAGCGCCATGGGCAAGCAGGAAGCCCTCAAGCGCTTCACCGTCGACCTCACCGAACAAGCCCGCAGCGGCAAGCTCGACCCGATCGTCGGCCGTGATGAGGAGATCCGCCAACTGGTGGACATCCTCATGCGCCGTCGGCAGAACAACCCGATCCTCACCGGTGAAGCCGGGGTGGGTAAAACCGCCGTGGTCGAAGGCTTTGCCCTGCGCATCGTCGCCGGTGACGTACCGCCGGCCCTCAAGGATGTGGAACTGCGCAGCCTCGACGTTGGCCTGTTGCAGGCCGGCGCGAGCATGAAAGGCGAGTTCGAACAGCGCCTGCGCCAGGTCATCGAAGACGTCCAGGCCTCGCCCAAACCGATCATCCTGTTCATCGACGAAGCCCACACCCTGGTGGGTGCCGGTGGCGCCGCCGGCACCGGTGACGCGGCCAACCTGCTCAAACCAGCCCTGGCCCGCGGCACCTTGCGCACCGTGGCTGCTACCACCTGGGCCGAGTACAAGAAGCACATCGAAAAAGACCCGGCCCTGACCCGTCGTTTCCAAGTGGTGCAAGTGGCCGAACCGTCAGAAGACAAGGCGCTGCTGATGATGCGCGGCGTGGCCTCGACTATGGAAAAACACCACCAGGTGCAGATCCTCGACGAAGCCCTGGAAGCCTCGGTCAAGTTGTCCCATCGCTACATCCCCGCGCGCCAGTTGCCGGACAAATCCGTCAGCCTGCTGGACACCGCCTGCGCCCGTGTCGCCATCAGCCTGCACGCCGTGCCGGCCGAAGTGGACGACAGCCGTCGGCGCATCGAAGCGCTGGAAACCGAGCTGCAAATCATCGCCCGCGAGCACGCCATCGGCATCGCCATCGGCAGCCGCCAGACCCAGAGCGAGAACCTGCTGAGCGCCGAGCGCGAACGCCTGGCCGAGCTGGAAGGCCGCTGGGCCGAAGAGAAAACCCTGGTGGACGAACTGCTCGCCACCCGCGCCACCCTGCGCGAGCGCGTCGGCGTGGTGGACAGCGAGGATGGCAGCGAGACCAGCCACGAACTGCGCGAGAAGCTGGTGGACCTGCAACAGCGCCTGACCGCCCTGCAAGGCGAAACCCCGCTGATCCTGCCGACCGTGGACTACCAGGCCGTGGCCTCGGTGGTCGCCGACTGGACCGGCATCCCGGTGGGCCGCATGGCTCGCAACGAACTGGAAACCGTGCTCAACCTCGACCAGCACCTGAAAAAACGCATCATCGGCCAGGACCACGCCCTGCAGATGATCGCCAAGCGCATCCAGACCTCCCGCGCCGGCCTCGACAACCCAAGCAAGCCGATTGGCGTGTTCATGCTCGCCGGCACCTCCGGCGTGGGCAAGACCGAAACCGCCCTGGCCCTGGCCGAAGCCATGTACGGCGGCGAGCAGAACGTCATCACCATCAACATGAGCGAGTTCCAGGAAGCCCACACAGTGTCCACCCTCAAGGGCGCGCCACCGGGCTACATTGGCTATGGCGAAGGCGGCGTGTTGACCGAGGCCGTGCGGCGCAAACCGTACAGCGTGGTGCTGCTGGACGAGGTGGAAAAAGCCCACCCGGACGTGCATGAAATCTTCTTCCAGGTGTTCGACAAAGGCGTGATGGAGGACGGCGAAGGTCGGGTGATCGACTTCAAGAACACCTTGATCCTGCTGACCACCAACGCCGGCACCGAGCTGATTGCCCAGGTCTGCAAAGACCCGCAGAACGTGCCCGAGCCAGAAGAAATCGCCAAGGCCCTGCGCCAGCCGCTGCTGGAAATTTTCCCGCCGGCCCTGCTCGGCCGTCTGGTGACGATCCCGTACTATCCGCTCAGCGACGAGATGCTCAAGGCCATCACCCGCCTGCAACTCAACCGCATCAAGAAGCGCGTGGAGAGCACCCACAAAGTGGCGTTCGACTACGACGACGCGGTGATCGACCTGATCGTCTCGCGTTGCACCGAAACCGAAAGCGGCGGCCGCATGATCGACACCATCCTGACCAACAGCCTGCTGCCGGACATGAGCCGCGAGTTCCTGACCCGCATGCTCGAAGGCAAGGCACTGGCCGGGGTGCGGATCAGCGCCGTGGATAACGAATTGCAGTACGATTTCAGCGACGCGGCTTGATCTGAGCAACACGGCCAATCATGTGGGAGCGGGCTTGCTCGCGAATGCAATTTGTCAGCGACGTTGATGGCGACTGACACACCGCATTCGCGAGCAAGCCCGCTCCCACATTCGATCCGGTTCCTACAGAAAGAAAGTGGCGAGACCACCACAACGTTTATGGGATAACCGATGTTATTCAACCAAGCCTCGCGCCTGGCCAAGATCACCAGCCCCCTTGGGCCCGAGGTCCTGTTGCTCAAGGACATGGGCGGCGGTGAAGAGCTGGGGCGGCTGTTCAACTACGAGTTGCAGCTGCACTCGCTGGACAACGCCATCGACCTCAACCAGTTGCTCGGCAAGCCGATGTGCGTGAGCCTGCAACTCGATGGCGGTGGCGAGCGCTACTTCCATGGCATCGTCGCCCGTTGCAGCCAGAACGTCGACCAGGGCCAGTTCGCCAGCTACCAGGCGACGTTGCGTCCGTGGCTGTGGCTGCTGACCCGCACCTCCGATTGCCGGATTTTCCAGAACCTGACCATCCCGCAGATCATCAAGCAGGTGTTCCGCGACCTGGGCTTTTCCGATTTCGAAGACGCCTTGAGCCGACCTTATCGCGAGTGGGAATACTGCGTGCAGTATCGCGAGACCAGTTTCGATTTCGTCAGCCGCTTGATGGAACAGGAAGGCATCTATTACTTCTTCCGCCATGAGCAGGGCCGGCATGTGCTGGTGCTGGCCGACGCCTATGGCGCCCACACCACGGCTCCGGGCTACGGGTCAGTACCCTACTACCCCAAGAATGAACAACAGCGCGAACGTGACCACATTCACGACTGGCACCTGGCCCAGGAAGTCCAGCCCGGTTCGCTGGAGCTCAACGACTACGACTTCCAGCGCCCCAGCGCACGCATCGACGTACGCTCGGCCATGCCCCGCCCGCACACCGCCGGCGACTACCCGCTGTATGACTACCCCGGCACCTACGTGCAGAGCCAGGACGGCGAACACTACGCCCGCACTCGCATCGAAGCCTTGCAGACCCTGCACGAACAAGTGGAACTGGCCGGCAACGCCCGAGGCCTGGGTTCGGGGCATTTGTTCAGCCTCACCGGCTTCAGCCGCCAGGACCAGAACCGCGAATACCTGATCGTCGGCGCCCGCTATTACATTTCCCAGGAAAGCGGCGAAACCAGCGGTGGCGCGCCGTCGGCCCAGTTCGAAAGCAGCCTGACCTGCATCGACGCCCAGCAAAGCTATCGCCCCCTGGCGACCACCCACCGGCCTATCGTCAAAGGTCCGCAGACCGCGTTGGTGGTCGGCCCGAAAGGCGAGGAAATCTGGACCGACCAGTTTGGCCGGGTGAAGGTGCATTTCTATTGGGACAGGCACGACCAGTCCAACGAAAACAGCTCGTGCTGGATTCGCGTGTCGCAGGCTTGGGCCGGCAAAAACTGGGGCTCGATGCAGATCCCACGCATTGGCCAGGAGGTGATCGTCAGCTTCCTTGAGGGGGATCCCGATAGGCCTATCGTCACCGGTCGTGTCTATAACGCGGAACAGACCGTACCGTATGCATTACCTGCCAATGCCACTCAAAGCGGCACCAAAAGCCGCTCCAGCAAGGGCGGTACGCCAGCGAATTTCAACGAAATCCGCATGGAAGATAAAAAAGGCGCCGAACAGCTGTACATCCACGCCGAGCGCAACCAGGACATCGCCGTGGAAGTGGATGAAAGTCACTGGGTTGGCCGCGATCGTCGCAAGAATATCGACCGCAACGAAATCGTACGGATTGGCGAAGACCGCCTGCGCGCCGTGCAGCGCAACGATACTCTGCTCGTCGGCGGAACCAAGAGCGACAGCATCAGTACCCAATACCTCGTGGAGGCGGGTTCGCAGATTCGACTGGTCTGTGGCAAAAGCGTGCTGGAGTTCAATGCCAGTGGCGAGATCAACATCTCGGGCACCGCGTTCAACATCTACGCCAGCGGCAATGGCAACATCGACACCGGCGGCCGTTTGGACCTCAACTCTGGAGGCGCCAGCGAAGTGGATGCCAAGGGCAAGGGCATCAAGGGTGTGATTGATGCGGCGGTAAAAGCGTTATTCCCGGCAAAAGCCAAACGCTGAGGCTCACGGCCGGAACATCCGTGGCGAAGGAGCTTGCTCCCTCGCCACGGGTTCATCGTTACCAGACCTTTCGACAATCAGATGGCCGTACCGCGATTCGCTCCCGGCGGGACAATCAACAGCTCGTCCAGCTCGCGCCTTCTGCAACGGGCCACAAACGGCAGCGCGGCATCCGGGTCACGCCTGAACAGCTCAAAGGTTGCCCGGTCGATTGCATAGTATTCCTCATAATCGACCATGCCGTTGCTAACCGGTATGGAGACGTAGCATCGACCCGAGTCCTGTTCGGTCCCCACGCAGAACCTATGGTCGCGGTGGACCAAGGCATCTTGAAATTTCACTCGTTTGTAAGCCGGTATTGACCGGGCTGCGTCCACGCGACTCGCAAATACTTGCCGCTCAGCAGTTGCTCGTCACGAAGATATTCGAAAACTTCGGAGGGGCACCATTCCTTGCCCGCCGAAAAGGCCACGCCCAATGAACGGAGCTCATCGAATACCCCAGCCTTCTGCTTGTTGTCCGCGACCTGCAAAACGTAGACATCTTTCTCTGCCGCATTGGAAAACCCGATCGCGCGCAGGGACGAATCCAACGCGTTATCGATGACTTGAACACGAATCACGTCGCCGTCCGCTTTTTCCACGTACGCCTTCAGCCCATCATTAATCACTGACAAATACCTCGGTTAAAGTGGTAATACCGTCCGCATCCTTGGTAGGAATCGATTCGACAACCATTTCTGGAGCGCCTCCTGGCAAATGTTTGCCTGGCCCCAGGAAATATTGATTCCCTTCCATCGGACTTCTGGGCATGCGCCCTGCGACATCATCGACCTGCCTGATCTTGAATCCACCTTTAAGCGCATCTTTTTCCAAACCAAAGGCGCGTTCCAGTTCCGCAGCTTTTTTACCACTGATGGTCATCTTGGAACGACCCGAAATGTTCCCGATAACGTCGGTGATGCCTTTCTTATCAGAAACAAAAGTACCGGCCCGGCCAATCGTCGGGTATGCGTCCCACGCCGTCGGGCTAA
The DNA here is from genome assembly GCF_004786035.1 of Pseudomonas viciae. Lineage (NCBI taxonomy): Bacteria > Pseudomonadati > Pseudomonadota > Gammaproteobacteria > Pseudomonadales > Pseudomonadaceae > Pseudomonas > Pseudomonas viciae. Next base: position 6,530,052 of record NZ_CP035088.1, read on the forward strand.
TGTTGAACCCTCGATTGTCCTTGAGCATCTGTTCTTGTCGCTGACGAGCCAAGATCGTCCGCTCGGCCGCCGTCATGGGCTTACGTGCCAGCTTCGGCCCGGCACCGAGCAGGGCCATCCCTGCCACGCCCTGAAACAAGTCCCGATAACCGGGGCCGAGACGATCGCCCAAATCGCCCAGCAGTTCCATGCCGGCATACAGCGCACCACCGACAGCCAAAGCGCCGAAGAAAGCGGCGGCGCCGGCAAAAGCCGCAAGCAACAAGGCTCCGCCCGCCGCCAACAACCCCAACACTTCCAACCCAGTGTGCATCCAGCCTTCGAGATCCAGGACAAACGCCACCGACACCGTCGGCCCACCGATAAACGTATTGGGGCTGCCGCTCTTGATGTGCGCACCGCAGACCATCTTGCTGTGCAGGCGCGCGGCCGGTTTGCCATTGATGAATACCGTGGCGCTGCCTTCGGCGATCAGCACCGGAAAGGGCCATATCGGGTGATTCATTGGCAGCCCGGTGCAGGAAGACGCAGTGTCTTCGCCCGCCCTCATGGCATTGCGGTCGTTGATGTAGACGTTGAAGCTGCCCATTATCAACGCCCCCGTGGTGGGCTCGGGCAGGTTGAAGATGGTGGAGAGCCCCTTGACGATCTGGAACATCGACAAGCCGCCAGCGGCAATCGAGCCCGCCATGATGGCCAGCGCCACGCCACCGGTGGCGACTGTCGCGGCAACGACCGCAGCGCCGATCAAGGCACCGGCCACGGCACCGGCGACCATCGCGGCCAACCCGAACCCGTGGGCTATTTCGTCACCCAGACGTGCTGCTGCCTGTGCATCCATCGCGCGCATCTACCTTACTGATGTGTATGACTGCTCAGAGGGACGTATCGATGCTCAGACAATCGGAGGCTGTGGCTTGAACGAATGCATCGCCAGCTTCCAGGCAGGCTCGTGATAAGCGAAATCATTCGGTGTAGTGGTCAAGGTAGTGATCAGCACAGCGGGCTTACGCTCGATGAACACCTGGCGCAGCATCAGTTCACGCCCCTCGCGTTGCCAGGTGTAATCCAGCAACGTGGTGGTGTGCCCTTGCAGCACGGTGTCCCAGCGCTGAACCAGCTTGAAGCCCGGCAGTTGCTGCTCCGCGCTTTTGAGTTGGCGGTCCACGTACTCGGCAAAGGGAGCGTCGCCTTGAGTCGCATCGCGGCTGATCACGAAACTGGCTTCTTTAGCAGGACCGACTGCCGGCAGCTTGAAAATATTGATGCTCTGATCCTGCCAGGTATCGGGGATTTCGAGATCGGCTTCTTGAATGCGGTAAGAGGTCACAGTAATCGCTTTCCATGGACGTGAGGTGACGCACGAAGGAGCGAATATTCAAGTAATGCCTGGGAACAATCAAGAACCGGGTTCCTCTGCCCCAAGTAACGAACTACATTATGCGATCAACGTCACTACTCTGGCGATTTCATGCCTGTGCACGAGCGGTCAAAGGGCGCGATCGCTTGATCTTCAACGTCAAAAACCGGCAATCTTGCGCAGCGTCAAATGGACTGCGGCAGCGATAAGGACAACCGATGTTATTCAACCAAGCCTCACGCCTGGCCAAGATCACCAGCCCCCTTGGGCCCGAGGTCCTGTTGCTCAAGGACATGGGCGGCGGCGAAGAACTTGGGCGGCTGTTCAACTACGAGTTGCAGCTGCATTCGCTGGACAACGCCATCGACCTCAACCAGTTGCTCGGCAAGCCGATGTGCGTGAGCCTGCAACTCGATGGCGGTGGCGAGCGCTACTTCCATGGCATCGTCGCCCGTTGCAGCCAGAACATCGACCAGGGCCAGTTCGCCAGCTACCAGGCGACGTTGCGTCCGTGGTTCTGGCTACTGACCCGTACTTCCGATTGCCGGATCTTCCAGAACCTGACCATCCCGCAGATCATCAAGCAGGTGTTCCGCGACCTGGGGTTTTCCGATTTCGAAGACGCCTTGAGCCACGCCTATCGCGAGTGGGAATACTGCGTGCAGTATCGCGAAACCAGCTTCGACTTCGTCAGCCGCCTGATGGAACAGGAAGGGATCTACTACTTCTTCCGCCATGAGCAGGGCCGGCATGTGCTGGTGCTGGCCGACGCCTATGGCGCCCACACCACGGCTCCGGGCTATGGATCGGTGCCTTACTACCCGAAGAACGAACAGCAGCGCGAGCGTGACCACATTCACGACTGGCACCTGGCCCAGGAAGTCCAGCCCGGTTCGCTGGAGCTCAATGACTACGACTTCCAGCGCCCCAGCGCACGCATCGACGTACGCTCGGCCATGCCCCGCCCGCACACCGCCGGTGACTACCCGCTGTATGACTACCCCGGCACCTACGTGCAGAGCCAGGACGGCGAACACTACGCTCGAACTCGCATCGAAGCCTTGCAGACGTTGCACGAACAGGTCGAGTTATCGGGTAACGCCCGGGGCCTGGGCTCAGGTCATCTGTTCAGCCTCACCGGCTTCAGCCGCCAGGACCAGAACCGCGAATACCTGATCGTCGGCGCCCGCTATTACATTTCCCAGGAAAGCGGTGAAACCAGCGGCGGCGCACCGTCGGCCCAGTTCGAAAGCAGCCTGACCTGCATCGACGCCCAGCAAAGCTATCGCCCCCTGGCGACCACCCACCGGCCTATCGTCAAAGGCCCGCAAACTGCATTGGTGGTCGGCCCCAAAGGCGAGGAAATCTGGACCGACCAGTTTGGCCGGGTGAAGGTGCATTTCTATTGGGACCGGCACGACCAGTCCAACGAAAACAGCTCATGCTGGATTCGCGTGTCGCAATCCTGGGCCGGGAAAAACTGGGGCTCGATGCAGATCCCACGCATTGGCCAGGAAGTGATCGTCAGCTTTCTCGAAGGTGACCCGGACCGGCCCATCATCACCGGTCGCGTCTACAACGCCGAACAGACCGTGCCCTATGACTTGCCGGCAAACGCCACCCAGAGCGGCATGAAAAGCCGTTCGAGCAAGGGCGGCACGCCGGCGAACTTCAACGAAATCCGCATGGAAGACAAAAAAGGCGCCGAGCAGTTGTACATCCATGCCGAGCGCAACCAGGACATCGTGGTCGAGGTGGATGAAAGCCACTCGGTGGGCCACGACCGCAACAAGAGCATCGGCCACAATGAGACGGTGACCATTGGCAACAACCGCCTGCGCATCGTCAAGCAGGAGGACATCCTGTCGGTAGGCCAGCGCAAGACCGACAGCATCAGCCAGAGCTACGTCATCGAAGTGGGCGAGAACCTGCGCCTGGTGTGCGGTGAAAGCATCCTGGAGCTCAACGCCAGCGGCCAGATCAACCTGACCGGCGTACAAATCAGCTTCTACGCCAGCGGCGACGCCGAGTTCAACACCGGCGGCGTGCTGCACCTGAACAACGGCGGCGGCCCCGGCGCCACACCGGACGGCCAGGGCGTCAAAGGCAGCATCGATGCCAACATCAGCGCCGCGTTCCCCAAGGGCTAACTTCGAGATTTATGCGCCATGACTTACCGCCTCAATGAATTCCAGTTCCAGCTGCCACCCAGCGAATTGCTGGACGCCACGATCAACATCCTCAAGTTCCCCGAGCTGGGCACGTCCTTGATCGTCAGTCGCAGCTTGCTGGCCGAGGGCGAAACCCTGCAAAGCAACCTCGACGACCAGCTCAAGCGCCTGGAGAAACAAGTCCAGGACCTGCGCTGCCAACCGGGTGCCACCGTGCGCGTGGGCGCCAATCAGGAAGTCGAAGCCATCGAACTGCGCAGCCAGTTCAACAAGGGCAATGAAAAGGTCTTCCAGTTTCAGCTGGCCCTGGTGCTGCCCGGCACCCGCAAAATGCTTGCCCTGAGCTACGTGAAAGCCGAGAAACTGGGCGATGCCGAAGCGGCGCATTGGGCGACGATCAAGGGTTCCCTGGTGTTCGACGCTCCGGCCTGACAGCCACCGCACACCTGTGTGGGAGCGGGCTTGCTCGCGAAAGCGGCGGGTCAGCTTGCATCAAAGAAACTGAAACTCATCAAACGCCTGAGAATGGCGCTAATGAGCATGCCGTAACCAACAAGGACCTCGGTGCGAATGCAAGGTATCCCATCGCTTAAACGCTCCTCCAGCATGAGCCCCTGCCATGTCTGACGCGCTCTGGGCGGCCCGCCTCGGCGATGCACTGAACCACACCTCAATGATGGCCGACATCCTCGGCGGCGTGCTGGAGGTGGCGGCGAACATCGCGATCACCGCCCTGGCAACCGCTGCCGTGGTCGCGGCCACCGGCATCACCGTGGTCACCGGTGGCCTGGGTTGCTTCGTCCTCGGCCTGGTGGTCGGCACCATCGTCGGCCTGGCCATGAGCAAGACCGGGGCCGACAAAGGGCTGAGCAATATATGCGAGGGCATCGGCAACGCGCTCTTTCCGCCCACGGTGCAGGCAAACATCCTCACCGGCTCCACCAACACCCTCACCAACAACATCCCCGCAGCCCGCGCCGCCGGGGCGATTGAATCCCATGTCGCGCCAGCCGGCACCGAGCTTGAGGCCCCTGAGCCAGAAGCCGAGCCCAGCTACCTGGACATGGCCGGGAACTTCTTCTCGCAGATGTGGCGCCCCACCGTCGCCATGCCCGCGCCCGGCGCGGTGCCAAAGCCGGAAGACCTGGTCATCTGCACCAAGCACCCGCCCATGCCGCCGCAGTTCATGGCCGAAGGTTCGGACAAGGTCACCATCAACGGCCAACCCGCCGTGCGCAGCGGCGATCGCAGCACCTGCGATGCGACGGTGGTGTCGGCCGGTTTGATTTCCCCTGACGTGACCATTGGCGGCGGTTCGGTGGTGGTGCGCGAGATCCGCAGCGGCAAGACCCCGGGCGTCGGGTTGGCGGTCACGGCGCTGTTGATGCTCAAGGGCGGCAAGGGCAAATTCTTCAGCAAACTGCCGTGCATGCTGGTGGGCGGCGCGGTGTCCATGGCCGCCAGCAGCGCGGCGAACGCGGCCGCCAACGCCGCCATGGGCTCGTCGAACCCGGTGCATGCCGCCACCGGCGCCAAGGTGCTGGGCGGCGATGAAGAATTGGATTTCGTGTTGCCGGGCATCCTGCCGCTCGACTGGCAACGCGTGTACAACAGCCGCGACGAGCGCCGCGACAGCGTGTTCGGCGCCGGGTGGAGCGTGGCCTACGAGGTGCAAGTCGAAATCCACCCCCATCTGGACGGCGGCGAAACCCTGGTTTACACCGACGAGCAGGGCCGCCCGATCGACATGGGCTTCATCCCGTTGGGCGGTGCGGTGTTCAGTGCTGGCGAAGGCCTCGCCGTACGGCGCCATGTCAATGGGCAGTTGCTGATTGAAAGCGACGATGGCCTGTATCGCTTGTTCGAACCCGCCCCGGCCAACCCATCGCTATTGCGCTTGAACCAACTCGGCGACCGCAACGACAACCGCGTCTACCTCGACTACGACGACAACGGACGTCTGGTGCGACTGCGCGACACCTTCGATCTGGTGCAGGTCGAGCTGATCCGCGAACACGAACGTGTCACCCGGATAGAACGCCTCTACCCCGACCAATGCCGCGAGGTACTCGTCAGCTACGCCTACGATGCCGCGAACAACCTGAGCGAAGTGCGCGACGCCAGCGGCCAAGTGCAACGGCGCTTCAGCTACGACGCCGGGCGGCGAATGGTGGAGCACCAGTTGCCCAGCGGCCTGCGTTGTTTCTACGAATGGGCGTTGATCGAAGATCAGGAATGGCGCGTGGTCCGGCACTGGACCGACGAGGGCGATGCCTATCAGTTCGACTACGACCTCAAGACCGGCACCACCCGCATCAGCGACAGCTTGCAGCGCGTCAGCACCCGGCAGTGGAACAACCAGCACCAGATCACCCGGTTCACCGACAACCTCGGCCAGACCTGGCTGTTCGAGTGGAACGACGAGCGCCAGATGCTCAGCGCCACCGATCCACAAGGCGGCCAGTACCAATTCAGCTACGACGAAGCCGGCAACCTGATCAGCGAAACCGACCCGTTGGGCCGCAGCGAGTCCACCGTCTGGCTCGAACACTGGGCCCTGCCGCTGGTGGACATCGACGCCGCCGGCAACGGCTGGAAATACCGCTACGATCAACGCGGCAACTGCATCGCCGAAACCGATCCACTGGGCCACGTCACCCGCTACCGCTACGACGCCCACGGCCAGGTGGTGGAAATCATCGACGCCACCGGCAAGAGCAAAAAACTGCGCTGGAACCCGTTCGGGCAACTGGTGGAGCATGTGGATTGTTCGGGTTACCCGACGCGCTTCAGCTACGACCCGCGGGGCTACCTGCAAACCATCACCGACGCCCTCGGCGAGCGCACCCACTTCAGCTACGACGCCCAAGGGCGCCTGCTCAGCAGCCGGTTGCCGGATGGCCGCACCGAACAGTACCAGCGCGACATCGCCGGCCAGTTGACCGGCTACACCGACCCGGCCGGGCACACCACACACTACCAACACAACCGCCGCGGCCAGGTGCGCCAACGCACTGACGCCCAGGGCCGCCAAGTGCAATTTGCATACGACAGCTACGGGCGGCTGCAAGCGCTGGTCAATGAGAATGGCGAGAGTTATCGGTTTGCCTGGGATGCTGGGGATCGCTTGACCGAACAGCAAGACCTGAACGGCAGCGCCAAGCGCTACACCTACGACCGGCTCGACAATGTCACGGCGGTGACGGCGATGCCAGCGCCGCACGGTACAGGCCTGGCCGTCATCCCCGAAACGCCCCCAACGCCCATCGTCCACCGCCTGGAACGCGACGCCGTGGGCCGGCTGATCACCAAAACCACTGACGATGGTCGCACCGAATACACCTACGACCCGCTGGACCAGCTCACCGCCGTCACCTCCACCGACCTGCAGGGCAACGCGCAAACCCTGGGCTTCGCCTACGATGCCAGCGGCCAATTACTCGCCGAGCACAGCGCCACCGGCAGCCTGCAACACCACTATGACGAACTCGGCAACCGGATCCAGACCCAACTGCCCGATGGTCGCTGGGTCAATCGCCTGTACTACGGCAGCGGCCACCTGCACCAGATCAACCTCGACGGCCAGGTCATCAGCGACTTTGAACGCGACCGCCTGCACCGCGAAGTGCTGCGCACCCAAGGCCAGGTCAGCACCCGCAGCGAATACGACCGCAGCGGTCGCCTGCGCGCACGGCAACGCCGCCACAGCAGCCAACCTTCGTTGCTGCCGGCGGCGGTGCAAAAACACTTCGAGTACGACCCCGCCGATAACCTCATCGGCAAACTCGACCAGCAACCCGCCGCACAACACCGCCAGTTGCTGCACTACGACACCACCGGCCGCATCCTCGCCAGCCAGGACAGCCTGCACGGCCAACGCGAAACCTTCGCCTACGACGCCGCCGCCAACCTGCTGGACGGCCCACAACCCGGCGCCGGGCTGGTGCTGCACAACAAACTCCTGACCTACCAGGACAAGCGCTACCGCTACGACGCCTTCGGCCGGATGATCGAAAAACGCAGCACCGCTCGCGGCCTGCAACGCTTCGCCTACGACGCCGAAAGCCGCTTGATTGAAGTGCGCAATGACAACGGCAGCGTGGTCAAAATGGCCTACGACCCGCTGGGCCGGCGTATCGGAAAAACCGAACACGACAGCCACGGCTACCCGCTGGGCGAAACCCACTTCACCTGGGACGGCCTGCGCCTGTTGCAGGAACACCGTCACCAGCAAACCAGCCTGTACCTCTACGAAGACGACAGCTACGCCCCCCTGGCCCGCGTCGACGGCAGCGGCCCGCTGCAAAAAATCCGCTACTACCACAACGACCTCAACGGCCTGCCGGAACAACTCACCGAAGCCGACGGCCACAACGTTTGGCAAGCCACGTATCGGGTGTGGGGCAACACCCTGGAAGAGGTGCGCGAGCCGTATTACATCGAGGAACAGAACCTGCGGTTCCAGGGGCAGTACCTGGACCGGGAAACGGGGCTGCATTTCAATACATTCAGGTTTTATGACCCGGATGTGGGCCGGTTTACCACGCCGGATCCGATTGGGTTGGCGGGGGGAATTAATTTCTACGCTTATGCGCCGAATCCCGCAGGGTATGCCGACCCACTAGGACTAAGCTGTACCTCAGCCAAAGGCTTTGCCAGAAAAAATACGATAACCAAACGATGGACTGGAAAACTAACTGGGAAAAAACCTGCTGACGTCGATGGTTACCTGACATCGCGAGGATGGACCAAAACCTACCCACAAGCCGGAAGACCGGATGCGATTCAGCACGTCCAGTATGTGCGCAGTACAAAATCCGGAGCCACCTACAAGCTTGACTATCATCCAGGCGGCAGCCCTACCCAGCCCAACATCCATGGAAATGATTACTGGAAGGTTTATAAAGTCAATAAATCCGGTGAAGATGTTGTATTTGGCAGGATTGGACATGGTAACTTTAAAAACTATGACCTTATAAAAGACTCCCCGGTTTACGTAAACGGCACGTTAATGAATGGTGGAATTTAAATGATTGATTTTGCAGCCGACATAAAATCCAAACATTCAATTGCGAACATTTTATTGCACGACAACATCTCGACCTACATGAACGAACTCTATGAACATCATAAAGTCGAGATAAAAAACTACACGCTACCTGACGGTGAAACAAGAACAGCGTACATCATCGATAGTACGCTGACCCTCTCGACCCTACCTGACGGAACAATTTTCTCAATAGGTTGCAACGCGCGATATAAAGGGCTTTACCAAAACACACTTTCCGCAGGTATGCCTTTTGATCAGATAAAAAAGCTGACCGAACGCCAGCGCATATTTAATGGCGTCATAATCCTCAATGAAGATTTCGGCCTCTGCTATGTCCTGCCAGCACCTTATGACGAGATAGCTGACAGCCTCGAAAACATACCACCGACGCTAATACTGGATGAAATCTACGTTTCGGACTTTTCTTCCTGGCTTCATAAACCTCAATAACACAAACCATCAAACTATCCGTCTGAATGCCACCTAGAAAGAAGCACAACCTGTACACCACAACAAGCACAAGGCCAAATACAACAACGATTATCTACCCCGTAATGCGACCAAGTCTTGAGCATCGTGCCCGACTCCGGCCTGGAAGCACTGCACCCTCCGACAAGCGCCAGAACGGGGAAAAGAGAGATGAAAATCTTGAAATGCATACGCCTCCGTGGGACATGACGGGGGTTTTTGAACAAAAACGCAAATGGGCACATTGCACTCATGGCCCTGCCCCTTGACGTTTATGTATGTGATACCGCTGTTCTCCGGAATCACCTGTAAGAACTAACAGGTCCTGCACCCTGAAAAGACGAAAAAATGGTCCATGGCGCAAATCCCTTGTGGCGAAGCGACCAAAGCACGCCTTGCGTCGGGTTTGTCAGTGCATAGCGCTGCCACCTCAGCCCGTTTTACACGTCAACCAAGCACTCCAGAACAGGCTGCTGAAGAAGCGGGTGGCATCGCCGAACCCGGCCTCATGCAACAATTGTTGAACCGCCGCCTCGGAATGCGGAGGGTCAGCGCCTTGGAGAATTTTCCCCAGTTTGACCTTCACTTCATCCGGGCTTGCGCCATGCTGCCGCCAACGTTGGCCCCAAGCCGCCAGCAACAACGGTTGGCTGGCGTAAGCGTATTGATTCCCCGCGACGATCAGCGGCGCGCCCGGTTTGAGATGAGCCCGAATGGCTTGAAAGATCTGCCGCTTGGCATCATCGCCATCGAGATGATGGAACACACCGATCAAGGTCGCGGCGTCGTATGACTCATCGGCTGCCAAATCCTCGACACGCCCAAGGTGCAGGCTGGTGCGTTCGAGTAAATGGTTCGCCTCCAGCTGCTGCTTCGCCGCCTCCAGCATCGGCTCGGAGGGATCAACAGCGGTGAAGCGCCAACCTGGCTCCAGCGACGCCATCGCAATAATCTCCTGCGCTGTACCACCGGCACCCACCACCAGTATTTTTGCCGAGCTTGCAGGGCCGAAGCTCGCCGCCAGCATGCACGCCGCCAAATCCTGACAGGCGTCATAGCCGGCCAGGGCGATACGGCTCTGCCGTCCGTACTCATTGGCCCGTGATGTATCGAATTTCTCAGCTGAGGGGAGCGGGGATGATTTCAAGGCGGTTCTCCATGTCCTTAAATCAAGCTACGCCACCCCTCGCGATAAGAAAAATTCATTAATTTTATGTGCTGCATTCCCACAAGGAATGCGGGACTAAAACTCAAACGTTGCTCACTATGCTTGGGCTGGTTATACGTCGATCTCGATAGCCGGCCTTCCCCTGTGGCGAGGGGATTTATCCCCGCTGGGCTGCGCAGCAGCCCCAATCATTCCTACAGAAAAAACCACATCAGCCGCTTACAACGCCGCCCCACCCAGCAAAAACAAACCCTCTAGCCCCGAATCCCAGGACAAAACAAAGCTCTGTTTATTCCCCCACCGCCACCCTTCCCCCAACCCACACATCCTTGCGCCGTTGCCTACAACTACGCCAGAATCCGCCCGCTTGTGCGCCTTGCCCATGGGTTCTATCGTCTTCCTGCCACTGCCCATCAGTGGTCGGGTTTAGTAGCCCGGGGTTGTGTCAGTAGGATGCATGAGCTCTCCATCCAGGCAGGTTCTTACCTTGCCCTTGATGGTGGCTGTGCGCAGGGCGCTTCGGCGCGCCGGCAATGCTGATCTCCCCGGTCTACTAACCTGCGTACAGCCGCCACCCTTCTTTTAGTAGGGAAGAGGTTGCGGCTTAACCATGGAGTAATCAGCACATGTTCAAACCTACCCCGAATCCGCCAGAGGCGGACCAAGTTCCCCCGCGCACCAAATCCAAAACCCAAAAGCTCGACGAAGCCGCAAATCGCGCCCTGGATTTCTACCTGTCGCCAAAGACAAAGCCTGAAGACACGACCCAACCCGGCCAGATATTCACCGTCATAAAAGACATCGACAACGAAAGCCTCTTGGCCAACCTCACTGAAACCCTGGCCCTGGCTTCAGCCGATGCGATGGTCAACGACCTGGCCTTCGAGCTGGAAGGCTCACGACGTCACGTTGCCCTCGGCATTCAGCAGCTAATCGAACTGAGTTCGTTGCTGGCGAACCGCGCGCTGGATAACGTCGATCTGCGATAGCGGAGGAGTTGTACGCAGCCAAAAAAGGGGTTCAGAACCAAGTCCTGAACCCCTTTGCGTAAGCCAAATTCAGATCAGCTGACACGTGCCTTGCGCACACCATCAGCCAGGGCGGCACACAAGCTCAACACCCCATCAATCGCTTGCTCCGACGTCTGCGCGTTGGCGATATGGTCGATCAGCGCCGAGCCGACCACCACCCCGTCGGCCAACCGTGCAATGGCGGCGGCCTGCTCTGGCGTACGGATGCCGAAGCCGATGCTGATCGGCAAATCGGTGTGGCGACGCAGACGCGCCACGGCTTCTTCCACATGCTCCAGCGTCGCGGCGCCAGCGCCGGTCACACCCGCTACCGAGACGTAGTACACGAAACCGGAACTGCCGTTGAGCACGGTCGGCAAACGCACGTCATCGGTGGTTGGCGTAGTCAGGCGGATGAAGTCCAGGCCAGCAGCCTGGGCCGGTTCGCACAGTTCGCTGTTGTGCTCAGGCGGCATGTCCACGACGATCAGGCCATCCACGCCAGAGTCCAGGGCCTCGCCAATGAAACGCTGCACGCCGTAGCGATGGATCGGGTTGAAGTACCCCATCAGCACCAGCGGCGTCTCGGTATTGCCCTCACGGAACTCACGCACCATCTTCAGGGTTTTCGCCAGGTTCTGCTGGGCGCCCAAGGCGCGGATGTTTGCCAGCTGGATCGCTGGGCCATCGGCCATCGGATCGGTGAACGGCATGCCCAATTCGATCACGTCGGCACCGGCCGCCGGCAGGCCCTTGAGGATCGCCAGCGAGGTGTCGTAGTCCGGGTCGCCGGCCGTGACGAAAGTCACCAGGGCGGCGCGGTTCTGTTCCTTGAGTTCGGCAAAACGGGTTTGCAGGCGGCTCATCAGTGTTTCTCCTGCTGGGACTGTTCCATATGGTGCATCACGGTTTGCATGTCTTTGTCGCCACGGCCGGACAGGTTGACCACCATCAAGTGATCTTTGGGCAGGTTCGGCGCGCGTTTGAACACTTCAGCCAAGGCATGGGCGCTTTCCAGGGCGGGAATGATCCCTTCCAGGCGGCAGCATTTGTGAAAGGCTTCCAGGGCTTCGGCGTCGGTGACCGAGGTGTATTGGACGCGGCCAATGTCGTGCAACCAGGCGTGTTCCGGGCCGATACCCGGGTAGTCGAGGCCGGCGGAAATCGAATGGGCGTCGATGATCTGGCCGTCCTCGTCCTGCAACAGGAAGGTGCGGTTGCCGTGCAATACCCCCGGCACGCCGCCGTTCAGGCTCGCCGCATGCTTGCCGGTCTCGATGCCATAACCTGCGGCTTCGACACCGATGATTTCGACGCTCTTGTCATCCAGGAACGGATGGAACAGGCCCATGGCGTTGGAGCCACCGCCGATGCAGGCCACCAGGCTATCCGGCAGGCGACCTTCCTGGGCTTGCAGTTGCTCGCGGGTTTCCTTGCCGATCACCGCCTGGAAGTCGCGAACCATGGCCGGGTAAGGGTGCGGCCCCGCCACGGTGCCGATCAGGTAGAACGTGCTGTCGACGTTGGTGACCCAGTCACGCAGGGCCTCGTTCATCGCATCCTTCAGGGTGCCGGTGCCGGCGACCACCGGGATCACTTCGGCGCCCAGCAGCTTCATGCGGAACACGTTGGCCTGCTGGCGCTCAATGTCGGTGGTGCCCATGTAGATCACGCAATCCAGACCGAAACGTGCAGCGACGGTGGCGGTGGCCACACCGTGCATGCCGGCGCCGGTCTCGGCGATGATGCGTTTTTTACCCATGCGCCGCGCCAGCAGGATCTGGCCGATGCAGTTGTTGATCTTGTGCGCGCCGGTGTGGTTCAGCTCTTCGCGCTTGAGATAGATCTTGGCGCCGCCGCAGTATTCAGTGAGGCGCTCGGCGAAGTAGAGCGGGCTCGGACGTCCGACGTAGTCGCGCTGGAAGTAGGCCAATTCCTCGAGGAACGCCGGATCTTCCTTCGCAACTTCGTATTCGCGGGCCAGATCGAGGATCAGCGGCATGAGGGTTTCGGCCACATAGCGGCCACCGAACGCGCCGAACAGGCCGTTGGCGTCAGGACCACTGCGCAGATTGAAAGGGGTCGTAGGCTGGGTCATCGGGGCGCTCCAGGCAAATGCATAGAAAGACAATGAGGGTCACTCTACCCCTCACATCCCGCGCTGAAAACCGATAAGATCGCCACAACCTGTCAGGAAAACTCACAGATCTCATGAGCCACGACCTTCCCCCGCTCAACGCCCTGCGCGCTTTCGAGGCCACCGCCCGCCTGAACAGCGTAAGCCAGGCGGCCGAACAGCTGCACGTCACCCACGGCGCCGTCAGTCGACAACTCAAGGTGCTGGAAGAGCACTTGGGTGTCAGCCTGTTCGTCAAGGATGGACGCGGCCTTAAACTCACAGATGCGGGCTTGCGCCTGCGCGATGCCAGCGCTGACGCGTTCGAACGCCTACGCAGTGTTTGCGCGGAACTGACCCGAAGCACAGCGGATGCCCCGTTCGTACTCGGTTGTTCGGGAAGCCTGCTGGCGCGCTGGTTTATACCCCGCCTGGGGAGGCTCAATGCCGACTTGCCAGACTTGCGCTTGCACCTGTCCGCCGGCGAAGGCGACCTGGACCCCAGGCGGCCAGGGCTGGACGCCCTGCTGGTGTTCGCCGAACCGCCCTGGCCCGCCGACATGCAAGTGTATGAACTGGTCAGCGAGCGGATCGGCCCGGTGATGAGCCCGCGTTACGCCGGTTTCGCCCGCCTGCAAGCCGCACCGGTCAGTGCGCTGCTGGGCGAGCCGTTGTTGCATACCACGTCTCGCCCCCAAGCCTGGCCAACCTGGGCACGACAAAACGCCCTTGAACCCCAGGCATTGAAATTCGGGCAAGGTTTCGAGCATTTGTATTATTTGCTGGAGGCTGCTGTTGCCGGGCTGGGCGTGGCCATCGCCCCCGAGCCGCTGGTGGCCGAGGACCTGCGCGCCGGTCGCCTGGTCGCGCCGTGGGGTTTCGACGAAACCCCGGCGCGACTGGCGTTGTGGCTACCCAAGCGCGCTGCGGACGGTCGCGCCCGGCAATTGGCGCAATGGCTCAGGCATGAGCTGAGCCAACCGGCCTAGTCGCCGCGTTTGCACAACAAATAAGCGGCCAACAAACCCAGCGCCCCGACCGCGACACCGGCCGTGGTCCATGGGTGTTCCTGAGCGTAGTCACGAGTGGCGATCCCGGTTTCACGGGTTTTCACCTTGACCTCTTCATACGCATCGCTGAGCAGATGGCGAGAATGTTTCAGCGCGTTTTCAGCGTTTGCCTTGAGCGACTTGAGGGTCTTGCGCGACTCGTCCGAAGCGTCGTCCTTCAGGCTCTCCAACGACTTGAGCAGACTCTCGATCTCCGCTTCCATGCTTTGCAACGAGGCTTTACGTAACGAATTGCTGGCCATGGTGGCTCTCTCCTGCAGTGGTTGAGTGGCGTGTGTGAATTGGGACTGCGGTCGTTTCTGAAAGTGCAGTAAATCTGAACTTCAAAGCGCAAACGGCGCCACACGTAAGGCGAAAAATCGCTGCTAGGCTGTTTAAGACAACCAAGGAGAACGTCATGAGTGACCATCACACGTACAAAAAAGTCGAGCTGGTCGGCTCGTCGCCCACCAGTATTGAAGACGCCATCAACAATGCCCTGGCCGAGGCCAGCAAAAGCCTCAAGCACCTGGAATGGTTCGAAGTCACGGAAACCCGCGGGCACATCGAAAACGGCCGGGCCGCGCACTTCCAGGTGACCCTCAAAGTCGGGTTCCGGATTGTTAATAGCTGAGGAGCAGTGAACTTGCACGCTGGCGGAGTGCCATAGGGAATGGCGATGCGCTATCCGGCAAGCGCATCAGCCTGTCCGATACCTGCCCTATTGATCCGACCAAGGAGTGCGAGCGATGAACAAGTTGATGGTGGCCCTGGGTTTGCTGAGCCTTGCGGGTGGTGCATTTGCGGCCGGCAAGCCCTGCGAGGAGCTGAAAAGCGAAATCGCCGCAAAGCTCGATGCCAAGGGCGTGTCAGGTTACTCGCTGGAAATCGTCGATAAAGGCGCAGCAACTGACGGAAAAGTCGTCGGCAGCTGTGAGGGCGGCGCGAAAGAGATCGTCTACAAACGCGGCTGATCCTGTGCGTACGTCAAAGCCGACGCAATGCGTCGGCTTTTTTATGCGCGGGATCAGCCTTTCATGACCTGCGCCAGCAACTCATACGAGCGCAAGCGATCAGCGTGCTCATACAGATCGCTGGTGAAGATCAATTCATCGGCTTGGGTTTGCTCGATCAGCACTTCGAGCTTGGCCCTGATTTTCTGCGGCCCACCGACCATGGCCAGGCCAAGGAAATCGCCAACCGCCTCTTTCTCATGGGGCAACCAGAGTCCATTCATGGTCTCCACCGGCGGGCGCTGCACCAGGCTCTGGCCGCGCATCAGTGCCAGGATCCGCTGATACACCGAGGTCGCCAGGTAATCGGCCTGTTCGTCCGTGTCCGCCGCGACCAAAGGTACACCGAGCATCACGTAAGGCTTGTCGAGCACCGCCGACGGCTTGAAGTGGTTGCGGTAGATGCGGATCGCCTCGTGCATATAGCGCGGGGCGAAATGCGAGGCGAAGGCGTAGGGCAAACCGCGCTCGCCGGCCAGTTGCGCGCTGAACAGGCTCGAACCCAGCAGCCATACCGGCACATTGGTCCCCGTGCCGGGCATGGCGATGATGCGTTGGTCCGGGGTACGCGGGCCGAGATAACGCATCAGCTCAGCCACGTCTTCGGGGAAGTCGTCCGCACTGCCAGAGCGCTCGCGACGCAGCGCCCGGGCGGTCATCTGGTCGGAGCCAGGCGCGCGCCCAAGGCCCAGATCGATTCGCCCCGGGTAAAGGCTTTCCAGCGTGCCGAACTGTTCAGCGATGATCAACGGTGCATGGTTGGGCAGCATCACGCCGCCGGAACCGACGCGAATCGTCGAAGTGCCCCCCGCCAGATAGCCCAGCAGCACTGCGGTGGCGGAGCTGGCGATGCCATCCATGTTGTGGTGCTCGGCCACCCAGAAGCGGGTGTAGCCGAATTTTTCCACGTGCTGCGCCAGGTCCAGCGAGTTGCGCAAGGATTGGGCGGCATTGCCGTCGGCGCGAACAGGCACAAGGTCGAGGGTTGAGAACTTCACTTCGGACAGCTGTTTCATGGGCCGGGATCTCCAACGGCGTTCCGGGCTTTTCCTTGGGGCAAAAGCCTGCCGTTTCTATAGGTGTGTTCCATGCAATGTGGGCATATACCCGAGTTTCAATAGCAGCAGCGAAATTTCCTACTAAATCGGTCGGCTAATCGACAGGATGAACTTTATCGGGCGGTCTATCCTCACAACCCTGACAACGAAAAACACCAGGCGCGAACCCCGCGCCGGATATTGAGGAGGCAGACATGGCTATCATCAAGAAAGCATCGGCTCATTGGGAAGGTGACCTGAAAACCGGCATCGGCTCCATCTCCACGGAAACCGGCGTGTTGCGCGAAGCCCCCTATGGCTTCAAGGCGCGCTTCGAAGGCGGCAAGGGCACCAACCCTGAAGAACTGATCGGCGCGGCCCATGCGGGCTGCTTCTCCATGGCATTTTCGATGATCCTCGGCGATGCCGGGCTCAAGGCTGACAGTATCGACACCAACGCCGAAGTCACCCTGGACCAGGTCGACGGCGGCTTTGCGATTACCGCCGTAAAACTGATTCTCAAGGCCAAGATCCCCGGTGCCAGCCAAGCGCAATTCGAAGAACTGAGCACCAAGGCCAAGGAAGGTTGCCCGGTTTCCAAGGTGCTGAACGCGAAGATCACCCTGGATGCCACGCTGGTGAGCTGATGCGACAACGATCACAGCCTCAGCTTCGGCTGAAGGTTGTGATCTGTTTACCCACAGACAATTGTGGTCGAATGCAGCCCTGCAGTTTCAGCGTACAGGCAGTACGCGCTGTAATGAGGAATTCGAGCATGAAACGATTTGCCCTGGCGATCATCGGGTACGCAGTAGCCACATCAGCTCTCGCGGCCCCTAAACCCTGCGACGAACTCAAGGCTGAGATCGAAGCCAAGATCCAGGCCCAAGGCGTGACGTCCTACACGCTGGAAATTGTCACTAACGACGAAGTGCACGACGAGAATATGGTCGTGGGCAGTTGCGAAAACGGCACGAAAAAAATCATCTATCAAAAGAACGACCGCTGAAAAGCGCTACGGAATGCAGTTGATTTGCCGTTCTTCAGCAACAATTTCCCGCTTGGCGTTATAGAGCCGTGCGCTCGGGGTGAACGCCAGGTTGCGACCCTCCAGGCGATAACGCTGGCCGGCTTCGAAATGGTCGTAACGCACGATCATGTAGCACAGCCGCTCTTGCGGCTCGGCTTGCATGCCCAGCCCACCACCGCCAAGGACTTCAAAGTCGAAGCGCACCTTCAGCTCATGACTGCCCGGCGAAACCTGAAAAAACCGTCCGTCCCGCAGTCGCTGGCCATCGAGGCTTTCAGCCATCAGCATCTTGCCCCCTGGCATGGGCGTCGCGAAATCGACCCAGGCCATGTTCGGATCAACCTGGGGCGGCGAGCTGGTTGCACACCCGCTCATGGAGACGAAAACCAGCAATAGCATGTAGAGGCGCATGATGAATTTCCTTACGTCAGGTGCTTGAGCATAGCGCCGATCAGCTTTGCTGGCAGCCGGCCGGCGTCCCTTGACCTACCACTTTGCGCTGTTGGTCATAAAGCTTGGCCCACGGCCGGAAACCAATGTTGCCGGCCTGCAACTGGTACCGCTGGCCAGCGTTGAAATCCTTGAATTTCACGTTCAACCGGCAATCACGCCACAGCGGCTCGGCATCGGGGCCGATGTTGCCGGGCTCGACGGCAAATTGATAGCGCACCGTCAGCTCATGACTGCCGGGCTGCACTTCGAAATAACGTCGGTCGATGGACGTCTTGTCGTCGACTTCCAGCGCCTGCAGCGCGGTGTCCTGATGACTTCCCAGGTCGATCCACGCTTGGGATGGATCAGGGTCAGGCAAACCGGCACAACCGGTCAGCAGCAACAAGCCACTCGTCAGCATCAACACGCGCATAGCGAAGCTCCAGGCAGGCGAGATAGTCTTGTGGGCAGACTTTCCCAGGGTGATTCCAATTGATCAGGCCGCATTCAAGCCATCGGTTACTCGACCGTGTTTTCCGGATTTTGTTTCCAGGCCTCCTGCTTTTGTTACTCAACGGTTGTGCAAGCGTCGGTTACTACAGCCAGCTCGCCAGCGGGCAACTGCGACTGTTGCAGGCCCGCGAGCCAATCGACCAAGTGATTGCCGACCCCGCCCGCGATCCAAAATTGCGCGCTCATCTGGCCCAGGCCCGCGAAGCCCGAACATTCGCCAGTGCGCACCTGCACCTGCCGGACAACAAAAGCTACCGCCTGTATGCGGACATTGGCCGCCCGTTCGTAGTCTGGAATGTCTTCGCCACGCCAGAATTTTCCCTGGCCCCGCAAAATCACTGCTTCCCCATCGCCGGTTGCGTGGCCTATCGCGGCTACTACACCCAGGGTGCCGCCCGTGGCGAGGCTGCCCTGCAGCGCTTGCGTGGCATGGATGTGGCGATTGGCGGCGTAGAGGCTTACTCAACGCTGGGCTGGTTCAACGACCCGATCCTGAGCTCAATGATGCACTGGGGCGACGAACGCCTGGCGACACTGATCTTTCACGAACTGGCGCACCAGCGCTTCTATGTAAAGGACGACACCGAATTCAACGAATCCTTCGCCACCTTCGTCGAACAGGAAGGCACCCGCCAGTGGCGCGCCAGTCGCGGCTTAGCCCCGGATACCGGTAACCAGATGCGCCAGCGCGACCAGTTCATCCAACTGGTCCTCGACACTCGCCAGCGCCTGGAAAAGCTCTACACCCAAGCCCTGCCGGCCGAACAAATGCGCCAGCGCAAGGCCCAAGAATTCCAGCGCCTGCGCACCGACTACCAGCAACTGCGCGACACCCAGTGGGCAGGCAACAAGCGCTACGACGCCTGGGTCTACGCGCCGCTGAACAATGCGCGGTTATTGCCGTTTGGGTTGTATGACCAATGGGTGCCGGCGTTTGCGGCGCTGTTCCAGCAAGAGCGCAGGGACTGGACTGCGTTTTATGCCGCTGTGGAAAAGCTCGGCAAGTTGCCTGCTGATGAACGCAAAGCGGCATTGAAGGCGCTGGCAGAATCGAAGACGTCTGTTGACTGAACCGGCCTCATCGCGAGCAGGCTCGCTCCCACGATAGACCTCAGTGACATACCCCCTTGTGGGAGCAAGGCTTGCCCGCGATAGCAATATGACTAACCCCGCAAAAACGCCCGATGCAACTCATCCAGCGTTTCAAAGTGATAAACCGGCCCCTCCGCATTCAACTCCTCATAACTGCCAAACCCATACCCCACCGCCGCCGCATCCAGCCCATTGCTACGAGCGCCGATCAGGTCATGCTTGCGGTCGCCAATCATCAAGGTATTTGCCGGGTCGAGGCCTTCTTCAGCCATCAGATGAGCAATCAACTCGACTTTGTCGGTGCGCGTACCATCCAGCTCACTGCCATAAATCACTTTGAAGTGCCGGGCAAAGTCGAAGTGGCGGGCGATTTCCCGGGCGAAGACCCAGGGTTTGGAGGTGGCGATGTACAGTTGCCGGCCCTGCTCGCCCAAGGTTTCCAGCAGGGGCACCACGCCGTCAAACACCCGGTTTTCGTACAACCCGGTGACTTTGAAGCGTTCGCGATAGAAACCCACCGCTTCCCAGGCTTTCGCTTCATCGAAGTCGTAGAACTGCATAAAAGCCTGCAACAGCGGCGGGCCGATGAAGTGTTCGAGGCGGGTCAGGTCGGGTTCGTCGATACCCAGTTGGCTCAAGGCGAACTGGATCGAGCGGGTGATGCCCTCGCGGGGGTCGGTGAGGGTGCCGTCGAGGTCAAAGAGTACGGTTGGGTAATGCATGAAAATTCCTGGGCCATGGCGGGACGGTTCAGACCTGGTCGTAACCTTCGGCCAAATGCAGGTCCTTGAGCTTCACGTAGTTCGCCGCGCTGTAGGTGAAAAAGGCGCGTTCCTTGTCGGTCAGTGGCCGGGCCTGTTTCACCGGGCTGCCCACGTACAAGAAGCCGCTTTCCAGGCGCTTGCCCGGCGGTACGAGGCTACCGGCGCCGATGATCACGTCGTCCTCGACGACCGCGCCGTCCATGACGATGCTACCCATGCCGATCAGGATCCGACTGCCTACGGAGCAGCCATGGAGCATGACTTTGTGGGCGATGGTCACGTCGTCGCCGATCAACAGCGGAAAGCCATCGGGATTGAACGGGCCGGCGTGGGTGATGTGCAGCACGCAACCATCCTGGACGCTGGTGCGGGCACCGATGCGGATGCGGTGCATGTCGCCGCGAATGACCGTCAGCGGCCAGACGGAGCTGTCTTCGCCGATTTCGACGTCGCCGATCACCACTGCGGTGCTGTCGACAAAAGCCCCGCGGGCAAGCCGTGGGCGGTGATTCTGGTACGTGCGAAGGGTCACGATAGGCTCTCTCTTATCCGGTGATAGGCGCTGCTAGCTGCGGTGAACGTCGATTGTAATTAAGATGGGCCCATGTTTCTTCCAGCCAAGGTGTCAACCGTGAGCGTGAACAACCCTCTTTTGCAGTCCTACGACCTGCCGCCATTCTCGACGATCCGTGCCGAGCACGTGCAACCGGCCATCGAGCAGATCCTGGCTGACAACCGTGCCGCCATCGCTGAAATCCTCAAGACCCAAGGCCAGCAGCCTACCTGGGCCGGCCTGGTGCTGGCGATGGACGAGCTCAATGATCGCCTGGGCGCCGCCTGGAGCCCGGTGAGCCATTTGAACGCCGTGCGCAACAGCCCCGAACTGCGCGAAGCCTACGAGGCCTGCCTGCCGGCGCTGAGTGCTTACTCCACGGAGCTGGGCCAGAACCGCGAGCTGTTCCAGGCGTTCGAAGCCCTGGCGAGCAGCCCTGAAGCCGCCGGTTTCGACGTCGCGCAAAAAACCATCCTCGAGCATTCCCTGCGGGACTTCCGCCTGTCGGGCATCGACCTGCCGCCCGAGCAGCAGAAGCGCTACGCCGAGGTGCAGAGCAAACTGTCCGAGCTGGGCAGCCGTTTCTCCAACCAACTGCTGGACGCGACCCAGGCCTGGACCAAGCACGTCACCGACGAAACCACCCTCGCCGGCCTGACCGATTCGGCCAAGGCGCAAATGGCTGCGGCCGCCCAGGCCAAAGAGCTGGACGGTTGGCTGATCAACCTGGAATTCCCCAGCTACTACGCGGTGATGACCTACGCCGAAGACCGCGCCCTGCGTGAGGAAGTCTACGCCGCGTACTGCACCCGCGCGTCGGACCAGGGCCCGAATGCCGGCCAGAACGATAACACCCCGGTAATGGAAGAGATCCTCGACCTGCGCCAGGAACTGGCCCAATTGCTGGGCTTCGCCAATTTCGCGGAACTGAGCCTGGCGACCAAAATGGCTGAGTCCAGCGATCAGGTGCTCAGCTTCCTGCGCGACCTGGCCAAGCGCAGCAAACCATTTGCCGCCCTGGATCTGGAACAGTTGAAGGCGTTCGCCGCCGAACAGGGCTGCCCCGACCTGCAGAGCTGGGACAGCGGTTTCTACGGTGAAAAGCTGCGCCAGCAGCGTTACAGCGTGGCCCAGGAAGCCCTGCGCGCGTACTTCCCGATCGATAAGGTGCTGGGCGGTCTGTTCGCCATCGTGCAACGCCTCTACGGTATCGAAATCGCCGAACTGAAAGGTTTCGACACTTGGCATCCGGACGTGCGCCTGTTCGAAATCAAGGAAAACGGGCAGCACGTCGGCCGCTTCTTCTTCGACCTCTACGCCCGCGCCAACAAGCGTGGCGGCGCCTGGATGGACGGCGCCCGTGACCGTCGGCGCACCTTCGATGGCGTGCTGCAAAGCCCGGTCGCCAACCTGGTGTGCAACTTCACCCCGGCTGACAGCGGCAAACCGGCGCTGCTGACCCACGACGAAGTCACCACGCTGTTCCACGAGTTCGGCCATGGCCTGCACCACCTGCTGACCCGCGTCGAACACGCTGGCGTGTCCGGCATCAACGGCGTGGCCTGGGATGCCGTGGAACTGCCGAGCCAGTTCATGGAGAACTGGTGCTGGGAGCCTGAAGGCCTGGCACTGATTTCCGGTCACTACGAAACCGGTGAACCACTGCCCCAGGACCTGCTGGAAAAAATGCTCGCGGCGAAAAACTTCCAGTCCGGCCTGATGATGGTCCGCCAACTGGAGTTCTCGCTGTTCGACTTCGAGCTGCACGCCACCCACGGCGACGGCCGCAGCGTGCTGCAAGTGCTTGAAGGCGTGCGCGATGAAGTCTCGGTCATGCGCCCGCCGGCCTATAACCGCTTCCCCAACAGCTTCGCCCACATCTTTGCCGGCGGTTATGCGGCGGGCTACTACAGCTACAAATGGGCGGAAGTGCTGTCGGCTGATGCGTTTTCCAAGTTCGAAGAGGACGGTGTGCTCAACGCCGAAACCGGCCGCGCCTTCCGTGAGGCGATCCTGGCCCGTGGCGGCTCCCAGGAGCCGATGGTGCTGTTCGTCGACTTCCGTGGTCGTGAGCCGTCAATTGACGCACTCTTGCGCCACAGCGGCCTGACCGAGGACGCCGCAGCATGAACGAGGGGCCTGTGATTACCAAACGACGCTTCATCGCCGGGGCGGTTTGCCCGGCGTGCAGTGAGCCGGACAAGTTGATGATGTGGAACGAAGACGGCGTGCCCCACCGTGAGTGTGTGGCCTGCGGTTATTCCGACACCCTCAACGAACAAGGCCTGTCGGTGCCCAAGGAGTTGGGCACCCGGGTCAATACGTCGGCGCCTAAAGTGCCGGACGCCAAGGTTCAGGCAGTGCAGTTTTTCCCCAACCCCAAGTTGAAGAAAAAAACCGACTGAATTATCCGGCATCACCTTCCGGGCCACCCGGCCCGGAAGCGATACATATATACCGCCTGGCTTGCAGCCGTCCTGCCCAGACTTGTCCATCAAGTCCACTGACAGGAAGGCTTCCATGCCCAACGCTGACAACCCGCTGTTGCAGGCCTATGACCTGCCCCCTTTCGCCCAGATCCAAGCCAGGCATTTCTCACCGGCCCTCGACCGGATCCTTGCAGAGAGCCGCGTTCAGGTGGCCGATATCATCAAGACCCAGACACCGTTTCCCACCTGGGACGATCTGGTGCTGGCCATGGATGAAATCCATACGCGGCTGGAAGGTTTCGACTCACTGCTGGATCTTCTGACCTCGGCCAGGACGGGAGACGAGTGGACCCAGGCTTCACTGGACTGCACTGAGCGGCTGCATGACTTCCAGCGGTCGCTGAGACAGCATCCGGAACTGTTCCAGCTTTATCAGCGCCTGGCAGACAGCCAGATCGCCCGGCATTTCGAACCGGCGCGTAAACGCGTCCTGGAAAAAATCCTTCGACAATTTCGCCAAAACGACCAGGCACTCACGTCGCGGGCCGACCTGAACGCCTTGAAGCGCCGTATCCAAGGGGCTCAGCAGTTGTTCCTGGAGAACCTGCACAAAGCCAATAACGCCTGGAGCAAAACCTTCGACGATGAGGCCCAATTGAGTGGCCTGCCCTCGGCTTTCAAACAGCAGATGGCCCGCCAGGCGCGTAAGGCCGGGCGCACGGGATGGCTGCTGACCCTCAGCGACGAGTCATTTGGCATTGTCATGGGCTACGCCGACAATCGCCTTTTGCGCCAGGCACTGTACGTGGCCTACAGCACGCGCGCATCGGACCAGGGGCCCCAGGCCGGCCAGTTCGACAACGGCGAGGTACTCAGGCAATTGCTGGAGGACCGTCACCGCTACGCAACGTCGCTCGGCTACGCGAATTTCGCTCAGATGGCGATCGAGCCAGAGCAAGCCGAGTCTGCCGAACAGGTCACGACATTCTTGCAAGGGCAACTCGCCCTGCACCAAAGCGCTTTTACCAGGGACACTGAACAGCTCAAGGCATTTGCCAACCAGAATGGTTTCGGCGAGCTCCAGCCTTGGGATTATCCGTACCTGACGGAAAAGCTCCGTCAACAGACGGCGGGAATCTCTCGGCATGCGCTCAGTGCCTGGTTTCCCCTGGAATCGACTTTTTCACAGTTGCTGCTGATCGCAAAGGCGCTGTTCGGGGTGGACTTCATCGAGCGTCAGGATGTTGCTACCTGGCATCCCGAGGTGCGTCTTTTTGAAGTTCACGAGTGGGGACAAGTCATTGGTTATCTCTATTTCGACCCATTCGACGATGCGAACCGCAACGGCTATCCCAATACCACTACCCTGCGAAACCGACGCATCACCGCCGAGGGTCGCCCCCGACACCCCATCGCGATCCTGCATGGCTGGCTGCCACGCGGCTCAGGCGCCGAACCGACCGTGCTCGACCACTTGCAGTTGCGCATTCTTTTTCATGAGTTCGGCCATTGCCTGCACCATGTGCTGACCCGGGCTGAGTACCGCGACGTGTCCGGCATCACCGATCTATCCCGCGATACCTCCGAGTTTGCGGGCATGTTGTTCGAACAATGGTGCTTCTCCAAGCAATGCCTG
Source organism: Pseudomonas viciae (assembly GCF_004786035.1). Lineage (NCBI taxonomy): Bacteria > Pseudomonadati > Pseudomonadota > Gammaproteobacteria > Pseudomonadales > Pseudomonadaceae > Pseudomonas > Pseudomonas viciae. The sequence continues at coordinate 6,554,943 of NZ_CP035088.1, forward strand.
GTTCGCGTGGCAAAGCACTACCAAACCGGTGCGGCGATGCCTGATAAGGTCGCCGATCAATTACTGACCTTCGCCAATACCCAGGCCAGTTGGGAAACCGCCCTGCTGTTGCGCAACGCGCTGTTGGATATGGAGTTGCACCGCACCCATGGCGATGGGCGCACCGTCCAGCAGGTGTTCGATCAGGTCAATGCGCAAACAGGGCATCTGCCCGTGTTCGCCAACGAACGCTGGCCCAATGGCCTGGACTACATGGTGACCGGCTATGCGGCCAAAATTTACGCCTATGCCTGGTCGAAAGAGTTGGCGATGGCCGTGTTCCAGAGATTCAAGCGCGAGGGGCTGTTCAACGCACAAATCGGTCGCAGGCTACGCGAAACGCTATTCGCGCCGGGCGATTCGCGACCGCTGTCCGAATCCATCGCAGCCTTTTCAGGCACGCCACCGATCATTGCTCGGGAAGGGCAAGCCGGGGGTCAAGGTGATGGGCCGTAGCGGTCGAGTTGACCCAGCTTTTCAAGGAGCAAAGCGCAAAGACGCTGGTGCTGCAATCGCCGTTGGCCAATGCCGTACGGAGTTTTTCAACATCGGCCTGCATCATGTAGCGAACCCCATCCTTGAAGTGATAGCTGTCACCGAAGCCACCTTCAGTCATTTCGTTCAAGGCGTCTTCTTTGCTCCAGCCCTGCACCACCACCCGATACATGGCCGCCACCAGCCCGGTGCGGTCCGAGCCGTGCTTGCAGTGCATCAGCACCGGGCCATTGGTTTCGGCAACCTGGACAGCGCGCAAGGCCTTGAGTATGTCGCTGTCGTCGACATGATTGGTGCGATAAGGCAATTGCACCTGCTTGATGCCGGGTGTGGATAACCAGCTCGCATCCGAGTCAGGCAGAAACGTGATGACCGTGCCGATCTTGAGTTTCGTCAGCAGGGGCAAGGCACCGCCGTCGGGCAAGGAGCTGCGATAAAGGGTCGGCGACATCTGATACAGGTTGTAGTGCTTTTCCACCGGCTGGGCCCAATCAGCCGGTCTCGCCTCCTTGAAGTCAGCCGCCTGGGCCGCAGACCCGGCAAACAGGAAGAGTAAGGTCAGGCAGAGCAGTGAACGCAAAGAACGCTTGGGCATGTGCGGACCGGAAACGAAACATTCGAAGCGTGCAGTTTCGCCTCGCTCCGGTTAAAAGCCTGTGAGGAGAACGTCAAAGCGGTGTGAACGAGACGCCAGGGGTTATTCCAGGGCCAGGCCGGACTGCTGAATGGCACTGGTCTTAATCGAATGCAGCGAATACTGTATGCACATACAGCAATCGGAGTATTCCCATGCCCACCCCCCTTGCGCCCCGTGGCCGTGGCACCGCCACCAACCCGCACAACCGCTTCGCCCCGAGCCGCTCGGTGGCCGAAGATGACGGTTGGTACCAGGAAGTCCCGCCGACCCAAGGCACCGAAGTGCGCATCGAAATGGCCAAGACCATCATCACCCGCAACACCTCGCCGGATATTCCTTTCGACCGCTCCATCAACCCCTACCGAGGCTGTGAGCACGGCTGCATCTACTGCTATGCACGGCCCAGCCATGCTTACTGGGACATGTCGCCCGGGCTGGATTTCGAAACGAAGCTGATCGCCAAGACCAACGCCGCCGATGTACTGGAGCAACAGCTGTCCAAGCGCGGCTATCAATGCGCGCCGATCAACCTGGGCTCCAACACCGACCCTTACCAGCCCATCGAGCGCGAACAGCGCATTACCCGCAGGATCCTGGAGGTGCTGCTGCGTTACCGTCACCCGGTGACCATCGTGACCAAGGGCTCGCTGATCCTGCGCGACCTGGACCTGCTGACCGAACTGGCGCAACAGCGCCTGGTGGCAGTAATGATCAGCCTCACCACCCTGGACGATGAACTCAAGCGCATTCTCGAACCCCGCGCAGCGGCGCCCAAGGCACGGTTGCGGGCGATCAAGGTCATGCGCGAGGCGGGTATTCCTGTGGGCGTGCTGTGCTCACCGATGATCCCGATGATCAACGACAGCGAGATCGAGAACCTGCTCGCCGAGGCCCACGCCGCCGGCGCACAGAGTGCCGCCTACATCATGTTGCGCCTGCCGCTGGAAGTGGCGCCGCTGTTCGAAGAGTGGTTGCAGGCGCACTACCCGCAACGCGCCGCCCATGTGTTGAGCCTGGTCCGCCAGAGCCGTGGCGGCGAACTGTACGATAGCCAGTTCGGTACCCGAATGCGCGGCGAAGGCCCCTTCGCCGACCTGCTGGCCCAGCGCTTCACCAAAGCGATCAAGCGTCTGGGGCTTGATCGCCGCGAAGGCTACAATCTCGATTGCGAAGCCTTTTGTCCGCCAGGTCGGCAGATGTCGTTGATTTGATTAAAGTTGAACTTGAAACACGTGCCGGACATGTCGGCATCCGCATTTGTTACATCTGTAATCGTTGGTCTAGAGCCTTCGATTCAGTTTGAGTTAAGTTTCGGCCGCTACCTTGTTCATCGAGTGACTGACAGGTCGGGCATTTCGACCTGGACATTTTTTAACCAGCCACTGGCGTCATACCGTCAAAGAGGATGAATCATGAGTGACAAGGATAAACAGCCGTTGGCTGCGTCGGCTTCAGCCCAACCCGAGGCGGAGACCGCCGATGCAGCGCTGCAGCATATTGTTGACGGCTTTTTGCATTTCCATCACGAGATCTTTCCGCAGCAGGAAGAACTCTTCAAGAAACTCGCCACCGCCCAGAAGCCCCGGGCGATGTTCATCACCTGCGCCGATTCGCGCATCGTGCCCGAGTTGATCACCCATAGCTCCCCCGGCGACCTATTCGTGACCCGCAACGTCGGCAACGTCGTTCCGCCTTACGGGCAGATGAACGGCGGCGTCTCCACCGCCATCGAGTACGCCGTGCTGGCCCTCGGTGTGCAGCACATCATTGTTTGTGGCCATTCCGATTGCGGCGCCATGCGCGCGGTACTCAACCCCGACACCCTGGAAAAAATGCCCACGGTCAAAGCCTGGCTGCGCCACGCCGAAGTGGCCAAGACCATGGTCCATGACAACTGCCCGTGCGCTGACGAAAAACAAACCATGCCCATCCTCACCGAAGAGAACGTGATCGCGCAGCTGCAACATCTGCGAACGCACCCCTCGGTGGCCTCGCGCATGGCCAACGGTCAGTTGTTCATCCACGGCTGGGTGTACAACATCGAAACCAGCGAGATCAAAGCCTATGACGCGGACCAGGGACGTTTCCTGCCGCTCGATGGCAGCCATCCGATACCGGTGGCGACGCCCAAAGCGCGCTTCTAACCACTCCTAAACATCCTTGTGTGGTTCAAGCCTTGCCGCTGTTTGAGCGGTAGGGCCTTGCCATGCCTGAAGAAAACTGCGGGAGAGTCGCCATGCGTGCTGCTCAATTAAAAGCTGTTGTGCCACGGGAGCTATTGGCTTCGGTGGTTGTATTTCTGGTGGCGCTGCCCTTGTGCATGGGCATTGCCATCGCGTCTGGCCTGCCGCCGGCCAAGGGCTTGATCACTGGCATCATCGGTGGCCTGGTGGTGGGTTTCCTGGCCGGCTCAAAGCTTCAGGTCAGTGGCCCGGCCGCCGGGTTGGCGGTGCTGGTCTTCGAACTGGTGCGCCAGCATGGCGTGGCGATGCTCGGGCCGATTCTGTTGCTGGCGGGTCTTCTGCAACTGTTGGCCGGGCGCTTTCGCCTGGGCTGCTGGTTCCGGGTCACCGCGCCTGCGGTGGTCTACGGCATGCTCGCGGGTATCGGTGTGCTGATCGTACTGTCCCAGGTCCATGTAATGCTCGACGCGGCGCCCAAGCCTTCAGGGCTGGATAACCTGGCGGCATTCCCTGCGGCTGTGGCCCAGGCGTTGCCGTCCTTTGGCTGGCAGGCCGGCCTGCTCGGTTTGTCGACGATTGCGGTGATGTGGCTGTGGGAAAAGTTTCGCCCCCACAGCCTGCGCTTCGTTCCCGGCGCTCTGCTCGGCGTAGGCCTGACGACCGTTGCCAGTCTGATGCTGGCTTTGCAGGTCAAACGTGTGGAAGTACCCCAGAACCTCACCGAAGCCATTGATTGGCTGCGCCCTGCCGATCTGCTGAACCTGGCCGACCCCTCGCTACTGATCGCCGCGTTCGCCGTGGCCTTCATTGCCAGCGCCGAAACCCTGTTGTCGGCCGCCGCGGTGGATCGCATGCACAGCGGTGAACGTGCGGACTTTGACCGGGAACTGTCGGCTCAAGGTATCGGCAATATGCTCTGCGGCCTGCTCGGCGCGCTGCCGATGACCGGCGTGATCGTGCGCAGCTCGGCCAACGTCCAGGCCGGCGCCACCACGCGGATGTCGACGATTTTCCACGGTCTGTGGCTGTTGCTCTTCGTGCTGTTGCTGTCCAGCGTGCTGCAAAGCATTCCGGTGGCGAGCCTGGCGGGTGTGCTGGTGTACACCGGTTTCAAACTGGTGGATCTCAAGGCGTTTCGCAGCCTGGGCCGTTATGGCCGGATGCCAATGTTCACCTATGCCGCGACGGCCCTGGCAATCATCTTCACCGACCTGCTGACCGGCGTGCTGATCGGTTTCGGCCTGACCCTGGCGAAACTGGCCTGGAAAGCTTCGCGGCTGAAAATCAGCCTGATCGATCTGCCCCAGGAAGGTGAGATGGAATTGCGGCTGGTGGGGGCGGCAACCTTTCTCAAGGTTCCGGCACTGACTCAGGTGCTGGGCGCCATACCGACAGGCGCGACCGTGCATGTGCCGCTCAATAATCTGAGCTACATCGACCATTCATGCCTGGAGTTGCTGGAAGAGTGGGGCCGGGCGAATGCCAGCAAGGGTTCGAAGCTGCTGATCGAATCCCATGGGCTCAAGCGCAGGCTGGAAGGCCGGTTGCGCACCACGGTGGGGGTTGGCGCAGCCTCTACCTGACACCCAAGTCCACATCAAAAATGGCGTAAAAAAAGGGCACCCGACTCCATCGGCGTGCCCTTTTTTCTAGCGCTTGTCCCTCTAACCGAGGAACCCGCAGCAATTACGGATTAACGCTGTCCTTCAGCGACTTGCCTGGTTTGAAGGCAACGGTGTTGCTGGCCTTGATCTTCACCGGCTCACCGGTTTGTGGGTTTTTGCCGGTGCGGGCACCGCGGTGGCGCTGCAGGAAGGTGCCGAAGCCGACCAGGGTGACGCTGTCCTTGCGGTGCAGGGCGCCCGTGATTTCTTCGAGAACGGCGTTGAGGACGCGATTGGCTTGTTCTTTGGTGAGGTCTGCTTTTTCCGCGATGGCGGCGGCGAGGTCTGGTTTACGCATGAATGAAGCCCCTTTTGACGGTTTTTTTGTTGTTATGTCTGGGCTGTACTCATGGGAACAGCCCCTAAGGCGCCGCAGGCTCTACTCTGCGGCAGACGGGAGTGAGGATGGCACGGGGCCGCAGGCGGCGCCAGTGTCCGGGCGACCTTTGAGGCATCAAAAGTAGGGTTTTTGCGACAGAACGACCAGTATTTACGCCAGCAAGGGTGGAAGCTCTTTGTTCAGCGCCAGTTTTTCCATCACCGCCGTGCCGGTCAAGGCATAGCCCAGCAGGTTGCCTTGGGCATCGCGGCACAGGGCCTTGATGTCGGTGCCCTGCCCTTCGACGTTCCAGGTGCCTTCGCTGCCACGCGGTGGCGGCGAAACCACCAGCGGGCACACCGGGGTTTTCACAGTGATCGGCATGGCGCCGTAGCTGACAGCGGTGGGGTTGCCGGCCAGGGTCTGGGCCAGGGCGCGGGCGCAGCTCATCAGTGGCATGACGTACAGCAGGTTCAAACCGTCGACTTCGGCGCAGTCGCCCAGGGCGTAGATGTTGGCATGGGAGGTTTTCAGCTGGCGGTCGACCACCACGCCGCGATTGACCACCAGGCCGGCAGCAGCGGCCTGGTCGATGCGCGGGCGCAGGCCGATGGCCGAGACCACCAGGTCGCAGGCGATCACCTGACCATCGGACAGGTGGGCTTCCAATCCATCGGCCACCCGTTGCAGGCGGTTGAGCACCGGCCCCAGGTGGAAGCGCGCGCCAATGCTTTCCAGGCCGGCCTGCACGGCAGCAGCGGCGGCCGGGTGCAGCAGCGTCGGCATGACCTGCTCGCATGGCGCCACCAGTTGCACTTCGTAGCCGCCCAGAATGAGGTCGTTGGCGAATTCGCAGCCAATCAGGCCGGTGCCGAGCAGCAGCACCCGGCGCTTGCCGGCGGCCGCCGCGCGAAAGCGTGCGTAATCTTCCAGATCGTTGATGGGGAAGATCAGATCCGCTGCATCGCCCTGCACTGGCACGCGCACGGTTTCCGCGCCCCAGGCCAGGATCAGGTCGCGGTAGTTCACCGCTTCTTCGCCGATCCACAAACGCTTGTGGCCCGGATCGATGCCGCTGATGCGGGTGTGGGTGCGCACTTGGGCCTTGAGTTGCTCGGCCATCGCCCCCGGCTCGGCCATGCTCAGGCCGTCGGCATCCTTGTTTTTGCCAAAGCCCGTGGAGAGCATGGGTTTGGAGTATGAGCGGCCGTCATCGGCGCTGATCAGCAGCAACGGGGTTTCGCTGTCGAGTTTGCGAAACTCCCGGGCCAGGTTGTAACCGGCCAGCCCGGTACCGACGATGACGACAGGTGCGCTCATGTTGCTCTCCATGTGGTGCTCTCCATGCAGGTGGGAAACGATCAGTTGATTTCGATCATCTCAAAATCCATTTTGCCGACGCCGCAGTCCGGGCAGAGCCAGTCTTCCGGGACGTCTTGCCAAAGGGTGCCGGGGGCGATGCCATCATCCGGCCAACCATCGGCTTCGTTGTAGATCAGGCCGCAGACGACACATTGCCACTTCTTCATTCAGGTACTTCCTCAGGGGTCAGGCGTTTGCCGGTATGCTCGGGTCGCTCAAGGCGCTTTCCGGCTCAGGGCGTTTTGTACTGATCGGTCGCCGCAGATGCAAGCATGATCGCGCGCGCCAGCGGCCAGGGCCGTTAAAATCGACGACCGACATGGTAAGCTCGCGGCCTCATTTGCTGCCAATCAAGACCTCTGTGCCGCATACAAATTCGATATTTCCTACACTCCAATGGTTGCCCCAGCCCCTGCTGTCGCCCCGCCCCGACGCCTGTGTGCTCGACTGGCTGTTCGACGAAGGCTCGTTGACCCGACGCCTGACGCGCCTGTCGGACGAGCGCTTCAGCGTGACGCCGTTGTTCGAAGGCTGGCAGCCATTGCGCGCCGACGAGTGCGCGGCACTGGATCTGGCCGAAGGCAGCGAGGGCTGGGTACGCGAAGTGTATTTGCGCGGCCACGGCCAGCCTTGGGTGTTCGCCCGCAGTGTGGCGGCGCGCAGCGCGTTGCAGGGCGATGGGCTGCAGATGGATGAGCTGGGCAGCCGTTCCCTGGGGGAGTTGCTGTTTTGTGACCAGGCGTTCCAGCGCCGGGCCATCGAGGTTTGCCATTACCCCGAGGCCTGGTTGCCGGTTGAGGCTCGCGCCGCGCAGCTATGGGGCCGCCGTTCGCGTTTCGATCGCGGTGCGTTGAGCGTGTTGGTGGCGGAAGTCTTCCTGCCGCGCCTGTGGACCGTCGCCCGCGCCTATTCGGAGAATTGCTGATGTACGTGCAACTGCTCAAATCCTTGAACCGCCTGAACCCGCGGGCCTGGGACTTCGTGCAACTGACCCGCATGGACAAGCCCATCGGCATTTATCTACTGCTGTGGCCGACCCTGTGGGCGTTGTGGATTGCCGGTGAAGGTTCACCGTCTGTCGCCAACATCGTGATTTTCGTCCTGGGCGTGGTGCTGACCCGCGCCGGCGGTTGTGTGATCAACGACTGGGCCGATCGCAAGGTGGACGGCCACGTCAAACGCACTGAACAGCGCCCGCTGGTGAGCGGCAAGATCAGCTCGAAAGAGGCGCTGGTGTTCTTTGCGGTGCTGATGAGCGTAAGTTTCCTGCTGGTGCTGTGCACCAATGCGCCAACTATTTTGCTGTCTCTCGGTGGACTGGCGCTGGCGTTCAGTTACCCGTTCATGAAGCGCTACACCTACTACCCGCAAGTGGTGCTGGGCGCGGCGTTTTCCTGGGGCATGCCGATGGCGTTCACCGCCGAGACCGGCCATTTACCGGCGGCCGCGTGGCTGCTGTACATCGCCAACCTGCTGTGGACGGTAGGCTACGACACTTATTACGCGATGACCGACCGGGACGATGACTTGCGGATCGGCGTGAAGTCCACGGCGATCCTGTTTGGCGATGCCGACCGGGTGATCATCCTGACGCTGCAAGGCCTGGCACTGGGCTGCCTGTTGCTGGCCGGGTCGAAGTTCCAACTGGGTGGCTGGTTCCACCTGGGGCTGGTGGCCGCTGCCGCGTGCTTCGCCTGGGAGTTCTGGTACACCCGTGGCAGGGACCGGATGCGCTGCTTCCAGGCGTTTTTGCACAACCATTGGGCCGGGTTGGCGATTTTCGTGGGGATTGTGCTGGATTATGCGTTGCGGTGAGGCCACCGGTCTCCAGGCTGTTACCTTGTGGCGAGGGGATTTATCCCCGTTTGCTGTGGGAGCAAAGCTGGCTCGCGAAACAGGCGCCTCGATCTCTGAAAGACCGCAGCGCCTTCATCGCGAGCAAGCTTTGCTCCCACATAAATCCCCTCGCCACAGAGGATCTGTCGCTTAACTTGGTGAAAACCTGTTAATCAGGCTTGGCGATCTTCCAGGCGCCGTCCATTTTCTCGTCGCCGGTCATGTCTCCCTCCTTCTTGTCCATGATGAAGGTGTACAGCGGCTTGCCATCGTAGGCCCACTGCTTCTTACCATCGTCACGGGTGATCACAGTCCATTTGCCTGAAGGCTTGGCCTCGCCTTCGACCATGAGCGGCGGCCAGTTCTGCGCGCATTTATCATTGCACACCGACCTGCCGTCTTTGTCGTTGGCAAACGTATACAGCGTCATGCCTTTGTGATCGGTGAACATGCCGCCTTTTTCCATCGCCGGCTCAGCCGCGAACACCAATGCCGGCAGCGCCAGCGCAGCGGTCACCGCCAGAACCTTGATGGTTTGGGTGAAGTAAGTCATGGAAACCTTCTTGTGTGGTTGTCAGGATTCGGACTGAAAAGCTTAGTCGAGGATCCTCTACACTGCCGGATACCGAAATATCTGTCACACGACTGCAATAATTCCGTTATCTAATGCGGCGCAAGACAGTTAAATGACAAGAGGATTACCCCATGGTTGGCAGGAGCATTCTGATCGTCGACGACGAGGCGCCCATCCGCGAGATGATTGCCGTCGCGTTGGAGATGGCCGGCTATGACTGCATGGAAGCAGAGAACTCTCAACAGGCCCACGCCATCATCGTCGACCGCAAGCCCGACCTGATTCTGCTGGACTGGATGCTGCCCGGCACGTCTGGCATTGAATTGGCGCGGCGCCTCAAGCGTGATGAGCTGACCGGTGATATTCCGATCATCATGCTCACCGCCAAAGGCGAAGAGGACAACAAGATCCAGGGCCTGGAAGTGGGCGCCGATGACTACATCACCAAGCCGTTTTCCCCACGGGAGCTGGTGGCGCGCCTGAAGGCCGTGCTGCGTCGTGCCGGGCCAACCGATGGCGAGGCGCCGATTGAAGTCGGTGGCCTGCTGCTGGACCCCATCAGCCACCGCGTGACCATCGACGGCAAACCCGCCGAGATGGGCCCGACCGAATACCGCCTGCTACAGTTTTTCATGACCCACCAGGAGCGCGCCTACACCCGCGGGCAACTGCTGGATCAGGTCTGGGGCGGTAACGTCTATGTCGAGGAACGCACGGTGGACGTGCACATCCGTCGCCTGCGCAAAGCCCTCGGCGATGCTTACGAGAATCTGGTACAAACGGTGCGCGGCACCGGTTATCGTTTTTCTACCAAGGCCTGATCCGAGCCCTTACCGCCCGACAAGCTGACAAGGACGCGCGTTCAATTGAATCAAAACTGGCATGGCACCCTGATTCGCCACATGTTGCTGCTGGTGACCGGCTGTCTGGTGATCGGCTTGATCAGCGGCTATTACGGTTGGAGCCTGGCCGCAGGCCTGGGGCTTTACCTGGCCTGGACCCTCAAGCAATTGCTGCGCCTGCATGAGTGGCTGCGCCTGCACCAACCCGACGAAGCCCCGCCCGACGGCTATGGCCTGTGGGGTGAGGTGTTCGACAGCATCTACCACCTGCAACGGCGCGACCAGCGCGTTCGCGGGCGCCTGCAAGCGGTGATCGACCGGGTCCAGGAATCCACTGCCGCGCTGAAAGACGCGGTGATCATGCTCGACAGCGACGGCAACCTGGAATGGTGGAACCGCGCCGCCGAGACCCTGCTGGGCCTCAAGACGCCACAGGACAGCGGTCAGCCGGTAACCAACCTGGTACGCCATCCGCGCTTCAAGGAATATTTCGAGCAAAGCAACTATGCCGAGCCGCTGGAAATTCCTTCGCCCACCAATGATCGGCTGCGAATCCAGCTGTACATCACCCGCTATGGCAACAACGAGCACTTGATGCTGGTGCGTGACGTGACGCGCATCCATCAGCTGGAACAGATGCGCAAAGACTTCATCGCCAACGTTTCCCATGAATTGCGCACGCCGTTGACGGTGATCTGCGGTTACCTGGAAACCCTGCTCGACAACGTCGAGGAGGTGAACCCGCGTTGGACCCGTGCCTTGCAGCAGATGCACCAGCAGAGCGGGCGCATGCAGACCCTGCTCAACGACTTGCTGCTGCTGGCGAAGCTGGAAGCCACCGACTACCCGTCGGACAACCAACCGGTGCCCATCGACGACCTGCTGCAAACCATCACTGAAGACGCGCAAGAACTGTCCGGCCCCAAACAGCAGCGCATCACACTGGAAGCCGACCCGGTCGTGCAGCTCAAAGGCAGCGAGGCCGAACTGCGCAGTGCGTTTTCCAACCTGGTGTTCAACGCGGTCAAGTACACGCCGGAGCAAGGCCAGATCCGCGTTCGCTGGTGGGGCGATGAGCAAGGCGCGCACTTGAGCGTGCAGGATTCAGGCATCGGCATCGACAGCAAACACCTGCCGCGCCTGACCGAACGCTTCTACCGGGTCGATTCCAGCCGCAACTCCAACACCGGCGGCACCGGGTTGGGCCTGGCGATCGTGAAGCACGTTTTGTTACGTCATCGCGGACGCATGGAAATCAGCAGCGTGCCAGGCCACGGCAGCACGTTTACCTGCCATTTCGCCCCGACGCAGGTGGTTCGCGTGCGTCTCGCCAGCCCTGCCGATTGATGCCGATCAGCACTCGCCACTAGGCAACCGCCGAGTCAGCCGCTACATTGGCTGACTTGTGCCTGCCTTTTCAGGTACTCATTTCTAACCCTTACGAATATACGGAACCCGCAAAACTCCATCATGGACCCTTCCCCTGGCTTGTCCCTCGCAACACTCTTCGCCGAATTCGGCATGATTCTTTTTGCTCTGATCCTGGTTTTGCTCAACGGTTTTTTCGTTGCGGCCGAATTCGCCATGGTCAAGCTGCGCTCGACCCGGGTCGAAGCCATTGCCGAAAAAAACGGCTGGCGCGGGCATATCCTGCGCACCGTCCACAGCCAGCTCGACGCTTACCTGTCGGCCTGCCAGTTGGGTATCACCCTGGCCTCCCTGGGCTTGGGCTGGGTCGGTGAGCCGGCGTTCGCCCACATCCTCGAGCCGCTGCTGGGCGCGGTTGGCGTCGAGTCGCCGGAAGTGATCAAGGGCGTATCGTTCTTCACCGCGTTCTTCATCATTTCGTACCTGCACATCGTGGTCGGTGAGCTGGCGCCCAAATCCTGGGCAATCCGCAAGCCCGAGCTGCTGTCGCTGTGGACCGCCGTGCCGCTGTACCTGTTCTATTGGGCCATGTACCCGGCGATCTACCTGCTCAACGCCAGCGCCAACGCCATTCTGCGCATCGCCGGCCAAGGCGAGCCCGGCCCACATCACGAACATCATTACAGCCGTGAAGAACTGAAGCTGATCCTGCACTCCAGCCGTGGCCAGGACCCCAGCGACCAGGGCATGCGCGTACTGGCCTCGGCCGTGGAGATGGGCGAGCTGGAAGTGGTGGACTGGGCCAACTCCCGGGAAGACCTGGTGACGCTGGAGTTCAACGCACCGCTAAAGGAAATCCTGGCGATGTTCCGTCGCCACAAGTTCAGCCGTTATCCGGTGTACGACAGCGAGCGCCAGGAGTTCGTCGGCCTGCTGCACATCAAGGACCTGCTGCTGGAACTGGCGGCCCTGGATCACATTCCCGAGTCGTTCAACCTGGCCGAGCTGACCCGACCGCTGGAGCGCGTATCGCGGCATATGCCGCTGTCGCAGTTGCTGGAGCAGTTCCGCAAGGGCGGTTCGCACTTCGCCGTGGTCGAGGAAGCCGACGGCAACATCATCGGCTACCTGACCATGGAAGACGTGCTGGAAGTGCTGGTGGGCGACATTCAGGACGAACACCGCAAGGCCGAACGCGGCATCCTGGCCTACCAGCCGGGCAAGCTGCTGGTACGCGGCGACACGCCGCTGTTCAAGGTTGAACGCTTGCTCGGGATCGATCTGGATCACATCGAGGCCGAAACCCTCGCCGGGTTGGTCTACGAAACCCTGAAGCGGGTGCCGGAAGAGGAAGAAGTACTGGAAGTCGAAGGCCTGCGGATCATCATCAAGAAGATGAAAGGGCCGAAGATTATCCTGGCGAAGGTGTTGATGCTCGATTGAGCGTCAACGCCAAGCCGAGTGCATGACTGAGTCTGTAGGAGCTGACGAGCGAAGCGGGGCTGCGATCTTTTCACTGCCAATTGAGTCTGGAGCGAAAGATCGCAGGCTTCGTCGCGGGCAAGCCTTGCTCCCACAGATAGAGCCCTCCACCACAAAAGCCCCTTCGCCACACCTCAGCGCTATTGCTTGCCCACCGCAAAGTTGGGCAACTCCCCCACCGGTTGATTGAACTGGTAGGGAATCGACACCAGCCCCAATCCGGTATTGCGCTGCACCACGAAATGCAGGTGCGGGCCCGAGCTGTTGCCGGTATTGCCCGACAACGCCAACGGCGAGCCCACCCCGACCCGCTGCCCTTCCCGCACGCTCACCGAGCCTTTTTGCAGGTGCAGGTAAACGCCCATGGTCCCGTCATCGTGCAGCACCCGCACGAAATTGCCCGAGGGATCATCCCCGCGGCCGGTCTGCGCATTTTCGGTTTTGATCACCACGCCGCCCCGCGCCGCGATGATCGGCGTGCCTTCGGGCATGGCGATGTCCATGGCGTAACGGTTTTTCGGCCCGTAGTGGCTGTACTGCCCGTTGGCACCCTGGCTCAGCCGGAACGGCCCTCCTTGCCACGGCAACGGATACCGATAGGCCTGTGCCGAGCCTGCAGGGTCGCCCAGGGAATATTCGAACCTTGGGGTATACACCAACGGCCTGCCAGGTTGCGTGGCCGTGAGCAGCGCCAGGCGCAGGTTGCTACGTGCCGGCAGCACCCGACGAATCGGCCGGCTCGGCGCCCCGCTGACGTTGCGCAACCCGGCGAAACTCAACTCGATCTCCACCGGCGCGTACAGGTCGTTGCGCACGAACACTGCATCCGCGCCCTTTTGCTTCTTGATGTCGAGAAAGACCTGTCGCTCCAGGCGTTCAACCATGCGGTCACGGAACACGAACACTTGGGCGCCCCTACTGGGACGGTCACTGTAGGACACCACGCCATTGGCGTCGGTGGATTTATAGATCGTCATGGCCATGGCCGAGGTGGAGGCCAAGACAAGACCGCAGGCGAACAACAGGGGCGCGAGCATGGGCAAAGGTTCTGTCGAAAAGTGAAGGCCTGCACAGCAGCCTAGCAGCTGGGATGGACCAGCGTAGTCGACGGATGTTTCAAAATTGGATCAACTATTGATGTTGAATCTTATGGCCCCTTCGCGAGCAAGCCCGCTCCCACATAGAATCTTCAGTGTTCACTGGATCGAGTGTGGGAGCGGGCTTGCTCGCGATGACGGACTGACAGACGCCGCCGAATCAGGCGCCCGGCACGAAGTGTTTCTGCGCCGTACCGCGAGCGATCAGGCGGGAGATGTAGTCGAGTTTCTGCGGGTCTTTGTCGACGAAGCGGAAAGTCAGTTGCAGCCATTCGCTGTCGGGCGTCTGCTCGTGGGCGACAATGGCGTGCAGGTAGCCGTTGAGGCGAGCGGTTTCGGCGTTGTCGCCCTGCTCCATGTCCAGCACCGCGCTTTCCAGCACTTGCGGCAGAGTGTCGGTGCGTTTGACCACCAGCAGCGCTTCCTTGAGGCTCAAGGCCTTGATCACGCATTGCTGGGTGCCGCTAGGCAGGCGCAACTGGCCCTGGCCACGGTTGGCGGCCGGAGCGGAGGCCGCCGGGGCCTTGACGGGCGGGCTGTTGAGCAAGCCACGGGCCGGGGCTGCTGCAGCTGCGGGAGCAGGCGCTGCAACGACGGCTGGCTTGGCAAAAGGGTTCGCCGCAGGCGCCGAAGCGACAGCGGCAACTGGCGCCTTGCCACCGGTCAGAGCGCTGAGGGAGTCATTGCCGAACGCCGAGTTCATTTTGGTCGGGGCGCTGTTCATCAACGTGTCGAGCTTGCCGACCTTGTGCAGCGCCTGCTTGACCTTGGTCAGCAACTGTTCGTTGGTAAACGGCTTGCTGACGTAGCCGGAAACGCCGGCCTGAATCGCCTGGACCACGTTTTCCTTGTCGCCGCGGCTGGTGACCATCACGAACGGCATACCCTTGAGGGTGTCCTGCTGGCGGCACCACGACAACAGTTCCAGGCCGGACATTTCCGGCATTTCCCAGTCGCACAGCACCAGGTCGAACGCCTCACGGGCCAGCATAGCCTGGGCTTTCTTGCCATTCACGGCATCTTCGATGCGGATGCCCGGGAAGTAGTTGCGCAGGCACTTCTTCACCAGGTCACGAATGAACGAAGCATCGTCCACGACCAACACACTGACCTTACTCATCCAGATACACCTCTAAAAAATCCCGGCAAGCATACCGCTTTTACTGATGGCACATTGCCAAAAACCTTCAGTCACGCCGGGACTCTTCGTTCGCGGGGTGCTGCTTTCAATTAAAAAGACCACAAAAAAAAGCCCGACCAGAAGGCCGGGCGCTTTTCTCGGGCAATCTTACTTATCGTCAGTTTCGCCAGGAACATTAGCAGTTTCGGACAGGGTGCCCTCAACTTCTTCTTTCATTCGCTTGAGCCCCAAATGCCGCACATCGGTGCCGCGCACCAGATAGATCACAAGTTCCGAGATGTTGCGTGCATGATCGCCGATACGCTCCAGGGAACGCAGCACCCAGATGATGCTCAGTACCCGGGAGATGGAGCGTGGGTCTTCCATCATGTAGGTCGCCAGCTCGCGCAGGGCGGTCTTGTATTCGCGGTCGATGATCTTGTCGTACTGGGCCACCGACAACGCCAGGTCGGCATCGAAGCGGGCAAAGGCGTCCAGCGCATCGCGGACCATGTTGCGCACCTGGTCGCCAATGTGGCGAACCTCGACATAACCGCGCGGCGCTTCGCCTTCTTCACACAACTGAATGGCACGGCGGGCGATCTTGGTGGCTTCGTCGCCGATCCGCTCAAGGTCGATGACCGACTTGGAAATGCTGATGATCAGGCGCAGGTCGGAAGCGGCCGGTTGACGACGGGCCAGGATGCGCAGGCACTCCTCGTCAATGTTGCGCTCCATCTGGTTGATCTGGTCGTCGATCTCGCGCACCTGCTGGGCCAGGCCCGAATCGGCCTCGATCAGCGCGGTCACCGCGTCGTTGACCTGCTTTTCCACCAGCCCGCCCATGGCCAGCAGGTGGCTGCGCACCTCCTCAAGCTCGGCGTTGAACTGGGCGGAAATGTGGTGAGTAAGGCCTTCCTTCGAAATCATCTTGTTCGCTCCGCGAAAGTTGCAAGCTTCAAGCTGCAAGCTTCAAGCAGTTAAATGTTGATCCTGATCGCACCGCCTCGGTCCTGCGGCTTGCAGCGACCTCGACTAGCCGTAACGACCGGTAATGTAGTCCTCGGTCTGCTTCTTGGCCGGATTGGTGAACAGGGTATCGGTGTCGCCGAATTCCACCAGTTTGCCCATGTACATGAACGCGGTGTAGTCCGAAACCCGCGCCGCCTGTTGCATGTTGTGGGTCACGATGACGATGGTGAACTTGGACTTGAGCTCGTAGATCAGCTCTTCGACTTTCAGCGTCGAGATCGGGTCCAAGGCCGAGCAAGGTTCGTCGAGCAGCAAGACTTCCGGCTCCACGGCGATGGTGCGGGCAATCACCAGACGCTGCTGCTGACCGCCGGACAAACCCAGCGCCGACTCATGCAGGCGGTCCTTGACCTCGTCCCACAACGCCGCGCCCTTGAGGGCCCACTCTACGGCTTCGTCGAGGATGCGCTTCTTGTTGATGCCCTGGATGCGCAAACCATAGACCACGTTCTCGTAGATGGTTTTCGGAAACGGGTTGGGCTTCTGGAACACCATGCCCACGCGACGACGCAGCTCGGCCACGTCTTCGCCCTTGCGGTAGATGTTGTTGCCGTAGAGGTTGATTTCACCCTCGACGCGGCAACCGTCCACCAGGTCGTTCATGCGGTTGAAGGTGCGCAGCAAGGTCGACTTGCCGCAGCCCGACGGACCGATGAACGCGGTGACGCGCTGTTTCGGGATGTTCAGGCTGACGTCATACAACGCCTGCTTCTGGCCGTAGAACAGGTTCAGGCCGGGCACTTCGATGGCGACGGTTTCCTGAGCCAGGTCCAGGCTCTGCTTGTCGCGGCCCAGGGCCGACATGTTGATGCCGCGTGCTTGTACTTCGTGTTGCATGGGAGGCTCCCTGTGCTAACAAATTCGGTTCGTTGGCCGCTGAGCGGCAATGCCATTCGGTGTACTTGTGGAAGCGGGCTTGCTCGCGAAAGCGGTGTGTCAGCTTGCATCTGTGCTGAATGTGCCGCCGTCTTCGCGAGCAAGCCCGCTCCCACATGGAAATCAGCTATCCAGTGCTTTGTACTTCTCGCGCAGGTGGTTACGGATCCACACCGCCGACAGGTTGAGCGTGGCGATCACCAGCACCAGCAACAGCGCCGTGGCGTACACCAGCGGGCGTGCCGCTTCGACGTTCGGGCTCTGGAAGCCCACGTCATAGATGTGGAAGCCCAAGTGCATGATCTTCTGGTCCAGGTGCAGGTACGGGTAGTTGCCGTCCAACGGCAGCGACGGGGCCAGTTTCACCACACCCACCAGCATCAGCGGCGCCACTTCACCCGCGGCGCGGGCCACGGCGAGGATCATGCCGGTCATCATCGCCGGGCTCGCCATGGGCAGGACGATTTTCCACAGCGTCTCGGCCTTGGTCGCGCCCAGGGCCAGGGAGCCTTCACGCACGGTACGCGGGATCCGCGCCAGGCCCTCTTCGGTGGCCACGATCACCACCGGCACCGCCAGCAGCGCCAGGGTCAACGAGGCCCAGAGCAGGCCTGGGGTACCAAATGTCGGCGCCGGCAGGGCTTCGGGGAAGAACAGACGGTCAACCGAGCCGCCCAGTACATAGACGAAGAAGCCCAGGCCGAACACGCCGTAAACGATGGCCGGCACCCCCGCCAGGTTATTCACCGCAATGCGGATCAGGCGAGTCATCGGCCCCTGGCGGGCGTATTCGCGCAGGTAAACCGCTGCCAGCACGCCGAATGGCGTCACGATCATCGCCATGATCAGGGTCATCATCACCGTGCCGAAAATCGCCGGGAAAATCCCGCCCTCAGTGTTGGCTTCACGTGGGTCGTCGCTGAGGAACTCCCAGACCTTACTGAAATAGAAGCCGATCTTGGCGAAGGTGCCCATACCGTTCGGCTGGTAGGCGTGCACCACTTTACCGATGTCGATTTCCACTTCTTTGCCGTTGGCATCGCGTGCGGTCAGGCTGTCACGATTGAACTGCGCATGCAGGTCGGCGAGGCGGACTTCAATGTCCTTGTAACGGGCAGTGTATTCAGCCCGTTCGCTTTCCAGGTCTGCTTGTGCGGCGGCATCGAGCTTGCCCGCCAACTCCAGTTTGCGGCCATGCAGACGGACGCGTTCCAGGCCGGCGTTGATCGCGCCGATGTCGACTTTTTCCAAGGTCTTGAGATCGGCGGCCAACTGGTTGACCCGTTGTATACGGGCCTGCAGTTGCGGCCAGGCAGCCTCGCCTTCGGCGATGACCTTGCCTTGCTCCTTGACGTTGACCAGGTAACCGTAGAAGTTGCCCCACTCACGTCGCTCCAGGGCCATCAGCTCTGGCGGGGTCGTCTGGTTGGTCAACCAGTCGCCAACGATCCAGGTGAAGTCGGTGCCGTTCAGGTCCCGGTTGCCGACCTTGATCAGCTCGCGGGTCATGAACTCGGGGCCTTCGTCCGGCACCGGCAGGCCGGCACTTTTCAGGCGTTCACGAGGCACTTCTTCTTTCTGCACCACTTCGCCGACCACCAAGTGCGCAGGCATGCCCGGCACGTTGTAGTTAGCGTGGATCAGGTCCGCCGGCCAGAAGTGGCCCAGACCGCGCACGGCAATCACCGCCAGCAGGCCAATGGTCATGATGACCGCGATGGACACCGCACCACCGCTGATCCAGACGCCGGGGGCGCCGCTCTTGAACCATCCTTTCAGGGAGTTCTGTTTCACAGACTTCTACCTTTCTTAAAGCGACGAATATTTCTTGCGCAGACGCTGACGGATCAGCTCGGCGAGGGTGTTCATGACGAAGGTGAACAACAGCAGCACCAGTGCCGACAGGAACAACACGCGGTAATGGCTGCCGCCGACTTCCGATTCCGGCATTTCCACCGCCACGTTGGCCGCCAGGGTGCGCAGACCTTCGAACAGGTTCATTTCCATGACCGGCGTATTACCGGTGGCCATCAGCACGATCATGGTCTCGCCGACCGCCCGGCCCATGCCGATCATCAGCGCCGAGAAGATGCCCGGGCTGGCGGTGAGGATCACCACGCGGGTCATGGTCTGCCACGGCGTGGCACCGAGGGCCAGTGAGCCCAGGGTCAGACCGCGCGGCACGCTGAACACAGCGTCTTCGGCAATGGAGTAGATGTTCGGGATAACCGCAAAGCCCATTGCCAGGCCAACCACCAGGGCGTTGCGCTGGTCGTAGGTGATGCCCAGGTCATGGGAAATCCACATGCGCATGTCGCCGCCGAAGAACCAGGCTTCCATGTACGGGCTCATGTACAGCGAGAGCCAGCCCACGAACAGGATCACCGGAATCAGCATCGCGCTTTCCCAGCCTTCCGGCACCTTCAGGCGGATCGACTCGGGCAGGCGGCTGAAGACAAAACCGGCCACCAGGATGCCAATCGGCAGCAGCATCAGCAGACTGAAGATGCCCGGCAGATGCCCTTCGACGTACGGCGCCAGGAACAGGCCGGCGAAGAAACCGAGGATCACCGTCGGCATCGCCTCCATCAGCTCGATCACCGGCTTGACCTTGCGACGCATGCCCGGAGCCATGAAGTACGCGGTGTAGATCGCCGCGGCAACCGCCAGTGGCGCGGCCAGCAGCATTGCGTAGAACGCGGCTTTCAGGGTACCGAAGGTCAGCGGCGAGAGGCTCAGCTTGGGTTCGAAGTCGGTGTTGGCGGCGGTCGATTGCCAGACGTATTTAGGCTCGTCGTAGTTTTCGTACCAGACCTTGCTCCACAACGAGCTCCACGAAACTTCCGGGTGCGGGTTTTCCAGCAGCAGCGGTTGCAGCTTGCCGCCCTGCTCCACGATCAGGCGGTTGGCCCGTGGCGACATGCCGAACAGACCCTCGCCTTCGATCACCTGATCCACCAGCAAGGTGCGGTGGGCGGTACTGTGGAACACGCCGAGCTTGCCGGATGCGTCAAGGGCGACGAAGCCTTTGCGGCGTTCTTCGGCGCTGATCTCGACGATGGGCGCGCTGCCCATCTGGAAGGTACGAATCTGTTTGAAGCGCAGCTCGCCGTCTGGGTCGCGGGCCATGAACCACTGGGCCAGGCCGCCTGTGGAGTCGCCAACGATCAGCGAAATCCCGCCCACCAACTGGGTCGTGGCGGTGACTTGGGCGTCACCGTTTTCCAGCAGTTTGTAACGACCGTTGAGGCTCTTTTCCCGCAGGCTGAACACGTCGGCCTGGGCACGACCGTTGATCACGTACAGCCATTGCTGACGCGGGTCGACGAAGATGTTCTTTACAGGCTCGGTCATCTGCGGCAGCTCGATACGCGTCTGCTCGTTGGTGACTTCACCGGTCATCATGTTTTCTTCGCTGGAGAGCGACAGAACATACAACTGGGCACCGCTGGAACCGGCAAGCAGCAGGGTCGAATCGGTGGCATTGAGGCTGACATGCTCCAAGGGCATGCCCTGCTCGTTCAAGGCAATTGGCGTCTCGCCGTAAGGGTATTCGATAGCCGGCGAGATGGTTTTCTTACCGTCCGGATAGCTGACCTTATAGGTATGACGGAACACCAGGGCCTGGCCATTGGACAGGCCGACCACTACCAGTGGGCTACCGGGCTGGTCTTCGCCGATGGAGGCCACGCTGACACCGGCCGGAATCGGCAGGTCGACACGACGCAGCTGCGCACCGCTGTCGATGTCGAAGAACAGCGCCTGCCCCTTGTCGGAAACCCGCATCGCCACCTGATTCTGCTCTTCGATAGCGATCATCAGCGGTTTGCCGGCGTCTTGCATCCAGGCCGGAGCGATCGAGTCCTTGGCGGTCAGGTCCGCACCTTGGAACAGCGGGACGACCACATAAGCCAGGAAGAAGAAGATCAGGGTAATGGCCGCCAGAACAGCGAGGCCGCCAATCAGGACGTACCAGCGGGTCAGGCGATCCTTGAGCGCACGAATACGGCGCTTGCGTTGCAGCTCAGGCGTATTGAAGTCAATGCGCTTAGGAGGGGAAGTCGTAGTCATTGTGGAGTTGGCCAGATCATTCATGCGCACACCCTAGCGATCCTGTATGACAGAAAGATGACAATGCAGTGACGCAACAAATCCGCCGCCGAGAGTATCGGCAGCGGACAGGAATTTTGGGGTGTGGGAGCAGGCTAGCTCGCCGGGTCAGTCAACATCCGTGTTGAATGCACTGACCGCGTCGCGAGCAAGCTCGCTCCCACAAGAGTCCGGACTTTGGCCCGGGCTCAGGTGTTACTTCTTGGCGACGTTGCCGCCTTCCGACAGACCCAGGTCAGCCAGTGCCTTGGCGGCTACTTTGGCTGGCAGCGGGATGTAGCCGTCCTTGACCACAACTTCCTGGCCTTGCTTGGACAGGATCAGCTTCACGAACTCAGCTTCCAGCGGAGCCAGAGGCTTGTTCGGCGCCTTGTTGACGTAAACGTAGAGGAAGCGCGACAGCGGGTACTTGCCGTTCAGGGCGTTTTCTTCGGTGTCTTCAACGAACTCAGTGCTGCCTTTCTTGGCCAGGGCCACGGTCTTCACGCTGGCGGTCTTGTAGCCGATGCCCGAGTAACCGACGCCGTTCAGCGAAGAGCTGATCGACTGCACGACCGAAGCCGAGCCTGGTTGTTCGTTGACGTTTGGCTTGTAGTCGCCTTTGCACAGGGCTTCTTCCTTGAAGTAGCCGTAGGTACCGGATACCGAGTTACGACCGAACAGTTGAACCGGCTTGTTGGCCAGGTCGCCGGTCACGCCCAGGTCACCCCAGGTTTTCACGTCGGTTTTACCGCCGCACAGACGAGTGGACGAGAAAATCGCGTCGACCTGTTCCATGGTCAGGTGCTTGATCGGGTTGTCCTTGTGTACGAATACAGCCAGGGCGTCCACGGCAACCGGGATGGCGGTAGGCTTGTAACCGTACTTGGTTTCGAAAGCCTGCAGCTCGTTGTCCTTCATCTTGCGGCTCATCGGGCCCAGGTTGGCAGTGCCTTCGGTGAGTGCGGGCGGCGCGGTGGAGGAACCGGCAGCTTGAATCTGGATGTTTACGTTCGGGTATTCTTTCTTGTAGTGCTCAGCCCACAAGGTCATCAGGTTGGCCAGGGTATCGGAGCCGACGCTGGACAGGTTGCCCGACACACCAGTGGTCTTGGTGTAGCTCGGGATCGCAGGGTCAACAGCGGCAACCGCGTTGGCAGTCGCAACGCCAGCAGCGACAAAAGTCATTGCCGCCATCAAACGCTTCAGTTTCATGCCTTACTCCTAGCAGATAGGGTGTGTTAAGTCGGCCAAAGTATCTGTAAGCCGTGTGAACACTCTATGGCTGAAATATGACAATTGGATGAAAGGCCAGCATTGAGTTCTACAACGTGATTGGCACCAATAAAAGAGTCAGGCGAAAGACCCGCTCATTTACAGAGACGAATGACTCCGTAGCGAGGGAGCTTGCTCCCGCTTGAGCGCGTAGCGCTCACAAAAAAGGCTGCTGCGCAGCCTCGCCACAATGAATCACACCCACCTTAAGTGAACGATATTGGCGCCTAGCGCCCCTTCTTCCAAAGATAAGCACCCACCGCAATCCCGATACCGCAGATCACCGCCACGTAATAGGCCGGTCCCAGTGGGCTCTCCTTGAGCAGCAACGTAACGATCATCGGGGTCAAGCCGCCGAAGATCGCGTACGCCAGGTTGTAGGAGAACGACAGGCCGCTGAAGCGCACCACGGCCGGGAACGCCTTGACCATGACGTAGGGCACCGCGCCGATGGTGCCCACCAGCAGCCCGCTCAGGGCATAGAGCGGGAATAGCCACTCGGGGTGGTCGAACAGACAGTGGTAGAACGTCCAGGAGGTAATCAGCAGCAAAGTGCTGCCAAACACGAAGACCCGCCCGGCACCGAAACGGTCGGCCAGTACGCCGGAGCCGATGCAGCCAAAGCTCAGGAACACGATTGCCAGGCTGTTGGCCTGCAGCGCGGTAGTCGGGCTGAAGTGGTACACGGTCTGCAGCACGGTCGGGGTCATCAGGATGATCACGATGATCCCGGCCGACAACAGCCAGGTCAGCAGCATCGAAATGGCGATGGCACCACGATGATCACGCAGCACGGCCCGCAGCGGCACTTCCTCGGCCAGGGCCTTGCGCAACTGCAGCTCGGCGAACACCGGGGTTTCGTGCAGCCAGCGGCGCAGGTACACCGAGAACAGGCCGAACACACCGCCCAGCAGGAATGGAATCCGCCAGGCGTAATCCGCCACTTCCACCGGCGTATAAATACTGTTGATGGCGGTGGCGACCAGCGAACCCAACAGGATTCCCGCCGTCAGGCCACACGTCAACGTGCCGCAGGCATAGCCGATGTGGCGCGCCGGAACATGTTCGGAAACGAATACCCAGGCCCCCGGCACTTCGCCGCCAATGGCCGCGCCCTGGATCACCCGCATCAGCAACAGCAGGATCGGCGCCCACATGCCGATCTGCGCGTAGGTCGGCAGCAGGCCCATGATCAGGGTCGGCACGGCCATCATGAAAATGCTCAGGGTGAACATTTTCTTGCGCCCCAGCAGGTCGCCGAAGTGGGCCATGATGATCCCGCCCAGCGGCCGGGCCAGGTAACCGGCGGCAAAAATGCCGAACGTCTGCATCAAGCGCAGCCATTCGGGCATTTCCGCGGGGAAAAACAATTTGCCGACCACGGTGGCAAAGAACACGAAAATGATGAAATCGTAGAACTCCAGCGCACCGCCCAAGGCAGAAAGCGATAAGGTCTTGTAATCGTTGCGGGTCAACGGACGAGCGGGTTGTGCAGGTGTCGCTGTGCTCGAAGGCGCAGTGGTCATGGCAAGGCTTCTCTTATTAGTCAGTTCCGCAACCCGACCGCGTGGGTAGGGCCTACGGCCTGTGGCGAGTTCGGCACGATAGCAAATTGTTCGAAAAAACACATAGAGGCGCGTAATTGACAGTCAAAATCAGAACCGAGTGGTCGTCTCGACGACTATCGCCCGATATACTCGCAATGTTGCAACACTCTGTAAGGGGTTGCTGTGCGAAAACGTCGTTGGTGGCGTAGTACCAGAACCAGCCGGTTTCGCAGAGTTTCCCTTTGGCACGCCTTTACGAAAAACGTGACGAACGTAGCATGTTCGGGCTGAATCGTTTTTTACAAAGACGGCTATTCACCTGCAACACAAGACAGCGTTACGGGTCAGAGGCACCCCCGGCATGATAGAGCTCGAACAAGAAGATCCAATCCCGCAAGGCGACCTGGCCCTGCAAATCACCGCGCTCCCTCGCGAGACCAACGGCTTCGGCGATATTTTCGGCGGCTGGCTGGTGTCCCAGATGGACCTGGCCGGCACCGCAATGGCCAGTAAGGTGGCCGGCGGACGCGTGGCCACCGTCGCGATCGATCGCATGGCGTTCCTGGTACCGGTGGCGGTGGGTGCGCAGCTTTCCTTTTATACCCAGGCGCTGGAAATCGGCCGCAGCTCGATCCAGATGATGGTCGAGGTCTGGAGCGACGACCCGTTGTCCAGCGAATGGCGCAAGGTCACCGAAGCGGTGTTTGTGTTCGTCGCCATCGACGGCAGTGGCCGTACCCGCTCGGTTCCGCCGCGCGCGCGTTAAACACCACGGCCGTTTTGCGGTCCATTGCAGTCCCTGTTCCTGAACGAGATTTGCAGCATGCCTACGCCCCATGTCGAAGCCGTCAAACTGGATGAACTGAACGGCTGGCGCATCCGCCACGGTCAGGCCGAGTTGCTGGTGGCCCAGCAAGGCGCGCACATCCTCAGCTATCAAGTGGACGGCCAGCCGCCGCTGATCTGGCTCAACGACCAGGCCACGTTCAAGACCGGCAAGAGCATCCGCGCCGGCGTGCCGGTGTGCTGGCCGTGGTTCGGCAACCTGACCCGTAACCCCGACAGCGTTCAGGCCATGCGCGTAACCAACGATCCGGCCACCGCCCACGGCTTGGTGCGGGCGATGGACTGGGAGTTGAAGGGCATCGAAGCCGAAGGCGAACGCCTCAAGGTCGAGTTCGTGCTGCCCTACCCCGAAAACGGTCTCTCAGGCTGGCCGCATCAGGTGGACCTGACGCTGACCATCGTGATGGACGAGCAGTTGCACATCAGCCTCACCAGCCACAACCGCGGCAGCGAAACCGTCAGCCTCAGCCAGGCGCTGCACAGCTATTTCGCCGTGAGCGATGTGCGCAATGTGCACGTCGAAGGGGTGGATGGCTTGAGCTATATCGAGACCCTGGACGACTGGAACACCGTCACCCAGGCCGGCGACCTGCACTTTGCCGGCGAGACCGACCGCATCTATCTCGATACCCCACCGAAGCTGAGCATCGTCGACCCGCAGTGGCAACGACGGATCGAACTGACCAGCAGCGGTTCGCGCTCGGCGGTGATCTGGAACCCCTGGACCGAACGTGCCAAGGCGTTCAGCGACATGGCCGACGATGGCTGGCAGCGCATGCTGTGCATCGAGACGGCGAATGTGATGAACGACGTGGTGACGCTGTTGCCGCAGGCCAGTCATACCCTGGGTGTGAGCATCGGCAGCAAGCCGCTCTAAGCCACACCACAAAAACCACTGTGGGAGCGAGCTTGCTCGCGATAGCGGGATAACAGTCAACATCAGCGTCGACTGACACACCGCCATCGCGAGCAAGCTCGCTCCCACATTGGGATTTGTGTCAGGCCAACCGGCCTATTACAAATCCGCCTCCTGCACCACCCGCACCTTCTCCGCGTCCAGCGCATACGCCGCGCTGGCCAGGTCGTTGTCGACCTTTTCGATCTTCAGCGTGCCGGTCACCCACAGCGGCGTGTAGATGTCGTCCAGCTTCAAGCCCTTGGGATAGCGAACCAGCACCAGTTGATTAGGCGGCGGTGGCGGGACGTGGATGCAGGCGCCTGGGTAAGGCACCAGGAAGAACAGCGTGCTACGGCCCTTGGCGTCGCTTTCCAGGGGCACCGGGTAACCGCCGATGCGAATGTGCTTATCGTTCATCGACGCCACGGTTTTGGTCGAATACATCACCGCCGGCAAGCCTTTGCTTTGCTTCAGGCCCCCTTTCTCAGTGAAGGTGCCATTGGCTTCTGGGGAGTCGTGGTCGATCTCGGGCATGGCCTCGAGGGCTTTCTGGTCCGACTTGGGCATCAATTGGAGCCAGTCGGTTTCCGGCAGCTCGGCGGCGTGGGCCAGGCCACTGCCCAGCAGAAGAAGGGTCAACACTAGACGGCGCATGAAGGGCTCGGCAATAAGTGGGAAGTACAACGCCGGGCATTCTAGCCCTCTCCACGCGCCACGCAGAGAGGGCTTTGTCGCATTTGAATCAGTTTCTTTTGATCAGGCCGTAGATCACCAGCAGCACCACCGCGCCCACCAGGGCACCGATGAAGCCAGCGCCTTGACCGGCCTGGTAGATGCCCAGGGCTTGGCCGCCATACGTGGCTGCCAACGAACCGCCAATACCGAGCAGGATGGTCATGATCCAGCCCATGCTGTCATCGCCCGGTTTCAGGAAGCGCGCCAGCAGGCCTACGATCAAGCCGATAAAGATGGTTCCAATGATTCCCATGGCATATCCCCTTTGGTTGAACAGCTAGGCCAAAGCCTAATCAGACTTTGGCACCTTGCCATGAGAGAAGCCGGCCGACGAATGGTTCCACCGGTGCTTCAGATTATTGCTCGGCGATCAGCGTCTCGACCTTGATGATCTGCTGGGCCAGCGTCGCCCGATCAGCGCAGCGCAGGTTGGCGTGGCCGACCTTGCGCCCGGCCTTGAATGCCTTGCCATAGTGATGCAGGTGGCAATCGGCAATCGCCAGGACTTTCTCGCTGTCCGGCACCTTGCCAATGAAGTTGAGCATCGCGCTCTCGCCGACCTTCGCGGTCGAGCCCAGCGGCAACCCGGCCACCGCCCGCAGGTGGTTTTCGAACTGGCTGCACTCGGCGCCTTCGGTGGTCCAGTGCCCGGAGTTGTGGACCCGAGGCGCGATTTCGTTGGCCTTGAGGCCGCCGTCCACTTCAAAGAACTCGAAGGCCATCACGCCGACATAGTCGAGTTGCTTGAGCACCCGGCTGGAGTAATCTTCGGCCAGGGCCTGCAACGGATGGTCGGTGCTGGCGACGGACAGCTTGAGGATGCCGTCCTTGTGGGTGTTGTGCACCAGCGGGTAGTAACGGATTTCACCGTCGCGGGCCCGTACGGCAATCAGCGAGACTTCCCCAGTGAACGGCACGAAGCCCTCCAGCAGGCAGGCCACGCTGCCGAGTTCGGCAAACGTGCCGACCACGTCTTCAGGGCTGCGCAAGACTTTCTGGCCCTTGCCGTCGTATCCCAGGGTACGGGTCTTGAGCACGGCCGGCAGGCCAATGGACGCAACGGCTGCGTCCAGGTCGGCCTGGGACTGAATGTCGGCGAAGGCCGGCGTGGGGATGCCCAGGTCCTTGAACATGTTCTTTTCGAACCAGCGGTCACGGGCGATGCGCAAGGCTTCGGCGCTTGGGTAGACCGGGACGAACTGGGACAGGAATGCAACGGTTTCGGCCGGGACGCTTTCGAACTCGAAGGTCACCAGGTCCACTTCATCGGCCAACTGACGCAGGTGATCCTGGTCGCCGTAGTCGGCTCGCAGGTGTTCACCCAGCGCGCTGGCGCAGGCGTCCGGCGCCGGGTCCAGGAAAGCGAAGTTCATCCCCAGCGGCGTACCCGCCAGGGCCAACATGCGACCCAACTGGCCGCCACCGATTACACCGATCTTCATTCGTCAACAACCTCAGGCAATGCGTGGGTCTGGATTGTCCAGGACGCTGTCTGTCTGCTCAGCGCGGAACTTTTTCAGCACGGTATGAAATTGTGGATGCTTGGCGCCCAGGATGCTCGCCGAGAGCAAGGCCGCGTTGATCGCACCGGCCTTGCCGATGGCCAGGGTCGCGACCGGAATACCGGCCGGCATCTGCACGATCGACAGCAGCGAATCGACGCCCGAGAGCATCGACGACTGCACCGGCACGCCCAGCACCGGCAGGTGGGTCTTGGCCGCACACATGCCAGGCAAGTGGGCCGCGCCACCGGCACCGGCGATGATCACCTCGATGCCACGGGACTCAGCCTCTTCGGCGTACTGGAACAGCAGGTCCGGGGTGCGGTGGGCGGAAACCACTTTCACCTCGTAAGGGATGCCGAGCTTTTCCAGCATATCGGCGGTGTGGCTAAGGGTGGACCAATCGGACTTGGAGCCCATGATCACGCCAACCAGTGCACTCATCGTCGTGCCTCTTCTCTCTGGGCGCCCGCAGGCGCGTCAAAAAACAACAAGCCACGCAGGAAACCGGCGTGGCTTGTTGTACGAATTATGGCCGGGCAAGCCGACCGAAGGCCGGGCAGTATACCGAAAATGGTGCGTTAAACGCACTTTCGCCGACAGTCTGTCGTTTGGGGGGAGGCGGTGGTTTTATTGACTCGCAGGTCAGCGAATGCACCACACAAAATCTTCCTGTGGGAGCGTTGTTATCAAGACCCCGCGGCACCCTGCGCCGCACCACCCTCAAGCTTGCGCCACAACAACCGCACATTGGCCTTGCGCACCAGGGCGCAGCGGTACAGGCGAATTTCCAGTGGCACGTGCCATTGCGTACCGCCACAGATCACCAGTTCACCCCGGGCCAGTTCGGCGCGCACGCTCAGATGCGGCACCCAGGCGATGCCCAGGCCTTCCAGGGCCATGCTTTTCAGGCTGTCAGCCATGGCCGTCTCATAGACCGTGGTGAAACGCAGCGCCCGCTGGCGCAGCAACTGGTTGACCGAACGACCGAGAAACGCCCCTGCGCTGTAGGCCAGCAGCGGCACACTGGCCTCGCCCTCGAGGTCGAACAGTGGCTTGCCATCGGCATCGGCCGCGCACACTGGAAGCATTTCGGTCTGGCCCAGGTGCAGTGACGGGAAAATCTCCGGGTCCATCTGCATCGCCGAATCCGGGTCGTAGAAAGCCAGCATCAGGTCGCAACCACCTTCGCGCAAGGCATGCACGGCATCGCCGACGTTGGTGGCCACCAGTCGCGTGGCGATGTTCATCCCTTCGTTGCGCAGTTGCGCGATCCAGCGCGGGAAAAAGCCCAATGCCAGGGAGTGCGCGGCGGCCACTTGGATGACTTCGCCCTGCCCACCTTCCAGGTGATGCAAATGCCGCAGCACCTCACCCAGTTGCTCGACCACCGTGCGCGCCGTCACCAAAAACAGCTGCCCCGCCGCCGTCAGCTCAACAGGTGTGCGGGAACGGTTGACCAAGGTCAGTCCCAGCGCCGCTTCGAGGCTGCGAATTCGCCGACTGAAGGCCGGTTGTGTCACGAAGCGCCGCTCGGCCGCCTGGGAGAAACTGCGGGTGGCGGCCAAGGCACTGAAGTCCTCGAGCCACTTGCTTTCAAGATTCATCACGTCCTCCCGTTAAACGCACCAAAACAGGTCACACGTTCGCCGCACCGCCGACGTCACACCGACATTATGCCGAATATGCATAGGCCAGTGTTTAACAGCATTGGCCCTATTTTTTTCCAGAGCCTAGGATTCACAGCGTTCCGGCTCAGACCGGGTCCTTATTCGAGATGATTTCTATCATGTCCTCCGCTGCATCCTTCCGCACAGAAAAAGACCTGCTTGGCGTACTCGAAGTACCGGCGCAAGCGTATTACGGCATCCAGACCCTGCGAGCGGTAAACAACTTCCGTCTCTCCGGCGTCCCGATCTCGCATTACCCCAAGCTGGTGGTCGGTCTGGCAATGGTCAAACAAGCCGCCGCTGACGCCAACCGCGAACTGGGCCAGCTCAGCGAAGCCAAGCACGCAGCCATCAGCGAAGCCTGTGCACGATTGATCCGCGGCGACTTCCACGAAGAATTCGTGGTGGACATGATCCAGGGCGGCGCCGGCACGTCGACCAACATGAATGCCAACGAAGTCATCGCCAACATCGCGCTGGAGGCCATGGGTCACCAGAAAGGCGAATACCAGTACCTGCACCCGAACAACGACGTGAACATGGCGCAGTCCACCAACGACGCCTACCCGACCGCGATCCGCCTCGGTCTGCTGCTGGGTCACGATGCGTTGCTGGCCAGCCTCGACAGCCTGATCCAGGCGTTCGCGGCCAAGGGTGAAGAATTCAGCCACGTCCTGAAAATGGGCCGCACCCAGCTGCAGGATGCTGTGCCGATGACCCTCGGCCAGGAATTCCGCGCCTTCGCCACCACCCTGAGCGAAGACCTGGCACGCCTGAAAACCCTGGCCCCTGAATTGCTCACCGAAGTGAACCTGGGCGGCACCGCCATCGGCACCGGCATCAACGCCGACCCGCGTTACCAGGCCCTGGCCGTGCAGCGCCTGGCAACCATCAGTGGCCAGCCGCTGGTTCCGGCCGCCGACCTGATCGAAGCCACCTCCGACATGGGCGCCTTCGTGCTGTTCTCCGGCATGCTCAAGCGCACTGCGGTCAAGCTGTCGAAGATCTGCAACGACTTGCGCCTGCTGTCCAGCGGCCCACGCACCGGCATCAACGAAATCAACCTGCCGGCCCGCCAGCCAGGCAGCTCGATCATGCCCGGCAAGGTCAACCCGGTCATCCCGGAAGCGGTCAACCAAGTGGCGTTCCAGATCATCGGCAACGACCTGGCCCTGACGATCGCGGCCGAAGGCGGCCAGCTGCAACTGAACGTGATGGAACCGCTGATCGCCTTCAAGATCTTCGACTCGATCCGCCTGCTGCAACGGGCCATGGACATGCTGCGCGAGCACTGCATCGTCGGCATCACCGCCAACGAAGCGCGCTGCCGCGAACTGGTCGAGCACTCGATCGGCCTGGTCACTGCGCTGAACCCGTACATCGGCTATGAAAACGCCACCCGCATCGCCCGTGTTGCCCTGGAAAGCGGCCGCGGCGTGCTGGAGCTGGTGCGCGAAGAAGGCTTGCTCGACGACGCCATGCTCGACGACATCCTGCGCCCGGAAAACATGATTGCTCCGCGTCTGGTTCCGCTCAAAGCGTGATCGACGCAACTAACGCTCACCAGGTCGAGGGACTAGACACCTCTCACCTTTTGAGGGCTTGGGGATCTTCCCCAAGCCCTTTTTTTAATTGATAGCGACAAGGATGACCGAACTGTAGGAACGAATCTTCTCGCGATAAACGATGACGCGCTGCCGTTGTAAACCGCGTCATCAGCCATTGCGAGCGGGCTCGCCCCCACAAAAACCTGACCAGGAGGCCAGGTGAAACATAGGCTCCGTTTCGTCGGACGCACCACAACTGTGCAGACGGGCACCGCGCTGATAGGTATAGTGCCGCCCCTCTTCGCGTGAGCGGTCGTCGGTAACGAGGCCTTAAAACATGCGAAAACCGAACTAATAACAAACCCGCGAATAGACCGGAACGAAACATCGCCTTACCTCATGTGCCGCGCGCCAACCGATGTAACACGATGTGTCCAAATGGCCAGCATTCGCTTAAACAAAAAACAGCGAGGAATACTCATGCTCGAAGTCATCAACGACTTCCTTTCAGGGAAAGTGCTGATCGTGCTCATTGTCGGGCTCGGTGGCTACTTCACGATCCGCTCGCGTTTCGTCCAGTTCCGCCATTTCTTTCACATGTTCACGGTGTTCCGTGACAGCCTCAAGAGCAGCACTGACCAGCTCAGTTCGTTCCAGGCCCTGATGCTCAGCCTGGCCGGTCGTGTCGGCGCGGGTAACATTGCCGGTGTCGGCATCGCGGTGACCCTCGGCGGTCCTGGTGCGGTGTTCTGGATGTGGGTGACCGCGCTGGTCGGCATGTCCAGCAGCTTCTTCGAATGCTCCCTCGGCCAGCTCTACAAGCGCTGCGACTCCGAAGGCCAGTACCGTGGAGGCCCGTCCTACTACATCCAGCACGGCCTGCAGAAACGCTGGCTGGGCATGATCATGGCATTCCTGCTGCTGATCACCTTCGGCTTCGCTTTCAACGGCCTGCAAGCCCACGCCGTGACCCACTCCCTGAACAACGCTTTCGGCTTTGACACTACCTACACCGGCCTGGCCCTGGCGGTATTGCTGGGCCTGGTGTTCATTGGCGGGATCAAGCGCATCGCCAAGGTGGCCGACCTGCTGGTACCGGTCAAAACCCTGGCGTACATCGGCGTAACTCTCTACGTGATCGTGCTGCAGTTCGAACACGTACCGGACATGCTGGTGACTATCGTCAGAAGTGCGTTCGGCCTGGACCAAGCCTTTGGCGGCCTGATCGGCAGCGCCATCGTCATGGGCGTCAAGCGTGGCGTATTCGCCAACGAAGCCGGCCTGGGTAGTGCGCCTAACGTCGCCGCAGTAGCCTCGGTCGAGCATCCGGTAGCCCAAGGTGTGGTCCAAGCGTTCAGCGTATTCCTGGACACTTTCGTCATCTGCACCTGCACCGCGCTGCTGATCCTGTTGTCGGGCTTCTACACCCCTGGCTTCGAAGGCGACGGCATTGCCCTGACCCAGAACTCCCTGGCCGCCGTGGTCGGTGACTGGGGTCGGATTTTCATCTCCGTGGCCCTGTCGTTGTTCGTGTTCACCTCGATCCTCTACAACTACTATCTGGGTGAGAACAACCTGCGCTTCATGGTCGGTGAAAACCGCAAGGTGCTGATGGGCTATCGCGCCCTGGTGCTGGTATTGATCTTCTGGGGTGCCATCGAAAACCTGGGCACCGTGTTCGCCTTCGCTGACATCACCATGACCCTGCTGGCGTTCGTGAACCTGATCGCGCTGTTCCTGCTGTTCAAGGTCGGCATGCGCATCCTGCGTGACTACGATGACCAGCGTTCGGCCGGCATCAAGGTTCCGGTCTTCGACTCCAGCAAGTTCCCGGACCTGGATCTGGACCGCAACGCCTGGCCAGCCACCCCGTCGGCACCGGTTGCCAAACCTGACGCCGAGACTGCTGGCGTGGCCGCAGCGCAACGCTGATCGGTAATAAGCTGTTTGGAAAAAACCGGGCGCATCCCCTGCGCCCGGCGTGACACAGCCTAAGGTCGGCGTCATGCTCGGCCTTATGTTGTGGCAGCGAAGTAAAGCTGCCGTTTTCGTCCTCGGAGAACCCCCATGAATTCCTCGACCTATCCTGCCGCGCAGCACGTCATGGTGCTCTACACCGGTGGAACCATCGGCATGCAGGCCAGCGCCCACGGCCTGGCCCCGGCATCCGGTTTCGAAGCGCGGATGCGCGACTACCTGCAAAGCCAACCCGAACTCGTTGTTCCGCAATGGCGCTTCCGGGAAATGTCGCCGCTGATCGACAGCGCCAACATGACCCCGGCCTACTGGCAGCAACTGCGTGAAGCGGTGGTCGATGCCGTGGATGTGCAGGGCTGCGACAGCGTACTGATCCTGCACGGCACCGATACGCTGGCCTACAGCGCGGCCGCAATGAGCTTCCAACTGCTGGGCCTGCATGCGCGGGTATGCTTCACCGGTTCGATGCTGCCCGCTGGCGTGACCGACAGCGACGCCTGGGAAAACCTCAGCGGCGCGTTGGTTGCCCTCGGCCAGGGTCTGGCGCCGGGGGTGCATCTGTATTTCCACGGTGAGCTGCTGGAACCCACCCGTTGCGCCAAAGTGCGCAGCTTCGGGCGTCATCCGTTCAAGCGCCTGGAGCGTCAGGGTGGCGGTACCAAAGCCGCTTCGCTGCCGGCGCCGTTGAATTACAACCAGCCCAAGCAACTGGCGAATATCGCGGTGCTGCCGCTGTTTCCCGGCATCAGTGCCGAGATTCTCGATGGCCTGCTCGGCAGCGGGATCCAGGGCCTGGTGCTGGAGTGCTACGGCAGCGGCACCGGGCCGAGCGACAACCCAGCCTTCCTCGCCAGCCTCGAGCGGGCGCGGGACAGCGGCGTGGTGGTGGTGGCGGTGACCCAATGCCATGAAGGCGGCGTGGAGCTGGATGTGTACGAGGCCGGCAGTCGCTTGCGTGGCGTCGGCGTGCTATCCGGTGGCGGCATGACCCGCGAGGCCGCATTCGGCAAGTTGCAGGCGCTGATTGGCGCGGGGTTGCCAGTGGAAGAGATTCGGCGGCTGGTAGAGCTGGATCTGTGTGGCGAGCTCGCCTGACACCTAGCAGAACCTGTGGGAACGAGCTCCCACAGGGGTTCGCTCAAGCCTGGCAATCTTCGCCCGGCATACAACTTGCTCCATCTCCAGCCTCCCAAGGCTGGAAACGAACATGCTTCATTCCCACCTCACCACCCTCAACGCCGTCTCCCTGGTGCTCAGCACCTTCAAGCATGAAGGGCTGCCCAGCGACGCGTTGCTGGCCGGCAGCGGCATCAGCGCGGCGGATCTGAGCCGGGCCGACACGCGCATCACCACCAACCAGGAGATGCAGGTCTGCGCCAACGCCGTGGCCCTCAAGCGCGACATCGGCCTGGAACTGGGCCTGCGCATGCACGTTTCGTCCTACGGCATGCTCGGTTATGCCCTGCTCACCAGTGCCACCTTAGGTGACGCTTTGCGCCTGGCGCTGCGCTATCCGGCGCTATTGGGAACACTCTTCGAACTGAACCTGGAAGAAGACCAGGAGACGGTCTGGCTCAGCGCCAGCGATTATCGAGAAAACCCGACCCTGGCGGTGTTCAACGCCGAGTTCTGCATGGTCTCGCTGAAAGTCATCTGCAACGACCTGCTCGGCCATGCGCTACCATTGCGCGCGGCGCGCTTCGAACATCCGGCGCCCGATTACCAGGCGCGCTACGCAGCGCTGTTCAATTGCCCGGTGCGCTTCGACAGCCTCGATAACGCGTTTGCCTTCGACCGTCACTGGCTCGAACAGCCCCTGCCCCTGGCCGACTCCATCACCCATCACGCCATGGCCGAACGCTGCCGCCGACAGAACACCGAGTTCACCGGACGCCAGGCTTGGCTGGGGCGGATTCGCCAATTGCTCAGCGCACAACTGGACGCCGCCCCCGGCCTGGAAGGCCTGGCCGCGCAAATGAACTGCTCGGCACGCACCTTGCGCCGACACCTCAAGGATCTGGGTTGCAGCTATCAAGAATTGCTGGACGAACTGCGCTTCGAGCGGGCCAAGCAAATGCTCTGCGAAGACCAACTGCCAATCTATCGGATCGCCGAAATACTCGGCTTCAGCGAAACCGCCAGTTTTCGGCATGCCTTCGTGCGCTGGAGTGGGGTGGCGCCGAGTCAGTTCAGGTCCTGAACCTTCGGCAATCGCCGCTTTCACGCACAACACCTAACCCCTGTGGGAGCAAGGCTTGCCCGCGATGGCGTCCGCTCAGACACATCCAGCGCCCTAAAGGCGGACGCCAGGTAGACCGCAACAACCGGTCTACGACGGCTGCGCCGCCGAGCGGGAGCAAGCTCCCTCGCCACGAATCACCGCGTCGCCATCGAAGCCGCCCTTGTGCCCCGAACCCGCGCACACCTGCGCCAACAAGGGGCGATTTACGGTCAAACCTTTTGGCCATTTCGATCCCCTTTTGGCCTCTCCTGCCGTTCTCCAAAACCCCGCACACCGCAAGACTGTGAGCAACCGGATCAGCCTTGCGGAGCACAATAATGCTGACGATCTACTCAGACGATCACCACCTGCACCACGGACGCTGCGAGTTGATGGACGGGCAATTGATGCCCTGCTTTGAAATGCCCTCCCGGGCCGATCATGTGCTGGAGCGGGTCAAGGCCCGGGCGCTGGGCCCGGTCGAAGCGCCCCATGATTTCGGCCTGGGGCCGATCCAGCGCATTCACAGCCCGGCGTACCTGGAATTTTTCAAAGGCGCCTGGGATCGCTGGGCTGAGTTCGAGCGCGACGGCGATTTGCTGCCTTTCACCTGGCCGGCGCGGACCTTGCGCACGGTCATTCCGACAAGCCTGCACGGCCAGCTCGGCTATTACAGCTTCGACGGCGGCGCACCGATTACCGCGGGCACTTGGCAGGCAGCCTACAGCGCCGCCCAGGTCGCCCTCACCGCCCAGGCCGAGATCCAGCGCGGCGCCCGCAGTGCCTTTGCCCTGTGCCGCCCGCCGGGACACCACGCCGCCAGTGACTTGATGGGCGGCTATTGCTACCTCAACAACGCCGCCATCGCCGCCCAGGCTTTTCTCGACCAGGGCCATAAGCAGGTCGCGATCCTCGATGTCGATTACCACCACGGCAACGGCACCCAGTCGATTTTCTACGAGCGCAGCGACGTGCTGTTCGCTTCGATCCACGGCCACCCTGAAGCCGAGTTTCCGTTCTTCCTCGGCTACGCCGATGAGTACGGTGAAGGCGCCGGTGACGGCTTCAACTTCAACTATCCTCTGCCGGCCGGCTCAGGCTGGGACACCTGGAGCGCCGCGCTGGAGCAGGCTTGCGGCGAAATCCAAGGCTACGACGCCGATGTCATCGTCGTCTCCCTGGGTGTGGACACCTTCAAGGACGACCCGATCTCGCAGTTCAAGCTCGACAGCCCGGATTACCTGGCGATGGGCAAACGCATCGCGGCGCTCGGCAAACCGACCCTGTTCGTGATGGAGGGCGGTTACGCGGTAGCAGAAATCGGCATCAATGCCGTGAACGTTCTCGAAGGTTTTCAAAGCGCCCAATGAGGAAATAACAGCATGAACAGACTCAAGCGTTTAATGGTTCCCAGCCTGTGCGCCGCGCTGCTGTGCGGCGCTGCCCAGGCCGAAGAGCGCACCCTGCGCGTCTACAACTGGTTCGACTACATCACGCCCAAGGCCCTGGACGATTTCAAGGCGCAGAACAGCCAGGTCAAACTGGTCTATGACATCTTCGACACCAACGAAGCCCTGGAGGCCAAGCTGCTGACGGGCAATTCCGGCTACGACGTGGTGGTGCCGTCCAACGTGTTCCTGGCCAAGCAGATCGAGGCCGGTGTGTTCCAGCCCCTGGACCGCAGCAAACTGCCGAATTGGAACCACCTCGATCCCAAGCTGATGAAGCTGATCGAAGCCAACGACCCGGGCAACAAATTCGCCGTGCCCTACATGTACGGCACCATCCTGATCGGCTTCAACCCGGACAAGGTCAAGGCCGCCCTGGGTGACAACGCACCGGTGGACAGCTGGGACCTGATCTTCAAGGAAGAGAACCTCAGCAAGCTCAAGCAATGCGGTGTGGCACTGCTCGATTCGCCATCGGAGATCCTGCCGCTGGCCTTGCAGCACCTGGGCCTGGACCCTAACAGCAAGAAGCCGGCGGACTACGCCAAGGCTGAAGCGTTGTTGATGAAGATCCGCCCGCACATCACTTACTTCCACTCATCCAAGTACATGGCCGACATCGCCAATGGCGACATCTGCGTGGCCGTCGGTTACTCCGGCAGCTTCTCCCAGGCGGCCAACCGCGCCAAGGAAGCCAAGAACGGCGTCACCGTGGACATGCGCCTGCCCAAGGAAGGCGCGCCGATCTGGTTCGACATGCTCGCCATCCCCAAAGGCGCGAAAAACCCCGACGACGCCTACACCTTCATCAACTATTTGTTGCAACCGAAGGTGATCGCACCCGTCAGCGATTTCGTCGGCTATCCAAACCCGAACAAGGACGCCACGGACATGGTCGACCCGGCGATCCGCAACAATCCCAACCTGTACCCGACCGAGGCGGCTATGGCCACGCTGTACACCCTGCAACCCTTGCCCCGGGATGCCGAGCGCGCACGGACACGGGCCTGGACCCGGATCAAATCCGGGCAGTAGCCTGTAGCGAGGAGAACCTACCAGGGCTGCTTCGCAGCCCCAGCGGGGCGGTGCGACGTTTCGTTAAATCCCCTCGCCACAAGGTTTACTTGGCATATACATAGTTACCACCCTCCCTGTCTGGTACCTCCCTAGCATGGAATCCCCGAAGCATTCAGCGGCGGGGATTCCACCTAGCGCAAGACAGGGAGCGTCAGATGACCAGAACCTCTACAACCACGAACACTACACCCGAAGCCAGCCTCAAGAATGCTGTGCTCAACCAGCTACTCGCAGGCCCCACCTCCCCGGAAGTTGCCGCCGTGCTCCTGCGCAGGGCCCTCAAGAAAATGTATCCGGCACTGGACCTCGATCCGCTCAACACAGTCGTTGGCGAGCCTCGCTGGGACATTGTCGACAGCGAAATCCTGGAACTGCCCACTCGTTACGAAACCCTCAGCGATATGGTGGCCGAACGAGTAGGCGCGAGCGATTCGACCATGCTGATCGAAGGCGTGCACTTTCTGACCCAACTGCCGATCAGCACCCCGGAGGTGCATCTGCCGGTACGTATCGAACAGATCGGAGCCCTGATCAACGAACTGGAGCCTGTCATGTTGTCCGCCTGCCAGGAACAACAACTGGCGTACTGGAACGCTCCAGTGGGCACCTCCGGCCCACGCTGGCATGAGCTCTCCAGAACGCTGCGCAAGATCTGGGACGTCAAAGAGGTCAATGGCTGGACCGCGACTGAATGCGACATGGCCAGGCAATTGTTCCTTTACCCCAATCTGGAGGACCGCAAGCAACATGATCGCTACGACACTCACGCGTACCTGATCGACATCGATGAAGTTGACGGGACCAACGTCCGTCGCCTGAACGAAAACTCGCTGGTGGTACTGATCGGAACCATCGCCGGCAAAGAGGTCATCCTTACGTACTCGCTGCGCGACAGCTATAAAAAATTCGACTCACAGCAAGCGCTGGGGCAATTTCTCCCGACGCAACTGGACACCACATTCCGCAAGAAAATCCAGTGGCGGCTGTATGAGCCCACCGGCAACATCTTCGATCACAAGGCCTGCGGGCTGATCGCCATGCAGGTCAAGATCCTCGGCTCCCCCAGCTTCCTGAAAAAAGTTTCATCCATCGAGGACGACCAGCCCGTGACCAGCGGGCTGGACGCAGAAAAAGGTATTGGCGCGACCTGGTTCGATAAAAAGATACCCGACTGGCTGCTGGCAGCGTCGATATCCGATCAGATTCTATTCGCCCAGCACATGAAAAACCTTTCGGCGCTGAGCAGTTCCCATGCCGGCAAGACCTACCTCGACGCTATTGCTCCTATCAAAGAGTTTGCGTTGAACGCCCTCAAGAAACAGATGCAAGCGGACCATGCCGACGCTGCGACACTCGATCCGGAAAAAATCGAGATCCAGATTCGCAGCCTCGTGGCCTGGGGTTCTTTTATCGTTCCGGGCAAATTCGAGACCACCCGGTTCAATCTCGTTGAGCTGGCCTTGCAAAACCTGATTGCACTGCCCTTGGGCAACAAAACCGTCAGGTCCCTCAACGGCAAGGTGTTGCCCACCTGGATGACGACTGACTACATCGAAAGCCTCATCACCAAAATCGATATCGGTCGCGTCTATCCCGATCTGGTGAAGAGCAAACTGCTCGACGATCCGACCGAATCGGCCCGCCGCGAAGAGTTGTACACCTCCCAGTTGCGCATTCAACTGCCCATGCTCGCGCTTGAGGGAAAGATCCGAGGGCGTGGGAACATCGACGAACGGGGCTACCGTTATGTCGCCGCACTGATGGAGCCGGAGGAAGCCGATCGCAAGGTCGACGGACAACCCATCGTGCTGCGCAGGCTGGCCTTCATATCCGAACAGAAACTGATCCCCTCGGAGGACATCGTGACCAATATGTTCGTGATCGGTCCGAAGAATCCAGGCGCCGGTCCCTGCCTGCTTTATCGACCGCTGCTCGAGCCGCAGTTGTGCCAGTACCCCTCGTCCAGCAACCTGTTGTATGCGATCAGGCAAATCCCTGAATTGCGCCAATCGGTCCTGGCCTGGCTGCCCGATGAGGTGCGCAGCAATTACAGCCGATACATTTTCTCGGGCCCCCTGCCCTCACCCTGGGTCATCGTTGAGTTTGCGACGGACCCTTTTACATCATGGCTCGATACCGCCCCCGTCGGCTTGAGCGAAAAAACCCTGGGCCCCGATTTCCTGCCACTGTTGTTCAAGGCCAATGCCAATGCCCTGGTCGAGCTTGCAGATCGACAATCGGTGTCTAACAGCGAAACCCGCTGGAGTACCTTCAAGCAGGCTGGCTGGCTGATTTTCAACCTGGCCCTGCCTTACCTGGGCGCTGCCGTGGGCACCGCCGTCTGGCTCTGGCAAATTCTGGATGACATTGAAACGCTGATGCAGGACAGCGAACACGCCAACGACCAGGCCACATGGGAGGCATTCGTCGACCTGTTGCTGAACCTGGCCATGGCGATCACCACTCACGCTATCGACCATGCCAGAGAAGGCACACGCAGTCGCAGGGCAGCGGCGCCGGAGGTGATAGAGGAGCCGGTCAAGCTGGTTAAACCCAAGCTCGTCATCGAAAAACTCGCGCCTTCCACCGGCAAGGAACTGCACCCTGAGCACTATGAGTCCATCCATTCCAGCGGCGCCCTGACGGGCAAATCGGGAGAGGGCGCCAAGCTCCTTGAGACGTTCAGTGTCGACGCGCCCGAAACACCAGGGCAGGCCCATATCGATGGCACGTTCAAAGGGCTCTATCACCGACAGGGGCTGTGGTACGCCAAAGTGGCAGAAAAATGGTTCAACGTGACGATGGTGGGCGATAAGGTCTGTGTCGTCGACGGGAAGAATCCCTCGCGCCTGGGCCCTCCCCTGCGGCTCGATATACACGGCCATTGGCATATCGACATCCGCCTGCGCCTGCGCGGCACGGGATCAAAAGGTGCGATGGAAAAAGTCATCGCCGACACTCACCGCCGCAGTGTTCAACTGCTGGCCGAACTGAACCACTTCGAAGAAAAAAAACCGGAGCACCAGGCGCTGCTGACAATGAACGCGCAGGAGCTGAACAACGCCTCGGGCTCCACCAAGGAGACCAAGCGCAACGTTTACTTGAGTACCTTGAAAACCCAGCGCGAAAGCTATGAAGAAGCGTTGAACATCTTGACTCAATGGCCCGTCTTCCAATCAAGGCCCGACGCGCCCAAAGCCAGGCTTGGCTACCTGAACGCACAAATCAACTTCACGTTCGAAGAGATAGACGCGCTGAAAGAGCGGTTTACCCCGGCCCTGAGAACAGCCATGGACATGGCCACCACCGGCGTCGCGGTCGTGGAGCAGCAGCACGTCGATGCAGCCGAGAGCATGATCCGGGTCGGCGAGGACATGAACGAGCGCCTGGATTACATGGAGACACGTTTTTCCAGGCTCAAGGTACTGGGGCGTGAAGGTTTTGAATTTATCCGGCAGCACCGAGGAAGAATGCCGACCTACAAGAGCGACGGTATCCGCCTTATCCAGTTAGACATGTATCGGCACCTCTGCCTGACGCTCGATAGCGTCAATACCATGCCCGAAGGTTGGGCAGTCATTAACCAACTGGTTGATAGCGCCACGATTGCCTTTCAAAGCCTGCACGATGCCATCGAGGAACGCAGCGTGATCCGACTGGACGAGCAAATCGATGCATTCGGCAGCCTTACGGAGCAGTTCACCGCCCTTGAAGAACAACTCGAATACGTGGGCACCGAGTACAAGGAGAGCGCCCGCCCGGCCGAACTCAATCGGCTGAGCAAGCAGATCAGCAGCCTGAAAAAACGGGCATTGCAACATTTGGCCCAGGCCCTCGATGAGAGGAGCAACCGGCGCAGCATGGGCAACCCTTATGAGCCACGCCCCAGGTTCAGGAAGAAGTTCATCAGGGCACGTTTCTGGGGCCTGGTCAGCGGCGAACCTCGGTTAACGAAAATGCACGAAGAAACCGATTGGGTCGATGTCAAGAACCCGGTCACAGACAAGATCATCGCCACCTTCCACCGCAAGGGAACGGGTGAGTGGGTGCCCCATGCGCTCACCGATACGCCACAGATCGTCCCGTCCCTGGCAACCAGCCTTGCAAAGGGCCGAGCCCTGGTCGATGGACTGGAGGCGTTCCAGGCGCAGGTCGAGGAGCACATGAATGCGCCAGGCCGATCGCCCACCGGTATCGGGATGATTCTGAACGCTCATGCAAACAGGATGGAGAAAGTCGGCATTGCAATCAAAAAGGCAATGGACAGTGCCTCGAACGAAACCGTTGAAGTTTCAGTGAAACAAAAGCGTACGGCCGAAGCCTTGCGTACGGAACTCAAGACGCAAGCGAAGGCCCTTTATGAGGAAGCCTTCGATGCCGTACTGAATGTCATCAAACATCGTCCCCCAACCATGGATGGCGTCATATGGCTTAAAAGCCGCAATCGCATTTCCATCACCAAACTAAAGAACCGACAAAAAAACAAAGGCCCGCTTCACGGCTATCTCGACCGGTACGAGATCCGGGACGTGAAGGAAAACAAAACGCTTTGGTTTGCGGATTTCCGTTACTCCACCGACTGGGTCCCCGCCCACGCCTACCTTTCCGGTCGCTTGAAAACACCGGAACAAGTCAACAAGGGAACGCGCGCCGACGCCACCCAGGACCTCACCCAGCGTCAACTGATCGATCTTTACCGCAGCGAAATCGCGGTGGACCAGGCCAAGGAAGTGTTCTTTCCAAAGCAGCCCTCATAACGGTCAGGAGCCCGCTCCCACAGGGATGGCGTTTGACTGACCGGCAGGCATTCCGCCTTCATCTTTTCCAGGCCTTTGCCAGGTTCGCCAGCGCGGTGCCAATCGCCGCTGGCGGCACAGCCGCAAACCCCAGCACCAGCCCGGCTCGCACTGGCGTCGTCGTAGTGGGCAACCAATAGCCACTCAAGCCATTGATTTCGACACCGGCATGGGTCGCTTGCGCTATGAGCTCGTATTCACGCTCGACGCTGTCCACCGGCACGGTGACATGCAGCCCGGCCACCACCGTGGGCATGGTGCCGACACCGGCAACCGCCTTCGGCCAGCCGGCCAGCAGCGCATCACGCCGGACCAGGGCGGCCCGACGCATGCGCCTGATGTGTCGCTGGAAATGCCCCGCTGCCATGAATTCGGCCATCACCGCTTGAGTACTGACTTCAGAGTGGCGCACATCCACGGCGCGGCGGCGGGCGAAGGCGCTCACCAGGCCAGGCGGCAAAACCAGATAACCCAGGCGCAGGGCCGGAAAAGCCACTTTGCCAAAGGTGCCAACGTAAAGCACACGGCCCTGGCGATCCAGCGCGGCCAATGGCGCCAACGGCGCGCCGCTGTAGCGGTATTCACCGTCGTAGTCATCCTCGACGATCCAGCCGTCGTTGCGCTCGGCCCAGGCCAGCAGTTCCAAGCGCCGTGCCAGGCTCATGACCACCCCGGTCGGGTACTGATGGGACGGGGTGACATAGGCCAGCCGACAGTGGCTCAACGTACCCAATGCCGTGCAATCGAGACCATCGCTATCAACCGATACGCCTCTCACCTCGGCACCGGCCACGGCAAACGCATGCCC
This sequence comes from Pseudomonas viciae, assembly GCF_004786035.1. Lineage (NCBI taxonomy): Bacteria > Pseudomonadati > Pseudomonadota > Gammaproteobacteria > Pseudomonadales > Pseudomonadaceae > Pseudomonas > Pseudomonas viciae. The sequence continues at coordinate 6,598,305 of NZ_CP035088.1, forward strand.
GGCGGCGCGATAGCCGGGGTTTTCCACAGCGACGACATCGCCCGGGTCCACCAACAGCTGTGCACAAAGGCTGATGCCCTGCTGGGCACCGCTGGTGATCACAATTTGTTCAGCAGTGCAGTGCAGGCCTCGGGAGCTGCGCAGGTACGCCGCGATCAGGCCGCGCAAGCGTGCATCACCTTGAGAATCGCCATAACACAGCTGCTGCAGATCCGGCTTGCGCCAGAAAGCCGCATTCAGCTTGGCCCACACGTCAAAAGGAAACAGATCGAACGCAGGAATACCGACTCGAAACGCCCTCGGCGGGCCGCTGGGCGGCTGGACCAAATGATGCTTTTCAACCCGCTCCAAGGCGTCGCTGTGGATAACTTGGCTGGATGAAACCACAGGTAAATCCAGCCAATCTGTGGATAAGGCTGTGGATAAGTCTGTTGAAAACCCTGTGGACACTTTTGTGGATATGTTTTTGAGCGGTAACGCCGTCGCAGACAGCTTTGCCACATAAGTACCGTCACCGACCCGCCCCTCAATGAAGCCTTCGGCGTAGAGCTGATCGTAGGCCCGTACCACGCTGTTGCGGGAAATCGACAAGGCCGCCGCCAGATCGCGACTGGCCGGCAGGCGCGTACCGCTGGCCAACCGCCCGTCCAGCACCCGGGCACGCAACGCTTGGTACAGCTGACGACTGAGCCCCTGACGCCGATCCAGTTCGATGCCGGCGGGGTTGAATGACAGTGGCGGTACGGTGTTGTTCATGACGGCACCTGGAAAATGGACCTATCAAATTGGTCAGAAGTGGCTCTTACAACAGACCAATAGCCTGCCTAGGATGCTCGCATTCGCCAAGGAAAATCGTCATGTACAACCCTAAAGCCTTTGCCGTCGAAGACCTGCTCCAACTGCAACAGATGATGGTCGATTGCCGCCTGGCCGTATTGATCACTCACGGTGAACACGGCTTGCAAGCCAGTCATTTGCCGCTGTTGCTGGACACGCAACAAGGCCCCAACGGCAGCCTTTATGGGCACATGGCCCGGGCCAACCCACAATGGCGCGACCTGCAAGCCGGCGCCGAAGCCTTGGTGATCTTCGCCGGGGCCGACGCCTACGTCAGCCCGGACTTCTACCCTAGCAAGGCCGAACACGGCAAAGTCGTTCCAACCTGGAACTACCAGGCCGTACACGCCTACGGCACCGCCGAGGTGTTCAACGATCCTGAGCGCCTGCGCAACCTGGTCGGCGCCCTCACCGACCGCCACGAAAGCGGCCGCGCCTTGCCCTGGAGCATCGACGATGCTCCGGCCGAGTACATCGACAGCATGCTCAGGGCCATCGTTGGCTTCGCCCTGCCCATCCAGCGCCTGGAAGGCAAACGCAAGCTCAGCCAGAACCGCAGCCCGGTGGATGCCGCCGGGGTGCGCAACGGGCTCGCCGCCAGCCCTGATCCACAGGACCAGGCGCTTGCGTGCCTGATGCCTGAACAATTGTCCAAGGAGTGAACATGAACCAAGCCGAAATCCGCCTCGTCAGCGCAGACGATCACGCCGCCTGGCTGCCGTTGTGGCAAGCCTACCTGCGGTTCTACAACACCGAACTGCCAGACGCGGTCAGCCAAAGCACCTGGCAGCGCTTGCTCGACGACCGCGAGCCGACCCATGCTGCCCTCGCCTGGCACGGCGACACGGCGGTGGGCCTGGTGCATTTCATTTATCACCGATCGAACTGGAGCATTGAAAACTCCTGCTACCTGCAAGACCTGCTGGTGACGGAACACTGCCGTGGCACTGGCGTCGGTCGCCAACTCATCGAATTCGTCTACCGCACCGCCAAGGCCGACGGTTGCTGCAAAGTGCACTGGTTGACCCACGAAACCAACGCGACCGCGATCCAGCTCTACGAGCGCATTGCCGAACGCCCGGGTTTCATTCAATTTCGCAAAGCCCTGTAAGGAGCGCAGCATGTCGACTTCACTCGCCGATTGGAAAGGTGTCCCGGCACCGTCTACGCAGTTGATCGAAGGGCGTTTCATTCGCCTGGAAAAACTCGATCCGGCGCGTCACGCCGACGGTCTGTGGCAAGCGCTGGAAGGTCCCGGGGCCGACCCGAAACTCTGGGATTACTTGCCCTACGGGCCCTTCAAGGATCGCGGCGCTTTCGATGCCTGGCTGGAGAATCATGCGGCCAATGTCGACCCGTATTTCTTCAGCGTGATCGACCGCGCCAATGGCCAGGTGCAGGGCATCCTCAGCCTGATGTCCATCGTGCCGGCCCAGGGCCGCATCGAGATCGGCCACGTGACCTTCGGCGCGCCGATGCAGCGCTCGCCGAAAAGCACCGAGGCAATTTATCTGCTGGCCAAGGAGTCTTTCGCCCTGGGTTATCGCCGGCTGGAGTGGAAGTGCAACAACGCCAATGCCCGCTCCAAATACGCCGCCGAACGGCTGGGCTTCACGTTTGAAGGGGTGTTCCGCCAGCACATGGTGGTCAAGGGGCAGAATCGTGACACCGCGTGGTACTCGATGCTGGATTCGGAATGGCCGGCGATCGCCGCGGGGTTCGAGCGCTGGTTGAGTGAGGAGAACCAGAGCGCGGATGGGCAGGTGCTTGGGTTGGTGGAGTGTCGCTCGTAGGTTATCGGTGATGGGTCGTCCACTATCGCGAGCAAGCTCGCTCCCACAGGGGGCCAGGGGCGGCTGCAGGATCTGCGTTCGCCGCCAACCCCTTGTGGGAGCGGGCTTGCTCGCGATGGCGATTAAGCAGGCGACGAATTCGTCACCTGCCAACCGTCAAATCACTCCAATTTCGGCTTCATCTCACCAAACTGCTTGAGCGAGTCAGGGGTCACGCCTCGCCGCGCATACTGCCAGGCCCAGGCCGGGATGCTCAGATGACTTTCCAAGTACACGGCAAAATCCAGACGGCTATGCCCCAAGCGGTTAGTGGGGAAGTCAAAGTTGTAGAGATAGAGCTGGGCCCGACGCTGGCTGACGGAAAGCAGGTGTTGAACAATCCGATTCGCACGGGCTTCTTCTGCTCCCAGGCTGTCCCTTAATGCCAATCCAAAATCCAGTCCAGTACGCAGCGACCCCGGTCGTCCAAGCGCCTGCCGAATAGTCGCATCGCTAAAGTGCGGCCCAATCAGGTCAAGCCAGATCTGCATGGCGTAATCGGGGGGCAGGCGCATGAGGTTCCCCAATAAACCCGGGGTATTGAACAGGAGGGCCGCCCGGGCATTGGAAGGCGACTGCCCTGGAGGGCTGAACAGCTTTGCGACGGCAGGCACGTCTATGCTCTCGATGTTCTGCCGCGCTCCGCCCAGGAACCTCATGAACGCCGTCAGATTATCTTGATAAGTGATGATGCTTTGCAGGTTCCGATCATCGAACACCTGCATCCAGTCGAGGTCGATGCGCCCCGTACGCTCCAGTTCGCCATAACGGGCGTCTGCATACGCGGCGATGAGTTCAAAGCGCCTGTCGGAGAGCGCCGGATTACGGATCAACCTCGCGATCTCACTCACGGGCAACATGCCCCCGAGGTTGTGAATGATAACGGGGGATCTCAGGATAATATCGACCCGCCGCCGCAAAACAGGGAAACGCCCAAGGGCCGTTCTGAGTAAATCAACGGTCCGCTCGACCCTGTCGGCATACATGAACTGATCGAACAGCTCAGCATCGTCATCGACGAACCTGCCCCGAACACGCATCAGCAGGTCTTTTGCGTCATCCAAATCATTGCGATCCACGAGATGGGCACCGTCCAGCAGCTCTTCAATCGCATCCGCGTCCAGATGGCCGTGCAACTCTTCATCGTACCTGACATAGCCCAGGCTATTGCGGGGATGATGACCGAGCAACTGCCGGGCGGTGACCCCATACTCCAGCATGATATGAGCCACGTCTCTGGAAACCAGCAGGTACTTGTTATTGAGCAGTTGGAGGATGTTCTGATCATCGACCGGCCCCAGCAGGATGTCCTCGAACAGTCGCTGCATGGTGACTTTTTCCTGCGCGGAAAAAGGGGCGCTGGTGTTCGCCATCAGATTGGCCGGGGACCGGGGCGACACCAGGCGGCCAACTTCCTGCAGGATCTCGGGGGGTAACTTAGTCCCTGGCGCCTCAGTGATTGCCGTCCGAATAGTCCTTTTTACCTGCAGGTCCAGGTAATCCAAGGTCGGTTGGAACAAGCGATGCGGGTTGGGCGTGCCGTAAATGATCCGGGTAAGATCGAACACCGCCGAATTGTCCAGGAGATTGACCAGCGACGGCGCACTCTCGAAGAGCGCTTGCTGGATGTCGGAGACTGGGGGCGCCACATATTGACTCAACTCCGGATGTTGATCGACATGATCGGCTGCCGCATCACGCAGCCCCTGCATCGTGAACGTCTCCTGGGCCTGCCCTTCATTCAACCCCGCCGACAAGGTATTGAATAAGCAATCACCATCGGCCTCGAACTCCACTACGCGCTCACCCAAGAGCAAACTGTAATGGCTATGACCGGTTCGTCTCAAAACGACATCTGTGTCCGCTCTATCCGGATGCTCGGCCACCGGATAAATCGTTTCATGTTGCCCAGGGGTAAAACGTACCGACCAGGCACGTCCCGCGGATATTTCATCAATGATCAGCAAGCTGCGGTTTTGTGGCCAGATCGCCAGACGCGTCATGATTGACGGCACCAGGTCCATGATCCGATTGTTCCAAGTGCCCGGCGTGCGTATCGAATTGGAAACAGCGGAAACCGATAGGGCAGGCTTCTTTGAAGGGCCCGGTTGGGCAGGCGTATCCGCCGGGCGTTTGCCGCCGCCCCGGCCAAATCCCACGGCGCGCCACTCGCCATTGGGCAGCCGCGCCACCGTACTTCTCATCACCCCGACAGAGCGGATGTTCAATCCGGTAACAGGGTCCACCAGCGTGGCCTCGGTTGCGTTCAACTTCGTATGGTCATGCACCCGGAACACGGTGCCATCAGGTTGTCGCACATAGACCGGGCGAGCAATAACCCGGCCGGTGGCCATATCGCTGACTGTCGTGCGATAAAAGCCGCGTGCGTCCGCTGTCAGTCCTTGTATCACCGAGGTATCCGAAACGGCATAGGATCGGTAGACCGCCGCCTCCAACGGCAGCCCCGTCAGTGCCTCGTCCTGGGTTTGGCGAGCCGTCAGCGTCCGGAAAGAGGATTGGCCTCGTGGCGCAAGCGTCACGTTTCGGACCAGGCGCCAGCCTCCGTGGTTGGCCACGGTGTGCACGAATGCCAGGGTTTTCAGGTTCAGCGGGATAGAACCGGTCCTGGATATCAACAGGCCGGTCTTGATGATGCTCTTGAGCATCTGGAAACCGGGGGCCAGGAACATCGTCGCCAGTTCCAAGGCAATCTCGACCGCCACCTGTCCAAACCTGCCGAGCGTTTGATAATGAACATCCAGGTTGCTAGTGGAGCGATGGTCGGCATGCGCACTGTGGAAGTTGGCGTGCGCCCGGTGAAGGGCCTCCAGCAGATCGCCGCTGATCAACGTGCCACGAATCAGCGGGCGGCCGCCTCGCTGCCCCAGGGTACGTTTGATCTCTTCAGGATCGCTGGTGGCAATGCGCGAACGGAAATACGCCTGCCATTCCTCTCGTGGCAAAAGCCCTGCCACGCCATCGCTCAGATCGGCAAACTCATGGAAGTCGTCGCCCTCGGGGCTGTCTGGAAAATAAACGCCAACCGTTCCCTTGATGTCCGGCCCTTCCTGATCGGAAAAGATCAGCGGGCCATCGATGCTGAGCGCATTGCTCATCCTTCCATGCTGCTCTCCAGCGCCCACGCTACCGCCAAGCAGAAGACCATGGACATGCACCCGTCGCCCCAAGACCAGGGGGCGTGTCTGCGCCGTCGGTGAGCGCAGGACCGCATCCAGCCAGAGCGCGAGGCGCTTGCACGGCTTCGGTGGAGTACAGGCCGTATCGAGCACAGTACTCTTGAACACTTCATTGCCCCTGAGCGCGGCTTCGTAACCTTTGAATTTCATGTTGGCCAGATACGCCGTTTGCCAGGCCTTCTTGTAGTCCGGCTTGTTCATCTCCTTGCCGAGCAGGGTTTGGTAGCTTCCTCCGGCATCGATGCTCGTCACCATCCGGGCCAATTCGCGCCCGGTCAACGTGACGAAATAACCGTTGGCCGGATGCCGGATACGTTGCCCATCCTGGTCGACAACATAGACCGCCTGCACTTCCCGCAGGGCATTGGGGTACTGAGTCGGACGCAAGTTATCGAGCATCAACTGAGTCAAGCTGGAGGTACGGAACTGCCTTGAGCTGGCACTTTCCCCGAAGGAAAACGTGACCAGGCACTTGTCCGGATCTGGATCGATGCCCGGGTGCACCGTTTGTTGAAGGTAGTGTTTGACCTTCTGGCGGGTGAACTGCCACAGCGTCTGGACATCGCGGGCACCCAGTTCATAGGCCGCTTCCAAGACCTGTTTTTCCAAGTTGCGATAGGTCGATTGCTCCGAACCAGCCGCGCGCTTGTAGAAATCCGGGCGACTGTTTTCAACCAGGACTTCCTGACGGACAGCCAGCGGGCCGGCAAGCGACAACATGGGTAAATCCAGCGCATCTTCAACATTCAGCGCAAAGGCCGCCAAAGCGACCGTCTCGTTTTGCGGAGCATTCAGATACGTTTCCAGGGCGGTGCCTTGGATCTGCAGCAGGTCATCTGCCGCCACTTCAAAAACATGTCCGGACAATTCAGAGGAAATATCCCGGATCGTGCGTTTCTGCCCGTCGTAGGTAGGGCTTACTTGATTGACCAACGCCTGGAAAGAATGGAAGCGCTGTATGCCCCCTTCCAAGGAGTAGAGAAACAATGAAGGTTGATCCGTGCGTTTGATCACCATTGCAGCGGGCCATTTCTGCACGGTCGCGCTGCCCATATCGAGCATGACGGCGTAGACATGGGGAATGGGCGTTCGCAACAAGCGGTTTCTGTCCGCCATGCCCGGATGGGTCGTGATGAGGTCCAACAGGCGATCTTCTTCACCCTGCTGGCTTCGTTCACTTTGGGTTAACGCAATGCCTGAATCCCGATCGGCCTTGTACAGGTCGAAAAGGTGCAGGAATCGTCGGGACAACAAATGAGCGAGGGCCGCTTCAGCGGTAGACGGGGTTGAGGTCTCGAGCGAGTCGCCCCAGTGCTTGTTACGGCGAAAGGTGATGAAATCGTCACGAAACTGACGTTTCAGGCTGTCATTGGTTGTGGGTTGGGCGATATAGAAGACCGCCTCCATGGCCGCCAGGACTTTCCTGTCCACCGGGCTGGCAAATACGCTGTCCGCCTCTTCCACGGCATCCGGACGGGTGAAGAACCCCACGCCACCGACCGAGTACGTCGGCGGTGTGTCCGTCGCCAGACAGCTCAATAGAACATCGGTAAAACTCTGCGAGGCGATCAATGAACGTCCGCCGACGGCGTCGATACGGAAGTGGTTCACATACCAATGATCCGGATCGATATGCTCAAGCAGTGATGGGCGAAATTTCGTCTCGGCGATCTTTATCTTGAGCTTGCCGATCAGCAGGCTCTTGAGCACCGAGTCGAACGTGGGCAGGCCGGCGAACAAACGCGCCAGTTTCACCTGATTGCTGTCCAGCAGTGCCAACTGCCGAACTTGTTCTTTGCCACGGACACTGAGCAGATTGCCTTGGGCATCCACCTCGGTGACAACGGGCTGGCCCGTGCCCTGGTAGCCGGGGGCAATGCCCGTTTGCAACTGCTGCAAGACGTCTGGCGAAAGGGCTTTACCGTTGACCCGCAGCGACGAGAAGTCCAGGGACATATGGCTTCGATGTGGATAAATCCAGCCCTCACGTGGCGAATGGCCGGAGGGATAGACCCGGCTTTGGTGGGCGATCAAAAAGCCTTGTGTCACGGCGTCACGCAACGGCACCGATGTGCGCTGACTGATCGCGGCCGACTCTTCGGTCTCGACCTCTTGATAAGTGACCATCACTGGCGCGTCGCCAACAAGGCCCCACTGGCCCAGCCATTGATCGGCAAAGGCATGCGGTTGGAATCGAAGACCGTTGGATAACAGGGTGAGGGGTTTCAAGGGCACGACAGAAGGCGCGCCATGTTCATGTTCAGAGAAGACCGTCATTTAAGTGTCCCGGTTGTGATCAGGGCTGGGACCCTATCGCGCCGTTCGAGCGCAAATGACATACATATGTATAGCGGAGGCTAGAGGACTCGGGGAAAAGCGTAAGCCCGAATTTCAGCGAGTGCTGTGGCGAGGGGATTTATCCCCGTGGGCTGCGCAGCGGCCCCAAGGATTTTGTGGTTGCTGCGCAACCGAGCGGGAGCAAGCTCCCTCGCCACAGGAGTATTTCACATCAAGATTCAGATCAGCTTTTGCGCCAACACCGCAATATGCTCCGGCCCGATCCCGCAGCAGCCACCCAGATGACTGGCTCCACGCTGCTGCCAATCCGCCGCCCACTGCAGGTAGCCCGGTGGATCGAGGTCTTCGCGCAGCGGGTCCAGGCCGTCGTTGGCCGTCGCTTCCTTCGGTTGCGGCGGGAAGGCGTTGGCGTAGGCACCGATGTGGATCTTCACCCCCAGGCGCTCGAAGGTTTCCCGCGCGGCATCAATCGCCGCGCCGATCACTTCCGGCTGGCTGCAGTTGAACAGCAGCACTTCGACACCCAGCTCGGCCGCGACCACCGCAGCGTCCGCCACCGGTTCACCGGAACGCAGGCGCGGCACTTCATCGGTGTCTTCATCTTTCAAGGTAAACGACAGCCAGAACGGCTTGCCGTCCTTGGGCAGCCCGGCGTGAATCGCCCGCGCTTCGACCGTCGAGCTTTGGGTTTCGGCCAGCCACAGATCGACATGGGGCGCCAGGCCGGTCACCAATGGCGCGAGCAATTCACTGGCGCGGGAAGCGTCGAACAGATCCGGACGATAGGAACCGAACAACGGCGGCAGCGACCCGGCAACCCGTACCGCTTTGCCTGAAGCTTGCACCGCCCGCCGCGCCAGCTCTCCCGCCAGCGCGGCCAGGGCCTGGCCTTCTGCAGCGAAGCGCGCTTCACCAATGTGAAACGGCACTACGGCGTAGCTGTTGCTGGTGATTACATGGGCGCCGCTGGCGATGTAGGCTGCATGCACGGCCTCTACGGCCTGAGGCGCTTCGCTCAAGGCCAGGGCCGACCACTCGGGCTGTCGGAACGGCGCGCCCCGGCGTTGCAGTTCGCGGCCCATGCCGCCATCGAGAATGACTGTCGTTGCTGAGCCCATATGCGATTCACTCATAAGCTTATGAAAAATACTCACTACCGGAGTTGTTCTTATAACTATTTAATACGCACCAATCGGCTAACTACAACTTATTTTTCTACCAGGGACTTCACGTGAAACTACAACCATTGCTGGCCCTGGGCCTGACCCTGCTGGCCGCTTCGTCGCAAGCCTTCGCCGGCACCACCCTGGATCGCATCGAACAGAAAAAAGAACTGGTCGGTGTGTTGATGGAAAGCTACCCGCCCTTCTCGTTCCTGAACGATCAGAACCAGCTCGACGGTTTTGACGTAGATGTCGCCAAAGCGGTCGCTGAAAAGCTGGGCGTGAAGCTGCGCCTGGAAACACCGTCCTGGGACGTGATCGCTGCCGGGCACTGGAGCGGACGCTATGACATCTGCATCTGCTCCATGACGCCGAGCAAGGCGCGCGCCGAAGTGTTCGATTTCCCGGTGCAGTATTACGCCTCGCCAGCGGTGATCGTGGTCAACGCCAAGGACGATAGCATCCACGGCGCCAAAGACCTGAGCGGCAAGAAAGTCGGCCTCACCAGCGCCTCCAGCTACGAGAGTTACCTGAACAAGAACCTGGTGATCGAAGGCGCTGAAGACACCCGCCTGAGCTATCCCTTCGAGAACGTGCAGATCGCCCCGTACGACACCGACAACGTAGCGTTCCAGGACCTTGGCCTGGGCGCCGGGGTGCGTTTGGATGCGGTGCTGACCAACCTGGTGACCGCGCAGCCGCGCCTGACCGAAGACAAGCGCTTCAAACTGGCGGGCGAGGCGCTCTATTCCGAACCGAACTCGGTGGCCATCGAAAAGGGCGACGCCCAGTGGAACGCCAAGGTGCGTGAAGTCTTCGCGCAGTTGAAACAGGACGGCACCTTGAGCAAACTCTCGCAGAAATGGATCGGCGCCGACATCACCCAATGACCTCTTTTCCGTCTCCGTCTCGGCCACCGCACCCGGTGGCTGAGTCGCGTCTGCAAAAAATCTTCGGCTTTCGCACCCGGCTGTACCTGACCTGGGCGGCGATGCTGGTGCTGTTCGCGAGTTTCTTCCTGAGCTTCGACCTGAAGTTCTCCATCATCCTCGACAAACTGCCGAACCTGCTCGGCATGCACCTGGCCCCCAACGGCTTTCTGCAAGGCGCGGTGCTGACGCTGTTTCTGTGCCTGTGCTCCATCGTCGCGTCGTCATTGCTGGGCTTCATCACCGCCCTGGCGCGGCTGTCCAACAGCGCGGTGGCGTTCGGCATCGCCAGCTTCTACGCATCGTTCTTTCGCGGCACGCCGCTGCTGATCCAGATCCTGCTGATCTACCTGGGCCTGCCACAACTGGGCGTGGTCCCGGGCGCCATCGCCGCCGGGATCATCGCCCTGTCACTGAACTACGGCGCCTACCTGAGCGAAATCTTCCGCGCCGGCATCCTCGGCGTCCCCCACGGCCAGCGCGAAGCCTCGCTGGCGCTGGGCTTGAGCGAAACCGTGATCTTCTGGCGCGTCACCCTGCCCCAGGCCATGCGCACCATCATCCCGCCGACCACCAACCAGTTCATCTCGATGCTCAAGGACTCCTCACTGATCTCGGTGATGGGCGTCTGGGAAGTGATGTTCCTGGCGCAATCCTACGGTCGTTCCAGCTATCGCTATATCGAGATGCTGACGACGGCGGCGATCATTTACTGGTTGATGTCCATTGCGCTGGAGCTGATTCAGGCGCGGATGGAGCGGCATTATGGGAAGGCGTATCTCAAGCGCAGCTGACAGGACAGATCCGAAGAAGTTGTAGGGCGAAGCTTCAGGTCGTGGAAGCCAACGCGACGATGTCTGGATCGCAACACGACCAGCCTACAGATTTCATCTGCTGTGTCTTGCCCAAGGCGTGGCGTTAGCTGGCATCGTGGCCTGGGGTGGAATTTTTAAAGTGCGGACTCCTTTCAAGAGAGGCCGCATTCGATGTCTATTCAACACTTTTACCCACCCCAACACCTTGCCCTGGCAGTCGCCTTGGCGCTTGGTTGCGTCGATGTTTCGATGGCTCAGCAACCAGCCGAGATCCCCACAACCGCCGAGCAACAAGAGCGCCTCAAGGCCTTCTCCGACGCTGCGGACACCAAGCAGCAAAATGCCAACACTTCCCGCAAAGGCGACGCGAAATGGACTGGCAAAAATGACTTGGTCATCATCAGCGGAAATGGAAAATTCCCCGGAATCATTGATGGCGGCGGTGGAAAAAACGTTCTGCGACTTGATGCCGCCAAACATCCAATATTGGCTGAAACCCGCAACTTCATAGCTTTGCAGGTTGCCACAGGCGAATGGCAGCACACCGGGAGTTTCGCTGGCTGGGGAGTGATCGAGCCGGACACCACGTTGATCAACACTGGCCGAATCGACGGACAGCTAGGGGTTCTCGGCAAGCTGGATAACAAGGGAGTGGTGCCCAATCGTGTAATTGTCGAGCCAGGCGCCCACATGATGAACTCAGGAATGGCCGGTCACGTGGAAGTGCGTGAGAAGGCCAGCTTCAGCGGCAATGGGACAGTGGAGCTCTTGAGTGTCGCGGGCCAGTTGGAAGTCGGTCCCGAAATGGGCGCACCCTCCATTACCAAGGATTTCTCGTTGGCGGAGACTGCCGAGCTGATCTACGGGGTTAATGCAGATGGCGGTAGCTCCACGATCAACGTTGAAGGCACCGCGTTCCTGAACAACGCGACGCTGACAGTTGCCGGCGTGCCAGGCGAATACATTGAGGCGCGCGAGCACACCGTCATCCGTGCGAGGACGATCGAAGGAGCGTTCGGCACGGTTTCCAGCAAGCTTGCATTCATGACGGCGACGCTGACCCCCACCGATACGCAAGTCAGCCTGACTTATGCCCGCAACGATGTCCCACTCAAGGAAGCAGCCACTTCCGATAACGGGCGAGCATTTACGGCCAGTATCGAAGAGCCGCTACCGGCCAAACCAGCCGAACCCATTGATGTCCCCCCCGTCGCACAGGCACTTGCAGCCAACCCAAAAACCGAGGCCCCAACAAACGAGCCCGCTGAACCGCCAGAAATCACCCGTGCCGCATCAAAACCCGTCGGCCAATTGCACGCTGCCAAGCCAGAAACAAAACCCAACAAAGCCATCAACGTCCTGCTCGGCAGCGATATGACTAGCGCCGCCGACGCCAGCAAAACGAAGGTCGTAGACACCTCACACAAACCCGCCGAGCCACCAGAAATCCCCGGTGCCGCATCAAAACCCCTCGGCCAATTGCAAGCCTCCAAGCCAGCCGCGAAACCTAACAAAGCCATCAACGCCCTGCTCGGCACCAACATGGCGACCGCCGCCGATGCCATCGACCAACTAAGCGGCTACAACACGGCGGACCTGGGCAATGCCACCTTGAGCAGCGTCACGCCAATCGGCACCGGCATGCTCTCAGCCATGGGCCAGAAAAACCCGGAGAACGTACATACCGACGGCCAAGTCTGGGTGCAGGCCATCGGCAACAGCGGGCGCATCGGGAAGCAATTGGGCAGCTATGCCCTGAAGCATTCGACCAAAGGTCTGATGCTGGGGACCGATTGGGCTGTCAGCCCTGATTGGCGTCTGGGGATAATCGGCAGCAAGACCCAGACACGGCTGGACAGTCACCGCTTCGATGGCCGACTCGACAGTTGGCATGTGGGCGCCTACGCCGTGCGCCAGGACGGACCGCTGGCGCTGCGCCTGGGCGCCGTTCACGGCAATCATGACGGCAGTACCAAGCGCCAGGTGGCCTTTAACGGTTTCAGCGATCGCCTCAAGGGGCGGTACGATGCCAACACGCAGCAGGTCTTTGGGCAAATCGGCTACAACCTGGACGTCGGTCATGTCGATATCGAGCCTTATCTCCAACTGGGCTACCAACGCTACCAACGTGATCGCTACACAGAGAAAGGTGGCGACGCGGCGCTGCGATTCAATGGCCAAACCCAGGACAACTACAACAGCAACGTGGGCCTACGCCTCGACCGGGCCTTCCCTCTTGATCAAGGTATGCAACTGACTCCCCGCTTGAATCTCGGTTGGAAACACCTATACGGCAAGACCCGGGGCACGTCCCGCCAGCGCCTGGCCGGCGCAGGCAACACGTATACCGTCGAAGGCGTCGAACTGGACCGTGACAGCCTGCTCTTTGAAACAGGGCTGGACCTGGCTGTTTCGTCTCGGCACACATTGGGGGTGAGCTATAAAGGCGAAACCGGTCAGGACAACCGCAACAGTGCTCTGATGGGTCAATGGCGAATGATGTTCTGACCATTTGGCGGGCAAAAAAAAAGGGGAGCACATGCCCCCCCGAGGTTAAAAGGTTGTATCGAGGCTGTTAACTCAGCCTTCGATCTCGATCAGGATCTCGCCCGGATTGACCCGGTCGCCCTTGGCCACATGAATAGCGGTGACCTTGCCGGCGATGGCCGCCTGCACTTCGGTTTCCATCTTCATGGCTTCGGTGATGAGCACCGCTTGGCCGGCCTTCACCACGTCGCCCTCCTTGACCAGCACATCAACGATGTTGCCCGGCATGGTGGTGCTGACGTGGCCCGGCGCAGTGGCTTGCTTGCGCTTGCTGCTGCCGCCGCCGACAAATTCATTGAGCGGTTCGAACACGACCTCTTCGGGCATGCCGTCGATGGACAGGTAGAAGTGACGCTTGCCTTCGGCCTTGACGCCCACACCGGTGATATCAACGCGGTAGGTTTCGCCGTGAACGTCGATGACGAACTCGGTCGGCACACCTTCGCCGCCCGCCGAGCTCACACTGCCCGCCTCAGGAATTGGCAACAGCACTTCTGGCGTCAGGGTGCCGGCTTCGCGTTCTTCGAGGAACTTGCGCCCGATGTCCGGGAACATGGCGTAGGTCAGTACGTCTTCTTCGGATTTGGCCAGCGCGCCGATCTCGCCGCGCAGCTTGGTCATTTCCGGCTTGAGCAGGTCAGCCGGACGCACGTCGATCACGTCTTCGCTGCCGATGGCCTGACGGCGCAGCTTCTCATTGACCAAACCCGGCGCCTTGCCGTAGCCGCCCTGCAAGTAGAGCTTCACTTCATTGGTGATGGTCTTGTAGCGCTCGCCGGCCAACACGTTGAAAAACGCCTGGGTACCGACGATCTGCGAGGTCGGGGTCACCAACGGCGGGAAGCCGAGGTCTTCGCGCACTCGCGGAATTTCCGCCAGCACTTCGTTCATCCGGTTCAGCGCACCCTGCTCTTTCAACTGGTTGGCCAGGTTGGAAATCATCCCGCCCGGTACCTGGTTGACCTGGACCCGGGTGTCCACCGCGGTGAACTCGCTTTCGAACTGGTGGTACTTTTTGCGCACGGCATAGAAATACAGGCCGATTTCCTGGAGCAATTCCAGATTCAGGCCGGTGTCGAACTCGCTGCCCTTGAGGGCCGCGACCATCGATTCGGTGCCCGGATGGCTGGTGCCCCAGGCGAAGCTGGAGATGGCGGTATCGATGTGATCGGCGCCGTTTTCGATCGCCTTGAGCTGGCACATCGCGGCCAGGCCGGCGGTGTCATGGGAATGGATGAATACCGGCAACGACTGCTCGGTCTTCAGTGCCTTCACCAGCTCGCCAGTGGCGTATGGGGTCAGCAGGCCGGCCATGTCCTTGATCGCCACTGAGTCGCAACCCATGGCTTCCATCTGTTTGGCTTGGGCCACGAAAGCTTCAATGGTGTGCACCGGGCTGGTGGTGTAGGCGATGGTGCCCTGGGCGTGCTTGCCAGCGGCCTTTACCGCTTCGATGGCAACCCGCAGGTTACGCACGTCGTTCATCGCATCGAAAATACGGAACACATCAATGCCGTTGACCGCAGCCTTGGCCACGAACGCCTTGACCACGTCATCGCTGTAATGGCGATAGCCCAGCAGGTTCTGGCCGCGCAGCAGCATTTGCAGGCGGGTGTTGGGCAGCGCCGCACGCAGTTGGCGCAGGCGTTCCCACGGGTCTTCCTTCAGGAAGCGCACGCAGGCATCGAACGTCGCGCCGCCCCAGACTTCCAGCGACCAATAGCCGACTTTGTCGAGCTTGTCGCAAATCGGCAGCATGTCTTCGGTGCGCATGCGGGTGGCAAGCAGCGATTGGTGGGCGTCGCGCAGGATTGTGTCGGTAACAAAGATCTTCTTGGACATGGTCATACTTCCTTACAGGCCTGCGTGGGCGGCAATGGCGGCGGCGATGGCCAGGGCCAGCTCTTCGGGTTTGCGCTTGATCGAGTAGTTGGTCAGTTCAGGATGGCTTTCGACGAAGCTGGTATTGAACTGGCCGCTGCGAAATTCCGGATTGCGCAGGATCTCCTGGTAATACGCGGCGGTGGTCTTGACCCCTTGCAGGCGCATGTCGTCCAAAGCCCGCAAGCCACGGTCCATGGCTTCTTCCCATGTCAACGCCCAGACCACCAGTTTCAGGCACATCGAATCGTAGAACGGTGGAATGGTGTAGCCGGTGTAGATCGCCGTATCGGTGCGCACGCCCGGGCCGCCAGGGGCGTAGTAGCGGGTGATCTTGCCGAAGCTGGGCAGGAAGTTGTTTTTCGGGTCCTCGGCGTTGATCCGAAATTGCAACGCAAAACCACGGTGCAGAATGTCTTCCTGCTTGACCGACAGCGGCAGCCCGGAGGCGATGCGGATCTGTTCGCGGACAATGTCGATACCGGTGATTTCTTCGGTGATGGTGTGTTCCACCTGCACCCGGGTGTTCATCTCCATGAAGTACACCTCGCCCTCGGCGAGCAGGAACTCCACGGTGCCGGCGTTCTCGTAGCCCACCGCCTTGGCGGCGCGCACCGACAAATCGCCGATGTAGGCGCGTTGCTCGGGTGTCAGTTGCGGGCTGGGGGCGATTTCGATCAGCTTCTGGTTGCGCCGCTGGATCGAGCAGTCACGCTCGAACAGATGCACCACGTTACCGAAGCTGTCACCGAGGATCTGCGCCTCAATGTGCTTGGGATTGACGATGCATTTTTCCAGGAACACTTCCGCCGAGCCGAACGCCTTGGTCGCTTCGGAGATGACCCGCGGGAAGGCCTGTTCGAGTTCTTCACGGCTGTTGCAGCGACGGATACCACGACCGCCGCCACCGGAGGTGGCCTTGAGCATCACCGGATAACCAATGCGGTCACCTTCGGTCAGGGCTTCTTCGATGCCCGACACGTTGCCTTCGGTACCTGGCGTAACCGGCACACCGGCCTTGATCATGCTGCGGCGTGCTTCGGTCTTGTCGCCCATGCGGCGAATGACTTCCGCCGACGGGCCAATGAATTTGATTCCGCGTTCGGCACAGATGTCTGCCAGCTCGGCATTTTCCGAAAGGAAGCCGTAACCGGGGTGCAATGCATCGCAGCCGGTTTCCACCGCCAGGTTCACCAGTTTTCGCGGGTTGAGATAGCCGGCCAGCGGATCGGCGCCGATGCTGTGGGCCTCGTCCGCACGCTTGACATGCAAGGCATGGCGGTCAGCGTCGGAATAGACCGCGACCGAGCGAATGCCCATCTCGGCGCACGCGCGCACGATTCGAACGGCAATCTCACCACGGTTGGCGATCAGGATCTTTGTTATCAATTGGAGGTTCCCTTGAGCCGGTGGTACCACGACCTGGTGTCCAGGCCGACGCGTGACCAGATGTAACAATTGGTCGCAGCTCCACACTAGTCCTGGCTGGGGATTAACAAAAATGAATATTTATTGGGTCGTGCATAAGTAAAGACTTATAGTTGCGCTACCCGCTTCGCTCTCGAGTGTTTAGACAATGCGTAAGTCATTGATGCGTATGACATTGCGTCAATTGCAGATTTTCAACGAGGTGTGCGACCTGAGGTCCTACAGCCGTGCAGCTGACGAAATGTCTCTCACACAACCGGCCGTTAGCCTACAGATTCGATCCCTTGAAGAGCTGATTGGCCAGCCACTGTTCGAATACGTTGGCAAAAAACTCTACATGACCGAAGCCGCCGAAGCGCTGCAACGCGCCAGCCGGGACATCTTCGGGCGCCTGGAAAACCTCGACATGCAGCTCTCGGACATGCAGGGTTCGCTGCAAGGGCAGCTCAAGCTTGCAGTGGAGTCCAGCGCCAAGTATTTCGTGCCGCACCTGTTCGCCGCGTTCAAGCGCCAACATCCGGAGGTCAACCTCAACCTCACGGTGGTCAATCGCGGGCAGGTCATTCGACGACTTTCGGACAACCGTGATGACCTGGTCATCATGTCCATGGTGCCTCAGGACATGGGGCTGGAGTTCTTGCCGTTTCTCAACAATCCGATCGTAGCCGTGGCACCGCCCGATCATCCGCTGTGCCATATGGGCCCGCTGCGCCTGCAGGATCTGGAGCCGTATACGCTGCTGCTGCGCGAACCAGGGTCAGGCACGCGGCAGGCCTGTGAGGAGTATTTCAAGGAGAAACGGGTGCACTTTACCCAGACACTGGAAGTGGCATCGGCCGAGGCCCAACGCGAATGCGTGGTGGCCGGGCTGGGCGTGGCGCTGTTGACGCGCCACGCCGTGAGCCGGGAGCTGTCGTCCGGCGCACTCATCGAGTTGCCGGTGGAGGAACTGCCGCTGTACCGCAGTTGGTGCCTGGTACAGGCCCGAGCAAAACGCTTGTCACCGGTGGCTCATGCCTTCCTGGCATTCGTTCGCGGTGAACGCGCTCAGATCATTGGCCTGGTTGAGCGTTTCGACGGGAAGCCGCCGGCGATGCCTGCCAGTAGTTGAACTCTGCCGCGTCGGGGAATTCGCTGATTTCTGCCAGGAGCTGACGCTGCTCGTAGCGGTCTTCGATCGCACGACGAAACGCCATGCGGCGCTGGTCTTCCTGCTGACGACGGGTTTTGACGGCGCTGCGTTCTTCGTAGGACTGGGTCATGTCGAGTCTCCCAAGACGTATACGGGAGCTTTACGATGAAGGCATGCGATGACGGTTTGGCGGCGCGAGCGTTACAGAACGATGAATTCGCAAATGCCCCCTGTAGCGAGGAGCAAGCTCCCTCGCCACAAAAGCCCTCGACCTCAGGACTTGGGCATCAGTCGTCCAACGCTTTTACCGACTTGGGCGACAGCCGCAGGCTACGAAGGCTGCGCTTCACGCTCTTGAGATGGTTGACCAGGCTCGGGCCGCGCGCCATGGCGACGCCCATCGCCAGCACATCGATCACCACCAGGTGCGCGATGCGCGAGGTCAGCGGCGTGTAGATTTCGGTGTCTTCATGTACGTCGATGGCCAGGTTAACCGTCGAGAGCTCGGCCAATGGCGTCTGGCTTGGGCACAAGGTAATCAGCGAGGCACCGCTTTCGCGCACCAGGTTGGCGGTGATCAACAAGTCTTTGGAACGCCCCGATTGGGAGATGCAGATCGCCACATCGGTGGGCTTCAACGTCACCGCCGACATCGCCTGCATGTGCGGGTCGGAATAGGCCGCTGCCGTGAGCAGCAAGCGGAAAAACTTGTGCTGGGCATCGGCCGCCACCGCGCCCGAAGCACCGAAGCCATAGAATTCGACACGCTGGGCCTGGGACATCGCCGTGACGGCTTTTTGCAACGCCACCGGATCAAGCTTCTCGCGCACCTCCATCAGCGTGTGCAAGGTCGTGTCGAAGATTTTCAGGCTGTAATCCGCGACCGAGTCGTCCTCATGGATCGCAAACTGGCCAAAGCTTGCACCGGCCGCAAGGCTTTGCGCCAACTTGAGTTTCAGGTCCTGGAAACCTGAACAACCGATGGCCCGGCAGAAACGCACGATGGTCGGTTCGCTGATGCCGACGCTGTGGGCAAGGTCAGCCATGGAGCTGTGCATCACGGCCGCAGGATCAAGCAATACGTGATCGGCGACTTTCAGCTCCGACTTGCGCAGCAGGTGGCGTGACTGGGCGATGTGTTGCAACAGGTTCAAGGGACTGGACTCTTGTTATTGGCAGCTGCCGGGATGTAGCAAGCTTGTAGTTATACTACAAGAATCGGCTCTTTGCCCGCCCCAATACGTAACCGAATCAGCTTGCCACCCCTTGTTTTCGCGGAGAGCGCTTCATGTAGCCATCCGGGCCGGCTGTGACAAGGGAGAAAACTCACTCATCCCTGGACCGGGCACTCCTTCGCCCCCCCTTATCTTCCGAAAACGGCTGACGAGTCAGATAGCTTGCGCGTATAAAAATAAATACAAACCCGCCCTATATATTTCCCCACAGCGACTCAGTTTCATGACGCACTTACAACAGACCATGCACACATACGCTTTCAAATTCTCACTATTTATCTCTTTCCCAAGCGGCAGCACATACTTATATTGGCGACGCAGGACGCAACTTACTATCCACTACAGGAGTTATCTAACATGGCTATTAATACCAAAGACTGGACAGCCCAAATCGACCGTATGCCCGGCGCAGCTTCTTTCCGCGCCTCTGGAACGGTAGAGGTATCGAACAGTGGCATCACACCAAAGCTGGTCCTGAGTGAAAAACAGGATAAATCCTTCGATCTGCGCCTGGATTTGGTACTCGAACAAAGTGAAGAAGTTTCGCTACAAGTGATCACGCACAAACATGTCGAGTATAAAGTTCTCGGTGATTCTAACGTAACCGGCGTCAGCATCTTCTTCGAAGATGAACTCGTTCATCATATTGATGAAGTCATCATCACGCATTAATACATAATAAGCTTCCCGTCGGAGCGACACCGGGCGTGACACTCCGGCGGGAAGCCTCATTCCAAGCGCTGCTCTCGCAGCAGTTGGGCCAGGCCCTCGGCCTCAACCGGCCGGCTGATGAGGTAGCCCTGGACCTCGTCGCAGCGTTCGGCCTCCAGAAACTCAAGCTGCTCCTGGCGCTCGACACCTTCGGCCACTACCTTGAGCGACAACCCATGAGCCATTGCAATGATCGCCCGGGTAATCGCCGCATCCTCTCCCCCCTCTTCCAACCCACGAATGAACGCCTGGTCGATCTTCACGTAGTCCACCGGGATGCGCTTGAGGTAACTCAGGGACGAGTAGCCGGTGCCAAAATCATCGATCGCCAGCTTGACCCCAAGGTCGCGCAGTTGCTGGAACGTCGCAATGATGTGTTCAACGCTGTCGAGCAATTGGCTCTCGGTCAGCTCCAGTTCCAGGTATTGGGGTTCCAGGCCGGTTTCTTCCAGCACTTGTCGCACCAGGCTGACCAGCTTGCCCTGGCGCAGCTGATGCACCGACAGGTTGACCGACACCCTGATCGGCGCAAGGCCCTGGCGCTGCCATTCGCACGCCTGCCAACAGGCCTGGCGCAACACGAACTCGCCAATCGGCCCGATCAGCCCGGTCTCTTCCGCCAGGCCAATGAAATCTACCGGCGGGACCTCGCCCATGACCGGATGATCCCAGCGCACCAACGCCTCAGCGGCGTTCAAGCGCCCGGTCGCCAGGCACAACTTGGGCTGGTAGAAAACCTTCAACTGCTGCTCTTCGAGGGCCTTGCGCAGCTGATTCTCCAGTTGCAGGCGCTCCAGCGTGCTGGCCTGAAGGCTGTCGGTGTAGAACTGGAAATTGTTGCCGCCCAGATGCTTGGCATGTTGCATGGCCATGTTTGCCTGGCTGACCAGCGTGGAAATTTCCCGCGCGTTATCGGGCAGCATACTGATACCGATGGAGGCACTGACCACCAGTTCATGGCCTTCGATGGTCAGCGGCAGGCGCAGCTTGGCGGACAAACGGGTCGTCACCCGCGCCAGGCTGGAAAGGTTGCCATAGGCATCGAACAGCACGGCGAACTCATCGCCGGACAATCGAGCGATGGTGTCGGCTTCGGGCAGTGCATTGATCAGGCGCCGGGCCATTTTCTGCAACAGCTGGTCGGCAATGTCGTGGCCGAGGCTGTCGTTGAGCAGTTTGAAGCGGTCCAGGTTGATATGCAGCAACGCCAGGCTGCGCCGTCCGCCTTGGCGCACCCGCTGGTGAGCCTCGTGCAGGCGCTCGCGGAACAGCGAGCGATTGGCCAAGCCGGTCAGTTCGTCGTAATGCGTGAGGTAGCGCATCCGCTCTTCGGATTCGCGTCGAGCCGACAGATCGGCGAAGAAGCCCACTATATGGCTGGTATTTCCCCGAGTGTCGCGCACTACGTTCAGTTGCAGCCACTGCGGATACAGTTCGCCATTGGCCCGCGCTTCGACCAGTTCACCCTGCCAGGTACCGTGCTGCTTGAGGGCTTGGCGAATGACGGGGTAGTGCCGGCGCGCATCACGACTGCACGGCAGGTCCACCACGTTGTGCCCTAGCATGTCTTCGATATTGAAGCCGGTGACCCGCGTGAACGCCTGATTGGCGGCGAGCAGCGCGAAGCTCGGATCGAAAATCACGATGCCCTCGCTGGCGGCCTCGAATACCGTGGCCGCCAGCTGTTGTTGCTGCTCGAGCTCTTTACTGGCGCTGATGTCTCGCCGGGTGCCAACCATGCGCAGCACCCGCCCACTCGCGCTGCGCTCCACGGCCCGGCCGCGGTCTTCGATCCACACCCAATGACCGTCGGCGTGTCGCACACGATATTCGATCTGGTAATCCTCGCTGCGACCCTTGAGGTGTTCGACCAACGCACGCTTGAGGGCCGGCAGGTCCTGAGGATGCAGGCGCGGCTTGAGATGACTGAGCATAGCGGTGACAAATTCGGGCTCCAGGCCGAACAGCTCCTTGAGTTGGGTGTGGTGGACTTCGTCGGTCTGCAGGTTCCAGTCCCACAAACCCAGCTCACTGGCCTTGAGCGCCAGGGCCAGACGCGCCTCACTCTTGCTCAGGGCCTGGCTGGCCGCCTCCAACTCAAGGCTGCGCTGCGCTACCCGCGCCTCCAGACCAACTTGGGCCACCCGCAGTTTTTCCTCGGCAGAGCGACGTTGTTCGACTTCACGACCCAGCGCCTCATTGAGCTGTGCGCTGCGGGCTTGCGCCTGCTGCCAATGCTCGATCAGCGCCTGGTTCTGGAACCGCCGCAACAGGCCATTTTGGATCAGCCGGTTGACCTGCCAGGCCACCACACTCAGCGAAACTAATACCACCAGCCCAAGCCAGCCCCACCCGCGCTGCTGCTCATCACCGCCCCAGAAGAGATAGCCGATAGCCGGCAACAGGCACGGCAAGGTAAAGGACAGAAACGCCGGAAGACTCACGGCATAGGCGACGCTGGCCGACAGGGTGGCCGCGCCAATCAGGCCGAACACCCAGGCCTGCTGCTGGAAGCTGTCGGCCGGAACGAGGGCGATGCCAGCCCCGGCCAGCGTCAGGCCGGTCATCGCCGAGCCGAGCAAAAACATACGCAACCAGACAGGGTGTGCCTGACGGCTGGGCATCGCCGAATCGAAGGCGGCCACCTGAATCACCCGCAACGCCACCAGTGACAGCAACCAGACCAGCCAGACGCTGACCAGAACATAGCGCGCCGGCTCCCATAGCAGAGCGGCGCAGACCAGGCCGTTGACCAGCATGAACAGCGTGGGCAGCAACGAGCCCTGATACAGCAGACGTGTGCGTTCGACCGCCATTTCCATGGCGTACTGCTTGCAGATGACCCGCGGTTCCACACAGGGGCCCGCCAGATCGGAATTGAGGGTCATAGGCACTTGTTCTTGTTCTTATTCAGTGGAGCATGGAGAACCCGAAACGAGCACCGAGCATACACAAGCCAAACGCCATCCCACACTGCCCCAGCTCATAAAAGTGCGGAAAAAGTCGCTATTTTATTGGGCGGCGTGGCCTTCAAGCGAGCCCCGCCAGGGTCTGTAGCCGATGACCAACCGGTCATCATCGACCGGTCTTTTATCGGCGGATGCAAAGCTCGGTTTGCCCGAGGTGACGCCGCACCCTAGAATGCCCCGATGCGCGATGACCTCTCCCTTCTGCTGAACTCCCTCAACGATGCCCAACGCCAGGCCGTAGCTGCCTCCGTGGGTCGTCAGTTGGTCCTGGCCGGTGCCGGCTCCGGTAAGACCCGAGTGCTGGTGCACCGTATCGCCTGGTTGATCCAGGTCGAGAACGCCTCGCCCCATTCGATCCTGTCGGTGACCTTCACCAACAAGGCCGCTGCCGAGATGCGCCATCGCATCGAGCAGTTGATGGGCATCAACCCGGCCGGCATGTGGGTCGGTACCTTCCACGGCCTGGCGCACCGCTTGTTGCGGGCGCACTGGCAGGAAGCCGGCCTGAGCCAGACCTTCCAGATCCTGGACAGCGACGACCAGCAACGCCTGGTCAAGCGAGTGATCCGCGAACTGGGCCTGGACGAACAGCGCTGGCCAGCCCGTCAGGCCCAATGGTTCATCAATGGCCAGAAAGACGAAGGCCTGCGCCCACAACATATCCAGGCCAGCGGCGACCTGTTCCTGGCGACCATGCGCAGCATCTACGAAGCTTACGAGGCGGCATGCCAGCGCGCAGGCGTCATCGACTTTTCCGAGCTGCTGCTGCGTGCGCTGGATCTGTGGCGCGATCACCCGGGCCTGCTGGCTCATTATCAGAAGCGCTTCCGGCATGTATTGGTGGACGAATTCCAGGACACCAACGCCGTGCAATACGCCTGGTTGCGCCTGCTGGCCAAGGGTGGCGACAGCCTGATGGTGGTGGGCGACGACGACCAGTCGATCTACGGCTGGCGCGGCGCCAAAATCGAGAATATCCACCAGTACTCGGCGGACTTTCCTGACGCCGAAGTCATCCGCCTGGAACAGAATTATCGCTCCACCGCCGGTATCCTCAAGGCTGCCAACGCCCTGATCGCCAACAATACCGGGCGCTTGGGCAAGGAGTTGTGGACCGATGGCGGCGAAGGCGAAGCGATCAACCTCTA
Source organism: Pseudomonas viciae (assembly GCF_004786035.1). Taxonomy (NCBI): domain Bacteria; kingdom Pseudomonadati; phylum Pseudomonadota; class Gammaproteobacteria; order Pseudomonadales; family Pseudomonadaceae; genus Pseudomonas; species Pseudomonas viciae. Next base: position 6,622,427 of record NZ_CP035088.1, read on the forward strand.
CGCCGCCTTCAACGAACACGACGAAGCCCGCTACGTGGTGGAAACCATCGAAAGTGCGCTGAAAACCGGCTTGGCCCGCAGCGACATCGCCATCCTGTATCGCTCCAACGCCCAGTCGCGGGTACTGGAAGAGGCCTTGTTGCGCGAACGGATCCCGTACCGTATCTACGGCGGCCAGCGCTTCTTCGAGCGCGCCGAAATCAAGAACGCCATGGCTTACCTGCGCCTGCTCGAAGGGCGTGGCAACGATGCGGCCCTGGAGCGGGTGATCAACGTGCCAACCCGGGGCATCGGCGAAAAAACCGTCGAAGCGATTCGCGATCACGCCCGCCACAGCCATGTGTCCATGTGGGAAGCCATACGTCAGCTGGTCACCAACAAAGGCGTGACCGGGCGCGCCGCCGGTGCACTGAAGGCCTTCATGGACCTGATTGAAGACCTCGCCGCCAAGTGCGGGGAGATGCCGCTGCACTTGATGACCCAGACGGTCATCGAGCAGTCCGGTCTGATCGCCTACCATGAAGCCGAAAAGGGTGAAAAAGGCCAGGCCCGGGTGGAAAACCTTGAGGAACTGGTCAGCGCCGCGCGCAACTTCGAGAACACCGAAGAAGACGCAGACCTGTCACCACTCTCGGCCTTCCTGGGCCATGCCTCCCTGGAGGCCGGCGACACCCAGGCCGACGAACATGAAGACAGTATCCAACTGATGACCCTGCACAGCGCCAAGGGCCTGGAATTCCCCTACGTATTCCTCGTGGGCATGGAAGAAGGCCTGTTCCCCCACAAGATGAGCCTGGAAGAACCGGGGCGTCTGGAAGAGGAACGGCGGCTGGCCTACGTCGGCATCACTCGCGCCATGCAGAATCTAGTGCTGACCTACGCCGAAACCCGACGCTTGTACGGCAGCGAGACCTACAACAAGGTGTCACGCTTCGTACGCGAAGTGCCGAAAGGCCTGATTCAGGAAGTGCGGCTGTCCAACAGCGTCAGCCGTCCATTCGGTGGCGGCCAGCAACAAAGCACCAGCAGCCTGTTCGGCGGCAGCGATATCCCGGAAACCGGCTTCAGCCTCGGCCAGACCGTGCGGCATTCAGTATTCGGCGATGGGGTGATCCTCAACTTCGAAGGCGCCGGGGCCCAGGCCAGGGTGCAGGTGAACTTCAGCGAAGGCAGCAAGTGGCTGATGCTGGGGTATGCCAAGCTGGAAGCGATCTAGAGATTTGTGCAGGACCCTGTGGGAGCAAGCTCGCTCCCACAGTTGTTCTGGGGGACGTCAAAACATTTCCGATAGAACTTGTTCCTCTTTCCTACAGCCCAAAGCGAACAGGCCCTCTTGCGCGGCTGAAGCTGAACCTCACCTGTCACGCAAAAGCCCGAAACACTCTGCCGCTAGCCAGCAACAGTTCAGCTGTGCAACATGGCGCGCGTGCTATCCACAAATGGGAATGCCTTTATATGAAACGTTTTCTTAGCATCGCCATGGCGTTGTGCATCGGCCTGACGATGGCCATCGACGCCAATGCCGCCAAGCGCTTTGGCGGTGGTAAAAGTTCGGGCGCAGCCCCGACTCACCAGACCAGCCAGATGGCGCCGTCCTCCGCCGCCGGGTCCACCGCTGCTACCGCAGGCGCGGCCGGTGCCGCTGGCGCTGCCACCAAGGCCAGCGGTGCTTCGCGCTGGCTCGGCCCTCTGGCCGGTATCGCCGCCGGCGGCCTGCTCGCGTCCATGTTCATGGGCGACGGCTTCCAGGGCATGCAGATCTTCGACATCCTGATCATGGCGGTCATCGCCTTCCTGGTCTTCCGCTTCATTGCCGCCCGTCGTCGCAAGCAGCAGGAGCAATTGGCTCCGGCCGGTCATGCACCGATGCAACGTGAAGTGTTCAACCAGCAACCGGCCAGCGGTTCGATTTTCGGTGGTTCGGCAGCGCCAGTGGCCGCCCGTCCGGTCATCAACGCGCCAGCCTGGTTCAACGAAGAGCGCTTCGTCGAAGCTGCGCGCAGCCATTTCATGTCCCTGCAGCAACACTGGGATGCGAACGAAATGGACAAGATCTCTGAGTTCGTGACCCCGCAACTGCTGGAATTCCTCAAGCGCGAGCGGGCCGAACTGGGCGATGGCTTCCAGTCGACCTACATCGACAATCTGCAAGTACAACTGGACGGCGTCGACGATCGCGCCGACAAGACCATCGCCACCCTGACCTTCAGCGGTGTGTCGAAGGACTCGCGCTTCGACAAGGGCGAAGCGTTCAGCGAAAGCTGGAACATGGAACGTGCCCAAGGCGATGACCAGCCTTGGCTGGTGGCCGGTATCCGCCAGAACAGTTAAACCTCTGCGCGTTTTGCATGTTGAAATAAAAGAACCCCGGCTCAGGCCGGGGTTTTCTATTTCGCGGTTGCATCTATAGCGAGCTACTGTATAAACCGCTCCATATAAACCGCGCCATCGAGAAAGAGGATCCCGGACGTGGAAGAAATCATCGAACAATTGCGTGAAGCCAACGAACCCGTACCGGTTCCGCTGGAGTTGCCTGACGAAGATTTGTTGGTAGAGATCGAAGAACAGCTGTTCATCGATATCCCGTTCGTCTTCAGGGAGTTTTTGCTCACCGTCAGCGATGTCGTCTATGGCAGCCTGGAGCCGGTGACCGTCACCGATCCCCAATCCCACACCTATCTGCCGGATGTGGCCGCCAATGCCTGGGATGCCGGTGTGGAGCGCAGCCTGATCCCGATCTGCCAGGACGGTGACGATTATTATTGCGTCGAAGAAGACGGCACTGTGGTGCTGTGGCAGGCCGAGGAAGAACTGATTGCCGAGGAAACCTGGGAATCCGTCTGGCACTGGGCGCGGGACGTCTGGTTGGAAAGCTGATCCACCAGCGCCCCGCCGCGGGTCAATGCCCGGACGACTCCTTGTGATTGTCCAGGGTTTCCAACAAGGCCACCTGCATCCGCGTATGCAGGCGGATGAACCAGCGCCAGAGCAAGGCTGCGACGGCAATCGCCACCACTGCAATCAACACCAGCAACTTGTTGGTCGGCAAGATGCTGGCCGACAAGGCCGCCAATAGCAGGAAAATAACCAGCAACGAGAGGATCGGGATCACTTCGGCGATCACTCGACGCACACGCTGGGTATGGCGGCCGGCCATCTCCGGCTTGACGCTCATCTCTGCCAGCAGCATCGACAGTGCCTTGAGCTTGCGATACGCGGCGATCAGAAACGGTAGCGATAGCAATAACGCCCCACCCCAGATCAATGCTTTCTGCCAGCTCGGGTCGCTGATCCACATTTGCAGGTAAGCCGACATCCGCTCGGCAAAAAAACCACCCGAAACAAAAATCGCGATGACCAGTGCAAGGTTGACTCCGACCTGTAGCAGGATCCGCCGGATCATCGAGGCCACCACCGCTCCCTCCCCGTGGGGTTGGATGCTGCGCAGCCATTCACCATACATCCCCAGCACCCGCGTCAGCCGTTGCGGCATGACCGTCGCCAACTTGACGGACAACGGGTCGGCAGCCCGGATCAGGTAAGGCGTCAGCAGTGTGGTCAACACCGAGACCGCGACGGCGACCGGATAGAGGAAATCACTGGTGACCTGCAGGGTCATCCCCAGCGACGCGATGATGAAGGAGAATTCGCCAATCTGCGAAAGCCCCATCCCGACTCGCAGTGAGGTGCGTCCGTCGTTGCCGGCGATAAAGGCACCGAGGCCGCAGGACAGCATCTTGCCAAGGACCACTGCGCCAGTGATCACGGCGATCGGCCAGGCGTACTGCAGCAATATCGCCGGATCGAGCATCAGCCCGATGGCCACGAAGAAAATCGCGCTGAACAGATCGCGTACCGGCTCCACCAGTCGTTCGACTTTCTGCAACTGCCGGGACTCGGCCATGATCGCACCGATCAGGAATGCCCCGAGCACCATGCTGTACTCCAGTTTCACCACCAACAGGCAGAAACCGAAACATAGGCCCAGCACAGTGATCAGCAGCATTTCGTTGCTATCGAACTTTGCCACGTAGGCCAGTAGCCTCGGCACCAGCAGAATGCCAATGACCAGCGCGACGATCATGAACAGCGACAACTTGCCGACTGTGGAAAACACCTCGCCGGAGCTCACCGTGCCACTGACGGCAATGCTCGACAGCAAGGCGATGATGCCAATGCCCAGAATGTCCTCGACGATCAACACCCCGAAAATCAACTGTGCGAAGCGCTCGTTTTTCATCTTCAGGTCGTTGAGGGCCTTGACGATGATGGTGGTCGAGGAGATGGCCAGGATAGCGCCGAGGAACAGCGAGTCCATGGTGCTCCAGTCGAACCAGCGGCCAATTTCGTAGCCGATCCAGATCATCAGCACGATTTCGAGGAACGCCGCGATGAACGCGGTGGCGCCCACCTTGAACAACTTGCGCAGGCTGAATTCCAGGCCCAGGCAAAACATGAGGAAAATCACCCCGAGCTCGGCCAGTGTCTTGATCGTGTCTTCGTCGTGGATGAAACCGAACGGCGGCGTATGCGGGCCGATGATGAAGCCGGCCACGATATAGCCCAGGACCACCGGTTGTTTAAAACGATGAAAGAGAACGGTCACCAACCCCGCTGCCATCATGATGATTGCCAGGTCTTGAATGAAACTGATGGCATGCATGGTTTGGGGCTCCCTGTTCAAAATGACTCATCGCGGAGCTGGATAAGTCCGTTTCCTTTGTAGGAAAAGCCCTCGCAACGGCTTTTGAAGGGTAACACCGCGACTTCCGACAAAAAGTCAGTGCAATATATGGAAACAGATCCATCGGGGCGTGACGGCAGCCACAGGTGCGGCGTCCCGATATCGGTGGTTTTTAAAACCTTCCAGCACCCGCAGAGGTGCACTCCCGAAATTGCTGCCTTGAACCGTGAGTACGTTATGGAACCCGGAAACGCCCAGCTGTCGATGACGGTGTTAATGACCCCCGATATGGCCAACTTCTCTGGCAATGTCCATGGCGGCACCCTGCTCAAATACCTCGACGAAGTCGCCTATGCCTGTGCCAGCCGCTACGCCGGGCGCTATGTGGTGACGTTGTCGGTCGACCAGGTGATCTTCCGCGAGCCGATTCACGTCGGCGAGCTGGTGACCTTCCTGGCGTCGGTGAACTACACCGGCAACACGTCGATGGAAGTGGGCATCAAAGTCGTGACCGAAAATATTCGCGAACGCTCGGTACGCCACACCAACAGCTGCTTCTTCACCATGGTCGCGGTGGACGATCAGCGCAAACCCGCCGCCGTCCCGCCGTTGCAACCGCAGAATGGGGAAGAAAAGCGCCGCTACGAACAAGCCCAGCAACGCCGGCAGATCCGCCAGGAACTGGAAAAGCGTTACCAGGAGATCAAGGCGGACGGGCCTTAACAGACAGATGAAAACCAAATGTGGGAGCGAGCTTGCTCACGATGGCGATATCACAGCCAACATTTATGTTGAATGTGATGCCCCCATCGCGAGCAAGCTCGCTCCCACAGGGATTTGCAGCATTTCCACGGGTGCGATCAAAGGCTGATCGGCACAGCCTCAAACCGCACCCGCGGATGGGCGATCCGGTCCTGGGCGCGGACCAGTTCCAACTCGTAGCTGACACACGCCTGAGTCTCCAGCAACACTTCATGCACGGCGGCGGCGGTAAATTCGAACGCCGCCACCAGACTGTCGCCCAACAGTATCCGCGCCAGGAACAGCCCCGACGTCAGGTCCCCCACGCCCACCGGCTGGCGAGGGAAGGCCAGCAGCGGACGGCGCAGGTGCCAGCTGCCGTCAGCCGTCACCAGCAGCATTTCGAAGCTGTCATCGGGCTTGCCTGGGTAGGCCAGATGTTTGACCAGCACCGCCTTCGGTCCGCGGGCCAGTAGCGCGCGGGCCATGGCCAGGCAGTCCAGCAGCGACTGCGCCTTGCGCCCGGAGAAGCTGTCCAGCTCCAATTGGTTCGGGCACATGAGGTCCGCCACGGCCGCGGCCTCTTCCAGCAGAAACTGACTCACCTCGGGCGCTACGATGCAGCCCTTCTCCGGATGCCCCATGACCGGGTCGCACAGGTACAGCGCCTTGGGATTGGCGACCTTGATCCGCGCCACGCCCGTCAGAATCGCCCGCCCCTGAGCGGCGCTGCCCAGGTAACCGGACAGCACCGCATCACAGTTCCCCAGCTCACCGATCGCCGCAATGCCCTCTACCAATGCCGGTATTTGCTCAGGCGCAAGCACTTCCCCGGTCCATTGACCGTATTGGGTGTGATTGGAAAATTGCACGGTATTGAGCGGCCATACGTTCACCCCGACCCGCTGCATGGGAAACACGGCAGCGCTGTTGCCAGCGTGACCGAATACCACGTGAGACTGGATGGCAAGCAGATGAGGTGTACGTTTCATGCGGGAAGTTTCCGTAAAACGATTGAAATTCAAGCCGCGCAGTATGCGACTAAACGCAGCCTGTACGACAGACCAGCGACACAGTTAAGCTGACCGCAACTTGTTGGAGCACTTCGTTCATGCTGACCCTTGGAAATATTTTCGTGCTGATGCTGCTGGCCACTGGCTGCGCCTGGCTGTGGCACAACCACGGCTTGCGCGAGCGGGCCTTGGCGAGGGTCATGCAGCATTGCGCCAACCTCAAGATCGAGCTCCTGGACGGCAACGTGGCGCTGAAAAGGATCGGTTTCGTGAAAGATGCAAACGGCCGACGACGCCTGGCGCGTATCTATAATTTCGAATTTACCGTCACGGGTGAGACCCGCCATTCGGGCACCATTACCCAATTCGGTGCCCACAGCGCGCAAATCGAGCTGGCGCCCTACCCCATGCCGTTCGAAGAAACGCCCCAGGCGTCCATTGAAGCGGTCCAGACCAGGCCCCGGGCCGAAGTGATCGAGTTGAGTCAGTGGCGCCAGGAACACAACAAGTGGAAGCCTTGAAACAGCGCTGACTTATTCACAACGACAACTCGCCAGACCGGCCTGTAGAGCATCAACGTCTTGCGCCTCGGCGAAAATCAGTTCGATCCGTGAGTCCTGTCGCCACTCGCTGGTCCCCCAATCCAGGACCGCGCCCTCCAGTGCATTGGCTGAAACCCAGCCGTCCACGCTGTGGATAACCATCTTCGCGCGTTTCCAACCCCAGCCTTGCAGCCATTGAGTGAGCGCCGCCGTGTCGAACAACTGGCTCGGATGCCAGCGCCAGCCGATGCTCCAGCCACCTTCCTGCTGCTGATGCAGGCAGATCGGCAATCTCGGGTCGGTCCAGATGGCCGGCATGTAACCCACATCCTTGGGTAGCCTGAAGTTATCCACAACCCCACTCCCCCGAGTTGCAAGACCCGGCAGTCGATCCAGCGGCAACTCAGCCTGTTGCGTCCAATACAACGCAAGCGCCGGCAGTTGCGCCGTGATACGTGCTCGATCGATCTCAGAGAGCTTCTCGGACTTATTCAATACCAGCAGCCCGGCATCGGCCAAAGCACGCTGCTGCGCATCAGGCAGTGGCTTACCGTCCGCCATCGCCTGGGCATCCAGCACCAGCACGCCAGGTTGGACACTCAGCACGCCGAGCCATGGAGCCTCGTTCAATTGCCGCATCAGTTGCGCCGGATGGCCCAGCCCCGAAGGTTCGATAAACAAACGGTCTGGTCGCGCCTTGCGCAGCAATCGACCGAGACCAATCTGAAACGGCGCGCCGTTGACGCAACACAAACAGCCCCCGGCCACTTCGCCCAGTGCGATACCATCGGCGGCCTGGGTCAGCAACGCGGCATCCAGACCGATCTGGCCGAACTCGTTGATCAGCACCGCCCAGCGTTCATTGGCCGGACGCTGTGTCAGCAGATGCTTGATCAAGCTGGTCTTGCCAGCCCCCAAGGGGCCGGCGATGACATGGGTGGGAATGTTCTGCAACATAATCGACGGCTTTCGATGGAGGTGAAAATGCGGATGCTCGGCTGGTTGTTACTGGCATTGACGTCAAACCAGGCACTGGCCCAGGCTTGTGTTGTGCACAGTCAGGCGGAGCGGCTCGATGTAAAAGTCTGCCAGCAGAACCGCAACATCCCGCAGAAGTTGTTCGCCGACGGCTTCTGCCAGCCAAGCCTCGCCGGGCAAAAAGTCGAGGTGCAGTACGTCGATCAGTGCCCTGGCGGCGCGTTTGGCATCTGCAGCAACGCCCAGGTCGCCAATATGCCTTACCGCCAGGATATTCACTATTACGGCGTGGCCACTGACGCCGCTTATCTCCAGCCGTTTTGTGAAGGCCAAAGCCAGGGCAACTGGCTCAAACCTTAAGCCAGCCAATCCAGTGTGAGGATCAATCGGCGCTCCCCCGGGGCCGGTTCCGGCGAGCGGTGGATCAGGCCGAACCCTTCATTGCCGTGCCACTTCTCGCCTTTAAGCAACGCCACATCACCGCTGTAAAGCTGCTGGATCATCCGCGGATCGCCGGGCTCGGCTTCAGGCTGCGCCAAACATCGACGGTCCATGGCACTTTCCTTGAGCCACTGACTGCCGACACCGACATAAGTAGTGATTAGCCGCACCGGTACATGGTCAACGTGAAAGCGCGGACACATGGCCTTGTCCAGTGCGCGCAGACGCAGGCCGACACGTTTGGCGCCCAGCAGACAGGCAAACGCACTGACCAACCAGGCAACGTCGGCGATAAAGCCTTCGTAACCTTGCAGATCGCTGAACCCCGCGGCCAGGCCGTGCAGCGCCGGCTGAGTGTCGTCCTCCGGCAAGTCGAGCACCAGCGACTCAGCCAGCGGCTGCTCCATCGAAAGCACCATGGCCGCAAAGTCGCTGATATGCGCCGGAAGCTGACGTTGCCAGACAGCCAGGTTGGTGCCGTCCTCCAGAATTTGTGTCAGGATCCGTGGCGTTTCACCTTGGACCTGCCGCACCGGTGCAGCCCTATTCAGGCTGGGCGCCAGCATCACGCTGCGACCTCGTCGTCATGCCACGGGCCAAACGGGTCCGGCAGCAAGCGCCAACTTTCGACACCCAGGGCCATTTCCGCGTCGCTGAGCAGACAAGCGTCCAGTTCAGCGGTGAGCTGGGTGAAGTCGATGTCTTGTCCGATGAATACCAGCTCCTGGCGGCAATCGCCCGTGCTAGGCAGCCAGTTTTTCAGGATGGCAGCGCTACTTTCCTCATCCTGCGGCCACTGGTTTTTTGGCACAAACCGCCACCAGCGCCCGGCAAATCCGTGCCGCATCAAACCGCCGGCCTGAGACCAACTGCCCGCTTCCTCAGGTTTGCTGGCCAGCCAGAAGAACCCTTTGGAACGCAGGAGTTTGCCGTTGGTCCACGGACGGTCGATCAAACTGAAAAAACGCTGAGGATGAAACGGTCGGCGCGCCCGGTAGGCTGTCGAGGCGATGCCATATTCTTCGGTCTCGGGTACATGCTCGCCGCGCAGCTCCCGTAGCCAGCCAGGCGCTTGCGCGGCGCGTTCAAAGTCGAAAAGGCCGGTATCGAGAATGCGCCCCAAGGGGACCTGCCCCATGACCATGGGAATGATCTGCGCCTGGGCGTTGAGACGCTCCAGGATCGCAATCAATTCTTCCCGTTCGTCACGGCTGATCAGGTCGATTTTGCTGATTAAAATCACGTCGGCGAACTCGATCTGCTCGATCAGCAGGTCAGTAATCGAGCGCTCGTCTTCCTCGCCCAGGGTTTCGCCCCGGGACGCAAGGCTTTCGGCAGCCTGGAAATCCAGCAGGAAATTCACCCCATCAACCACCGTCACCATGGTGTCGAGCCGGGCAACATCGGCCAGGCTGCGACCCTCTTCATCACGAAACGTGAAGGTTTCCGCCACCGGCAAGGGTTCAGAAATACCCGTGGACTCGATCAGCAGATAATCGAAGCGCCCCTCCCTGGCGAGCTGGCCGACTTCTTCCAGCAAGTCCTCACGCAGCGTGCAGCAGATGCAGCCGTTGCTCATTTCCACCAGTTTCTCTTCGGAGCGGCTCAGGGTGACATCTCGCTGGACTTCGCTGCCATCGATGTTGATCTCGCTCATATCGTTGACGATTACGGCGACGCGTAAATTGTCGCGATTGCGCAGGACATAGTTGAGCAGCGTGCTTTTACCGGCACCAAGAAATCCGGAAAGCACGGTAACGGGGAGGCGATTGGGCATCAGGTATATCCTCATCGGGGCGGCCATTGCTGACGCTGTTCACGCGCGTTTTGGCTCGTTTTCAGGCTTGGGCTTGGATCATGCCTGGGTAGTTTTATGTTATAGTATAACAACACAATTCAGCCAGCCCTGCCGCCCTCATTAGCCTGAGAACAATCGATGCACACTTGTCTGAAACTCGTATTAGCGAGCCCGTTGTTGCTGTTGGCGCTGAGCGCTTCGGCCCAAAGCCCGCTCTTGGCCAACTGCACCCGCAGTGCGAGCTTGCTGGCGTGCGTTGACGGGCAAGGTAATGCCTACAGCGTCGCAACAAGCGGAAACACCCTTTATCTGCGTGGTTTTGAAGCGGTCAGTCGTCGCCATTGGGCGCAAACGAACAGTCGTTACGGTCAAATCACTTTCTTCACAGGCTTGGCGTCCGATGGTGAAAGTTGGGTTGGATACAACCGACGAGTTGGCTGGACGACCATCAACCGCTTCTCCAGCGCAGGCGGTGGTGGTAGCGGCGGTGCGTTCATATGCGGCCGCATGAACGGTTGTCAGAGTTCGTCGCACTGATGTTTCACGTGGAACGTGGGAGTAAAGAAATGAAACTCCGTTCATGAAAGAGGTTTATTCGAATTGACTGTTATACTATAACATTAAATTCGAACCTATGATGGACCTTGCCCATGAATGCGTTAACGCTGCCAGATGTTGCTGCGCAGGCTTCACGCCAAGCTTTACCCCTCGATTGGGTAGGCATGTGTGGGATCGCCACACCGGTTTTGATCGACGGCCAGCGTCTGAGCGCGACGGCCGACGCAGGTGTCAGCCTCGACGACGGTGATGCTCGTGGCATCCATATGTCACGTTTGTATTTGGCGCTGGAAATACTTGAAGAAACACCTCTTTCTCCAGCGCTATTGCATCGCGTATTGCGGCAATTTCTCGATAGCCATGAAGGCCTGTCCCATTTTGCTTCCCTAAGCATCCACACCGATTTGTTGCTTAAACGTCCGGCGCTAATCAGCCCGCTGGCCGGCTGGAAGCGTTATCCCGTGAGTATTGAAGCGCACCTGAAATACGCAGTGTTCCACGTGGAACTGAAAATTCAGATCCCCTACTCGTCCACCTGCCCTTGCTCAGCGGCGCTCGCCCGACAGTTGATTCAGCAGCAATTCGTAGACGACTTCGCCAACCAAAGCCTCGAGCACGCTGAAATCCTGGCCTGGCTGGGCTCAGCAAACGGCATTGTCGCTACTCCCCACAGTCAACGCAGCATGGCCACGTTGAATCTACGGCTGGACACCCATGTCGACGAATTGCCGCTGCTGTCTCTCATCAACGAGGCCGAAGCGGCCCTAGGCACTGCTGTGCAAACCGCAGTCAAACGCGCCGATGAGCAGGCGTTCGCGCTCGCCAACGGCCAAAACCTGATGTTCTGCGAAGACGCCGCTCGGCGATTGAGCACCGCCTTGAGGCGCTCATCCAGCATCACCGCCCTGGATGTACGCGTCGTCCACGCCGAGAGCCTGCACGCCCATGACGCCGTGGCCCAAAGCCGCTGGCAGCGGGAGGCATCATGATCCGTTGCCAAACCTTGCGCTGGGGTGCCCCTGGGCAACCTCTCACACCACCGCTGAATATGGAGCGGCCAGCGGGCAGCCTGACGGCCATCATCGGCGCCAACGGTTCGGGTAAGAGCAGCCTGCTGAAAGTACTCGCGGGGTTGCAAAAACCCCTGTCCGGGAAGGTCACGCTGGACGTCCCCCGCCGCGGCGGTGTCTCATTCCTGCCGCAGCAACAACATCTGGATCGGCAGTTCCCCATCAGCTTGCAGGAGTTGGTGGCCGCCGGCTCCTGGGGGAATAGGCACACACCCGCCATGCGCAGGCAACTGCTCCAGACAGCCTTGGAAGACTGGGCTCTGGCGGGGCTGGAAAATCGTCCGTTGATGGCATTGTCTGGCGGCGAGTTACAACGCGCCCTGCTCGCTCGCCTGAGCCTGGCCGAAGCGCCGCTGCTGTTGCTCGACGAACCCCACGCGGCCCTCGACGAACAAGGCCAGGCGCTACTGTGGAAACACATCCATGGCTGGCACGCGGCGGGCAGAACCGTGGTGGTGGTTTGTCATGACCTGGCGGCGGTACGCGAACACATTCCTCACACATTGCTGGTCAGCCACGCCGGCTGCACGCTCAATCGCAGTGTCGACTTGATCGCCCAACAACCTCGCATGCGGGTGGCGTGATGCTCGCGGCCACCCATCTCTGGCAACCATTCCAGGAGTTCGTCTTCATGCGCCGGGCCTTGCTTGGCGGTCTGGTATTGGCGTGCAGCACAGCCCCGCTGGGAGTATTTCTGATTCTTCGACGTATGAGTCTGATCGGCGATGCCGTGGCTCACGGTATTTTGCCAGGCGCCGCCCTGGGTTTCTGGTTCGCTGGATTGAGCCTGCCAGCCCTGACAATCGGTGGCCTCGGCGCGGGCCTGGGCATGGCCGGGCTGGCAGCCTGGATTACCCGACGCACCGGTCTGCGGGAAGACGCCAGCCTCGCGGCGATTTATCCGATTTCCCTGGCAGCCGGCGTGTTGATCCTCGGCATGGCCGGCAAACGCCTGGATTTGCTTCACTTGCTGTTCGGCTCGGCACTGGCGGTAGACGGCCCGACACTCACCGGCATGCTCTGGGTTTCCGGGGCCAGCCTGGTGGCCATGGCGCTGATTTATCGGCCCCTATTGCTCGACACCCTGGATCCGCTGTTCCTGCAAACCGTCAGTCGCTTGGGCCCTTTGGCCCATGGCGTGTTTCTGACGTTGGTGGTGTTGAATCTGGTGATCGGCTTCCAGGCCATCGGTGCGCTGATGGTGGTCGGCCTGATGATGCTTCCGGCTGCCGCTTCGCGATTCTGGAGCCGGCGCCTGCCGATTCTAATGATGGTCGCGGCGCTGCTCGGTTGTCTTTCGGTGTGGCTGGGCCTGTTGCTGTCCTTCTATTTCTCGCTGCCCAGCGGACCGGCCATCGTACTGGTAGCCGGCGCGTTATATCTGTTGTCCGTGGTGTTCGGTCCGGTGCACGGTTTGTTGCGCCGCCCGCCTTTGCTCACATCCCAATGAGGTGTTTCCCGATGCGCGTCCTGCTCGTGCTGTTCAGTCTGATGCTGTCCATGTCCTTATCCGCCGCCGAAAAACTTCAGGTGGTAACCAGCTTCAGCATCCTCGCCGACATGACCCGACAGGTCGGTGGCGAGCATATCCAAATCACCAACATGGTCGGGCCGGACGCCGATGCGCACACTTACGAACCCACACCAGACGACGCCAAGGCGCTACTCCGCGCTAAGCTGATCATCAAGAATGGGCTGGGTTTCGAGCCATGGTTGGATCGCCTGGTCACCAGCACGGAAACCGGCGCCCCGGTGATCAGCGCCAGCCGCGGGGTGATCCCACGTTCGCTGGATGAAGATGGCGAGACCATCCCCGACCCTCACGCCTGGCACAACCTGGCAAACGCCGAACTGTATGTCAGCAACATCACCAAGGCACTGGAAGCGGCAGACCCGGCGAACAAGGCTGACTACGAACGCAACAGCCAGGCGTATCTGAAGAAGATCTACGCCCTGCTCGCCGAAGCCAAGGCCAAGCTCGGGGCCTTGCCGCCAGGCAATCGCAAGATCGTGACGTCTCACGATGCGTTCGGTTACTTGGGCCAGGCCTACGGTATCGAGTTCATGGCGCCTCAGGGGTTGTCCACTGAACGTGAACCTTCGGCTGCAGAAGTCGCCGCGTTGATCACCCAGATTCGCCAGGCGAAAGTCAAAGCGGTGTTCATGGAAAACATCAAGGATGCGCGCCTGCTCAAGCAGATCGCTGACGAAAGCGGCGCGCACATTGGCGGTACGCTGTACTCCGATGCCCTAGCGACCAGCGGACCGGCCAGCACCTTCACGGGGCTGTTTGAATACAACCTCAATACGTTGTACGAGGCGTTGAGCCGGCCTTGATCGATCATGCGTGGGAGCAAGCTTTGCTCTCACGCTGTTACTACACATGAGGCTCAAGCCCTCGGCTTGACCGTCCCGCAATCCTGCCCGAGCCACACAGCCCGGGTGTCGAGGCTGCCGTTCTGCTGAATGCCGGTAGCGTTGAACGTGCCGTTGACCTTGGTGGTGAATTCACGATCGCTCTGGAACGTCGCGATGCCATTACCCTGGGCCTTCGGGCAGCTGAAGCGAAACTTCCACTGATTGCCAGTCCGGTCGGTGATCTGCTGTTTGCAACCCGATTGCGGGTCTTGCAGCGGGATATCATTGGTTTTGACCTGCTCCGGGGTCAGGCAAACCCGAATGCCTTTGCCGCCCATGGTGATGCCCTGCTTTTCCAGCATCGCCCGTTGCTCCGGGGTCATCTGGGTTTGCAACTGGCCGAGGATCAGTTGAAGGTCCGGCAGGTTCTGGTTATCGACTTTCATATTGCTCGTTGTCAGTTCCCACAAACCCGGTTGAAGCATCTGCGCCTGAGCCGCCATCGGAACCGACAAGCCAACCGCCAAGGCCAAACCCAGCAGACGAACATTCATTGCATAAACTCCAGAGGACAAGTGGCCGTTAGACGCCGCCCATAAGCTTCGGTTCAGACCCGGTACGAGTGAATTAAATAGCGACATTCGCCATGGAACATGGTCTGTTAAGCATTGAAAATGTCAGGAGCAAGGCAGCCCCATGGATTTTTTTGGCCCCCATATTTTCGGTTACCTGATCGCGCTGCTCCATACCCTGGGCTCCATCGCCGCCGTCCACGCCGTACTGACGGTGCGCACGGCCCAAGGTGCGATCGCCTGGGCCCTGTCGTTGGTGTTCATTCCTTACCTGACGCTGATTCCCTACCTGGTTTTCGGCCGCAGTACCTTTGATGGTTATATCAAGGCCCGGCGGCAAGCCAACGAAGAAATGCGCAAGGCGATCTCCGAGTTGAACTGGCGGCCGTGGGTCGAGGAGGCCTTGACCGCCCGCGCCTCCCAGGCCTACGCCTCGTTACGGGCCATGCCCAAGCTGGGGCGCACACCGTGCCTGGCAAACAATCAGGTGCGATTGCTGGTCAATGGTCACGCCACGTTCGAGACGATTTTCCAGGCCATCGACAGTGCCCGTGAGGCGGTGCTGATTCAATTTTTTATCATCCACGACGACCGCCTTGGCCAACGCCTGCATACACTGCTCTTGAAAAAAGCCGCCGAAGGCGTGGCCGTGTATTTACTCTATGACCGCATCGGCAGCCACTCCCTGTCCCACCGCTACGTTCAGGCCTTGCGCGACGGTGGCGTCCAGGTGAAAGCCTTCGCCACCCGCAGCGGCTGGCTCAACCGGTTCCAGGTCAACTTTCGAAACCATCGCAAGATCGTGGTGGTGGATGGTGTTTTGGGTTTCGTCGGCGGGCACAATGTGGGCGACGAATACATGGGCGAAAAGCCGCCCTTGGCACCATGGCGCGACACCCACGTTGAAGTGCGCGGGCCGGTGGTGGGGAGCATGCAAGAGTCGTTTGCCGAAGACTGGTTCTGGGCGGCCCGTTCGTTGCCACCGCTGATCCTGCCGGACAGCTACCCGGACGACGGTGTGCTCTGCCAGCTACTGGCCAGCGGACCGGCTGATGCCTACGAAACCTGCTCACTGTTTTTCGTCGAGGCTATTCACGCGGCCAGCGACCGAGTCTGGATCACAACGCCCTACTTTATTCCTGACGAAGCGGTATTCGCAGCGTTACGCCTGGCGGTGCTGCGCGGCGTGGACGTGCGCATCCTGCTGCCCTCGCGACCGGACCACAAGGTCGTCTACGCCGCGTCCAGCCTGTATGCATTTGAAGCGGTGCGGGCTGGCGTGCGGGTGTTCCGTTATCAGCCGGGCTTTCTGCATCAGAAGGTGGTGCTGATCGACGGGGAAATCAGCGCCATCGGCAGTGCGAACCTGGACAATCGTTCGTTCCGATTGAATTTCGAAGTGATGCTGCTGACCGTGGATATCCCATTCGCCAGCGAGGTGGAGCAAATGCTCGAGAACGACTTCGCCCAGGCCCAGGAAATCGACAAACAGGCAAGCCGGGAGACCCACCGCCTGCAGAAGGTCGGCATGCGGATCGCCCGGCTTATTTCCCCGATACTCTAAGGTATGTAGATATCGTCACGGGTCCAAGGTAAATCATGGCTACCGTCGGCGTGGGCCTTCACCGCCAGGATCTGGTGCAGGTTGATCCAACCCTTGGCAAACGCGTAGGCGCAACCGGCCAGGTACAAACGCCAGATCCGCAGCGCCTGTTCCGGCACTTGCTTCGAGGCGGCCTCGAGGTTGTCCTCCAGGCGTTCACTCCAATGGTCGAGCGTGCGCGCGTAGTGCAGGCGCAAGCTTTCCACGTCGACAATCTCCAGCCCCGCTTCGCTGATCTCGGCGCAGATCATCGACAGGTGCGGCAGCTCGCCGTTGGGGAACACATACTTCTCAATAAACTCACCCGCGCCGCGACCGACCGGACGACCGTCAGTGTGCTTGGCGGTGATGCCGTGGTTCATCACCAGCCCACCCTCGCGAACGGCGCCGAACAAGGTCTTGCAGTACTGCTTGAGATTGGCATGGCCGACATGCTCAAACATGCCGACACTGACCACCTTGTCGAAGCGACCATCCTGGGGCAGGTCCCGGTAGTCCAGCAGCTGCAACTCCACTTGATCCTCCAGGCCTTGCGCCTTGACCCGTTCGCGGGCCAACGCCAGTTGCGCCTCGCTCAGGGTAATGCCAAAGACCTTGGCGCCGAATTCCCGCGCCGCATAACGCGCCAAGCCACCCCATCCGCAGCCCACATCCAGCAGATAGTCGCCAGGTTGCAGACGCAGTTTGCGGCATAAGTGGCGGAATTTAGCTTGCTGGGCCTGTTCGAGGGATTCGCTGCCTGTCTCGAAATAGGCACAGGAGTAGGCCATGTCGCTGTCGAGCCACAGCTGATAGAACGCGTTGGACAGGTCGTAGTGATAGGAAATCGCCTTGGCATCGGTTTCCTTATCATGAATCGAACGCACCGGCGGGTTGTCAGAATCTTCCTTGATCAGCGCCTGGCTCCATTCATCGCAGACCCGGATCACTTCGTGGATCGAACCTTCGAGTTCGAGTTTGCCCTCTACGAACGCCGCACCCAGCGCATCCAGGCTGGGATGGGAGAGTTGCGCGACCATTTGTGGGTCCTTGACCACGATCGTGACGCTGGGGTCGGCACCCAGCGTAAATTCATGGCCATCCCAGAGCCGCAGCCGAAGCGGTAAATGAAGATTCTGTAAGGCCGGTGGAAGTTGCGCGAGCATGAAATAACCCCCTCGTTTCAGACATCTGAAAATGAGGGTAGACCATCGTAGAAAAATAGCAGGCTATCGAATTTATAGCCTTTTTCTATCGCCTTCCAAAACTACTGTTGGAGCCAGTAACTGCCTGAAGTGGTTCGCCCTCTTCCCTAGCTGACTATGAGTATGGCCCACAGTTCGCCAACATGCCCAAACGGCCTATTCATCCCGAATCTTCAGCAACGGCTCTTGAAACCGCAGCAAGCGCCCGGCATTCCCCAACACCAGCAACGTGCTCAAATTATGCAGCAACGCCGCGATCATCGCCCCCGCCGCACCGAGCCAACCGAACGCCGCGAAGGCAACAATTGCCAGGGTCCAGCCCAAGCCGATGATCACGTTGACTTGCAGCGTACGCCTGCATTGGCGACTGAGCCGAACGCAGGTACCGAGACGTCGCAGATCGCTGCCAATCAACACGATGTCCGCCGATGCGAGGGCAATATCTGCACCACCGGCGCCCATCGCGACACCCACTACGCCAGCCTTGAGCGCCAGGGAATCGTTGATCCCATCGCCCACCACCATTGGCCGGAACCCGTGGTCGATTTCGGCCATCACACGCTTGAGTTTATCTTCCGGCAAGGCCTGGGCCTGTACGTCGCCGAGGCCGATGTCCTGCGCCAAGGTGTTGGCCACGCTCTGGCGGTCACCGGTCAGCAGCAACTGACGCCCAAGGCCCAGTTCCCGTAGTTCAGCCATGGCAATCCGTGCTTCCGGCTTGACGCTGTCAGCCAGCAGCAGCCAGGCGAGAAATTTTCCATCCAGGGCCAACCCGGCAATCGGGCCATCATGGTTGGGGACTGCTGGGGTTTCGATGCCCAACTGAGTAAACAACTCTGGCCGACCAAGCGCCGCTTCGCCCTGCCCGGTCATCGCCACCACACCCAGGCCCTGGCGCTCTCGGATATCGCTCAGCGGCAGGCAATTTTCCTGCTCCACCAGTCCCGCCAATGCACGGCTGACCGGATGGCTGCTGGCCGAACCGAGGCTGGCGGCCAATGCGAGTAAAGGCGCGTGATCGTCGTGGGCACTTTTGATAGATTGCAGGCGCAGGGCGCCGTACGTCAGGGTGCCGGTCTTGTCGACGACCAACGACGTCAGGTCCGCCAGTTCTTCCAGAAAGGCCGAACTGCGGATCAGGATCCCGTGGCGCGCCGCCACCGCGATCCCGGCAATGGCCGTCGCCGGCGCCGACAGCACCAACGCGCAAGGGCACGCCGCCACCAATACGGCGAGCATCGCCTGAGAGTCGTTAGTGACAAACCAGGTCACCGCCGCCAGCAGCAACACCAGCACCAGATAACTGCCGGCGTAGCGTTCCAGCAACCGGGTGATGGGCGGCTTGGAGCGTTCGGCGTTTTGCATCAGGGCAATGACCTTGCCCAGGGTTGACTCATTGCCGGTGCGGGTCACCTCCAGACGCAACAGCCCATCAAGATTGATCGCGCCACCAAAGACTTCGGTGCCGACCACGGCCTCCAGTGGCACCGATTCGCCGGTGATGGGCGCGGTGTCGAGGCTGGCCTGACCGGACAACACGCGACCATCGGCCGGCACCCGGTCACCGGCGCGCACCTCCACCACATCACCGGGCCGGAGCGTGCCGTTATCGACCTCGACGATCGTACCGTCAGCCAGCACCTTGCGGCCCAGGCTGCGGGTCAGTTGGCCAAGGGCATGAATCGCTTCCTGGGAACCAATGACGCTGCGCTCCTCCAGCACATGGCCGAAGATCATGATGATTGGCAGCAGCGCTGCCGTCAGTAGATCACCCGTGGCCCAGGCGCCAAGCATCGCCAGGGCAATCAGTTGATCGGTGATCCCGTGCAGGCTCGGATAACGCAGGCTGTACCAGGCCGAACGCATCACCGGCACTGCCACCAGCAGCGAGGCGGATCCCAGCAGCAGTTGACTGACACCGCCCTGCTCCTGCGACCAACCGCGCCACACCAGGCCCAAGGCGAGCAGCCCAAGGGCGAGCATCGCCAAGGTCAGTTGGCGGGCGGCTGTGCGTTGTTCGGCGCCAGACAACATCGGCACCACGGCGGATTGAGCGGTCATTGTTCGGCTCCCTGAATGATCAGGCGGGAATCGTCCTTCGGATCGACCGTTGTCACCGAGCCGGCCTGACGAAGGATAGCGGGCATGCGCTCACGATAAAGGCGCAACAGCATTTGCGGATCGGTGCCTTGGGCCTTTGCCAGGCCGAGCACTGTGGCGGTATCGGCCGACGCCTTGGCGAGCCGCTCACTGGCCTGGGCATGGGCGACTTGCACCGCACGGTCGGCGTCCTGGCGGGCGCTCTGGGTCAATTTTTCAGCCTCGGTTCGGGCATTGGCAATGGCCTTGTCGGCCTGTTGGCTGGCGGTCAGTACCGCGTTGAATGCACTCACCGCGGACCCTGGGAGGCTCGACTGCACGTCGACCCGCACCACTTCAATGCCCAGGCCCTGCCCGGTTGCAGCCAGATCGGCCAGGCGTCGGTTGATACCTTGCACCAGATCGCCGCGCAAGCGCTCACGGCGCTCGGCGGCCTGGTTGTCACTGCCCATCAGTTCAGGGCGCGCCACCAGAATGGTGTCCAAGTCCCGGGCGGCGGTAAGGGCCACGGCACTGCGAGTCGCCAGTCGATCCAACGCCGGCAATACATGTTCGCCTTGTAAAACGAAGGCGTAGGGGTCGGTTACTTTGTAGAAGAGTCGCACATCCAGTTGCACTACACCGGCGTCACCGGTCAATAAATAACCAGAACCGGCTAACGCATCGCTGACCGGCGTGGCAAAACTGGCGACGCGATCCGCCTGCAAAGCCGCATCCGAACGCAGCAGGTATTCCACTCGACGCTCAAGCACCCGATCCGCCGCTGGCAGCAGGATCACTTGTTCCACGGGACGAGGCCATGCCAATAGAAGGCCGGCATTCTGGATTCGATCCATGGCACCAAAATGCAGGACTACCGCACGGCTCTGCGGATCGATCTGCCGCACGTTGGAAAACGCCCAGGCCAACGCCGCCAGAACCGTGACCGCGTACAACGCCAGAAAAGCCAAACGTCCTGCCTGAATCCATGGACTGGATAAGCCGTTTGTTCCACGTGGAACCAAACTCATGGTTGTGTTCCACCCTTGGGTTCCACGACAGGCGGGCCTTCTACCAACACCCGGAAGGGCGCGGCGTCGGTGCGCAGAATCAATTTCGTACCCGGCGAAACAATGGTTCCCAACGTATCCAGCGAGCGCAACAGGTTGTAGAGCTGAGGTGAGCCGGCATATGCCCTGCCGTAAATCTCGGCAGCCTCCACCCGGGACTGCGCTTCGATATCGGCGGCTTTCACCGTGGCATCGGCCTGTAGAATTCGCGCATCACGCTCTGCAGCAGAACGAATTTGCGCCGCTTCGCGCCTGCCGATCGCCGTTCGCTCGGTGGCGATGGTTTCGCGCTCGGCACGCATGCGATCCACCGTCGCAGTCAGCGTCACCGACGGCAAGGTCAAGCGCTCAATACCGACTTGCAGCACGCGCACTCCGTAGGTGGTGAGCAACTGTTGATCTATCTGCTGACGCAATTGCGCTTCGAAATCGGCGATGCGCACCTGGCTGGCGTCAGTGTTGACCAGGTTTGCCAAGTCGAAACTGGCAGCCGTGGTTTCCAGCGCCGAACCGACAAAGGTGCGGATCTGCCGGGCAGCTTCATCCGGTTGGTTCTGCACCGCACGCATGAAACGCTGCACATTGTCCGGGTCGCCCTGGACCTGCCACGCCACGTACGCCTGAACGATAATCCGCAAGCCGTCGCGTGTGCCGACGTCCTGTAGACCGCTGGAAGTGGTGCGCAATCTCAAGTCCACCGGGATCGCCGCTTCGAACGGTGCCGGCCAACGCCAGCCCAGGCCCGGTTGCAACAGCACCCTTGCCGGGTTGCCGAAACGGGTGATGACCGTGCCCTCTCCCGACCGCACTTGCACCAGGCTGGCGGCTGCCACGGCAAACGCCACCAGCAACGTCGCCCAACCCATCCGCCGCCAGGGGAACGGCCCGGCGTGCTGCGGATCGCCGTGATGGTGATGATGCCCATGGTGGTGGCCGGCATGAGCATGATCGTGACCGGCGTGGTCGTGGTGATCGTGTGAAGAGGACTGGCTCAATGGGCAGCTCCTGGCTGGACAGGGTTACGCGGCGACACGGGGTCTGCCGGCAGCGTGAAGGTACGCAGATCGATGGTCGGCGCGTTGCCGCTGCCGCCCAGGCGATGATCGAGAATCAGCAATCTGGCATTGCCGAGGCCCTGGCTCAGTTGGCTGAGGTATTGCTCCAACACAAATGCGTGGCCGGCCGTCGCGTAGGCTTTGCGCTCGGCGCTGAAGCGCAAGTCGGCGGCCTGGGCGGTGGCGTTGATTTCCCGGGCGGAGGCTTTGGCCTGGTCATGGGCGACGCTGGCTTGCAGTTGCGCCTGGTTGGTCTGCTCCGCCGCCGCGCCGCGCTCCCGGGCAATCATTGCCTGGGCGCCGATCTGCGCCGCTTGCACGCCGTGGTAAGCATTGGCCGCTCCGGCCGGCGGGTGAATCGCTTCGACCACTGTCGCCAGAATTTCCACACCACTGTCGAGCGACTGCAAGTCGGCCTGCACGGCACGGCCGATTTCATCGGCCAGCCTGACACGGTCCGCGCCCAGCAAACCGTCCAGCGTGCGCGAGGCAAACTCATGCACCAGGACGCGGCTGGCGGTGCTGCGAATCAGCGTCGGCACATCGGCGCTGTTGTAGGTCGCCGCCAGCGCCGCTGCATCAGTCAAGCCGATGCGATAGACGAAACGCACGTCCATGTTGACGATCTGGAAGCTCTGCTGGTCGGCACGACGGCTGGCGATGACTTGGGATTTATCGTTCACATGGCTGGCGTCCCACAGCCGATTGGCAATCGCCGGGGCCGGCCCCTCAGCCGGCTCAGCCTCGGTGGGCGCCCGGTTAGCAGCGCCGCTGGTGGCCAGTTCATGCACGACACCGTTCTCGACGCTCAGCACCCTGCCCCAAGGCCAGGGTAAGCCGGCGTGCAGACCCGGGGCGAAAACCTCCACCGGCTTACCGAAGCGCTCATAAATACCGCGCTCCTGCAGCGGCACTTCATGCACGCCTGTCAGCAGCCAACCCACCAGCGATACCAGCGCCAACACCGGTAAGAAGGCCCGACGCATGTAACTGAAAGCCCAGATCTGCCGCAGGTCGATACCAAAACGGTTGTGCAGCTCATGCTGCAAAGCCAATAACGGTTGCGGCGGCCAGCGCAACAGGTCCGCGACGACGCTGCGCCCCAACAGGGTCGGCTCCAGGGAATCCCGGCGTGGGCTGAACAACGACAGCAGCGCGCGCAGTAACAACTCCACCGCCACCAACCCTGGCAATAATCCGATCAGCACCGCCAGGCGCACCGGCCAGAGCGACGTTTCTGCGGCGAACAACAAGCACAAGGCACCGAGCACCAGCACGATGATCGCCACCCGCGTCAACTGCGCCAGCGACGATGCTTCCGGCCACTCCACGCCAGGCTGCTGGGCCAATTGACGTTCGAACACCAGCAACCCAAACGCCAGCAACAAAGAAAGCACCGCGCCCACACTGGCGGACACGCCAAGGGCAGCGCCAGGTAATTGCAGGTTCCAGGCTTGCTCCAGACTCAGCAATACCATCACTGACCAACCGGCCAGCCACAAGGTGGATGCGCCGATCTGCTTCAGCAGGCCGACCCAGCGCGCGCCGATTCGCTCGAGCAGCCGCTCATACCAACCCAAGTTATCAACAGGCTCGTCTGCGGGAGTAGAGATATCCACAGCCGGCCGCAGTGCCCTGCCCCGCCATTGCGTGATCCACCAGGCCGACTGCAAACCCGCCACCAGTACCAGTAAACCCGCACTCTGGCTGACCAGCAACGCCGGCCAAAGTGATTGCGGCGAAAACAGCCCGATGAAAAGCGCCAGCCCCCATCCCAGGCCTGCCAGACCAGCCAGCGCGTAGGCGATTCGCTTCAAGCGACGCCCCTGAAACAACGCCCGCTGAAAGCGCGGCCACTCGGCAACCGCTGCCCCCTCGACATCAAGATCGACTTGCATACCACCCCAGCGCTTGTGGCGATCAGAATCCGGGCCCGTGGACAGACGCCACCGCCGCTCC
This sequence comes from Pseudomonas viciae, assembly GCF_004786035.1. NCBI lineage: Bacteria > Pseudomonadati > Pseudomonadota > Gammaproteobacteria > Pseudomonadales > Pseudomonadaceae > Pseudomonas > Pseudomonas viciae. The sequence goes on from NZ_CP035088.1 coordinate 6,646,132, forward strand.
GTTATATGTCGTTACCTTATAACGATTACTGTGAAATTTCTGTTTTGAATTCTTCATGACGCCCCCTGCGCCTACCCCTTGACTAAAGCCTTGACCTAAATCTTCGGGAACGCTCATATTACGCTCATAATTTTTTATCTGGCCAAGCGGGAGAACAGCGATGAGCAACTATGACGTAATCATTCTGGGCGGCGGGCCCGGCGGCTATAACGCGGCGATTCGCGCCGGGCAGCTGGGGTTGAAGGCCGCCTGTGTCGAAGGCCGTGCGACCCTGGGTGGCACCTGCCTGAACGTCGGCTGCATGCCCTCCAAAGCGTTGCTCCATGCCTCGGAATTATACGAAGCAGCCATGGGGGCAGAGTTCGCCAACTTGGGCATCGACGTCAAACCCAGCCTCAACCTTGCGCAAATGATGAAGCAGAAAGACGAAAGCGTGGCGGGCCTGACCAAGGGCATCGAGTTTCTGTTCCGCAAGAACAAAGTCGACTGGATCAAGGGCTGGGGCCACATCGACGGGCCGGGCAAAGTGACCGTCACCGGCGAAGACGGCGGCAAGACCGAACTGAGTGCCAAGGACATCGTCATCGCCACCGGCTCCGAACCCACACCGCTGCCAGGTGTCGAGATTGATAACCAGCGCATCCTGGACTCCACCGGCGCATTGTCCCTGAGTGAAGTGCCCCGGCATCTGGTGGTGATTGGCGCAGGCGTCATCGGCCTGGAGCTGGGTTCGGTCTGGCGGCGCCTGGGCGCCGAGGTGACGGTGGTGGAATACCTTGATCGCATCTGCCCGGGCGGGGATGGCGAGGCCGGCAAAACCCTGCAGCGAGCCCTGGGAAAACAGGGCATCCAATTCAAGCTGAGTTCCAAAGTCACGGGCGCCGTTTCGTCGGCCAGCGGTGTGCAATTGCAGATTGAACCCGCGGCGGGCGGCGAAGCGCTGACCCTGGACGCCGATTACGTGCTGGTCGCCATTGGCCGGCGGCCCTATACCCGAGGGCTGGGTCTGGAGAACGTCGGGCTGAGCACCGATAAACGCGGCCTGCTGGCCAACCAAGGCCATCGCACCGAAGCGCCCGGCATTTGGGTGATCGGCGACGTGACGTCCGGGCCGATGCTGGCCCACAAAGCCGAAGACGAAGCCATGGCCTGCATCGAACAGATCGCCGGCAAGGCCGCCGAGGTCAACTACGCGCTGATCCCCAGCGTCATCTACACCCGTCCGGAACTGGCCAGCGTCGGCAAGACCGAAGAACAACTCAAGGCTGAAGGCCGCGCCTACAAAGTTGGGAAGTTTCCATTCACGGCCAACAGCCGGGCGAAGATCAACCACGAGACCGAGGGTTTCGCCAAAGTCCTGGCCGATGAGCGCACCGACGAAATCCTCGGGGTGCATCTTGTGGGCCAGAGCGTCAGTGAGATGATCGGCGAATACTGCGTGGCCATGGAATTCAGCGCCTCGGCCGAGGACATAGCCCTGACCTGCCATCCACACCCCACCCGTTCGGAGGCGTTGCGCCAGGCGGCGATGAACGTGGAGGGGATGGCGACACAGATGTAGAGGGTGTTCTCTATTGGCTAATCACACCTGACCCTGTGGGAGCGAGCTTGCTCGCGAAGACGGCAGCACATCCAACATCGAAGCAAGCTGACCCTGCGCCATCGCGAGCAAGCCCGCTCCCACAGTTACATCTTCAGCCTAGTTGGCAGCCATCCGTGCCTTGCGCTGGCGACGGCTGATCAACCCCAACACCACCGCTGCCACCAGCACCAAACCACCCACTTGCAGCCACCCCTTGTAAGGTCGCAGCGTCGAGCGAATCGGCTCCAGGGCCTGGGTGACGTAGCGTTTGTTCGCGGTGCGGAAATCCGGCTCCTGGCATTGATGACCGAAATCCCCGGCCCACTCCACGTAGGGGCCTTCCTTCACGTACCGCTGATACAACGCGCTTTGCTCTTCCAGGCTTGAGTTGTAACCGACCGCTTTGCACAGTACGGCCGCAAACGCCTGGCTGGTATGGGGCAAGTTATCTGCCGCCTGGCTGGCCAGCGCCGTGGCGACAAACCGATAGTGGTAACGCACGTCCGGTTGCGCGGCGCTGGCCTGCTGGCGTTGCACTTCACCTTCAGCCACCAGCGGCCCGATCTTCAGCTCAACGGGTTCCAGGCTATAGCTGCCCCCCAGGCTGGCGTAATCCGGCGCCATCTCGTAGCCGAGCAGTTCCATGCCCCATTTGCGGGCCATCCAGGACGCATTGAAATACGCCTCGGCCCGCCCGGTTGGCCACCACTTGGACTCGGCATCCTGGCGCAATTGTCCATAAGCACGGGCTTTATTCTGCAGGTCAGCGTTGTCGAAATACGCCGGAGCCTCATCGTAGCGCCCTTCCCTGAGCAAGCGACGACCCAGCAGGTTGCGCAGGCTCGCGGCCACCGGCAGTGGCACGTAGTTGTCGCGATCTTGTTGGCTCAATGCCGGTGGCGCAGGGACTTGCGCGTCGACGTATTGTTTCAGCTCATCCACCGTCAGCACACGCTCGGCAACCAAGGCAGCGTCGTACCAATAGTTGGCCTGGCCGCGATAAAGCTGATCGAAGGCTTGCAGGTAGTCACCCCGTTGCAAGGCCAGGATCGCACTTTCGCCTTCGACCCGGCACTTGGGCTGCACCGACTCGAAATCCCAATCCGGTGTACGTCGACTGCCCCAGGACTCATCCTTCGGAAACGCCTGGGCCGCTTTGGCATAAGCCGCCGCCGCGGCGACTTTGTCCCCGTCGCGCAGCGCCAGTTTGGCCCGCACCCACCAGGCCAAACCTGTGTCGGGGGCCTTCTCCACAAAGGCCTTGGCGCCGGTGTAATCGCCGTGCTGATAACTCACCGCCGCCAAACGGTCGGCATCTTCCAGGTTGCCCTGGGCGTTGGCTTGCAACAGCGTGAAGAGCCTTTTCTCACCCGACGGCTCCTCACCGTCCCACCAGCCGACGCGGCTGAGCAAATACGCGGTCACCAATCGCTGCACCGCCGGGGTTTTGAGCAATTGGCTCAAGCGTTCATCCGGCTGGATACTCAGGTCGCCCGCCAGTTGCAGCAACGAGCTGTAACCGACCTGGGAGCCTTGCAGGGACTGAGTCGCATACAGTTCGACAGCGCTGTTCCAATCATCAACGGTATAGGCCACCCGGGCTTCTTCGCCGAGACTGGCGATACCCAGTTCCAGCGGATCGCTGAAGCCGGCAACGCTTAGCTCGCGGGCCTGGCGGAACGCTTCCCGAGCCTGCTGCTGCAACGCTGCGGGTTCGCCGCCACCGGCCTCGGTGCTCAGGGCAAACAAGGCCCGCCCCAGGGAATACGCGGCCCAGGTGCTACGCAACGGGCGCTGATCAGCCGGCAACGCCAGCAACTGCTGGAACGATTCGGCTGCCCGCTGATGCTCACCGGCGTTAAAAGCCGCCGCGCCAATCGCGTACAGCCGCAGCTCGGCAGGCAGGTTGGCCGCTTCGGTGACAACCTGCTCGACATCGGTCAGCGCCCGCAAACGCTCCACCACCGCTTGCTGCGGCGGGGTCAGGCCAATCTGTTCAGCCTTGCTGCGTTGTTCGACGTAAGAAGCCATATCGTCATAGCTGTAATCCGGGTTGCGCGTCGCATCGGTGGCCGGCTTGAGCCCGGCAATCGCTCGGCCGAGGCGGCTGACCTCGAAGCGGAAGCTGCCTTCGGGCAATTCGGACAGTGATTGCGCGCGGTTATCCAGCAGGCGCATCGGAAAATCCGGCCCGCAGGCCAGTGCCTGTCCCAGCGGCAGGCTGAGGCTCAGACAGAGCAGATGGCGAGGCCACTTACGGGTAGACATTGAAACCTCCTTGGTCAATTTTTGTACAGCGCGCCCAGCCGATTGCCCGCTGGGCACCGGCGGCCAGGCGGCCTTCCTGAATGCGGGTGAAGGTAAGCAGTCCAGGGGTTTGTTGCAACGTGTAACCAGCCAAGGCATCGACGCCGTCACACGCGCCGACGGCAAGCGTCAGGCGCTGGGGCCAAGGGCTGTCAAGATTGCCCTGATTCATCAGTCGGATATCGTACAGACCTTCGTGTTCCCCCACCTGCAACGCCAGGCGACTGTCCAGGCTGTCACCCCGAGCGACAGCGCCGAGGGTGGTCAGGCTCCAGGCACGCCGGTCACCCGCCAACGGCAGACGAAACCAGATCAACCCGGCCAGGTGTTTCGGTGGTTCGGTGCGCAGCTGCGCCGCAAGACCGGCCACTTGTTGCGGATCGGCCAACAGCTCGCGACGCTCGCCACCTCGATCGATCGGCACTTCGCTCTCCACCACCGGCGCCCCGCTCTCCTGGGTCAGCAGCGCCACACCGTAGGCCGGCAGGGCCAGATAGAACGGCCGAGTGGTAACGCCGCTCCAACGCTCAGCCCAGCGCCGGGCCTGCTCCGGATCGAACAGTCCCTGGCGCGGATCGCTCACCGCGTGAACCTGTAACACGCTACTGTCCACCGTCTGCAACAGCCCCGGCAACGCGGGGCTGTCGAGCCAGGCCGGCAGCGCCGTGATGCTCAATCCCAGGGTGGCCGGCAAGGCCTGCCGCAGCCGGGCCAGAAATGCCCCGTAGGCCGGCAAGCGTGCGTTACCGGCGTCATGGTCGATTTCCACCCCCACCGGAGCCAGACCCTGGGCTTGCCAGTCACTCAACAGTTGCTGGATCTGCGTGATCACCTCGTCCTGGTCCAGGGATTTGAGCTGACCGTCCAGGCGAATCACGGCAATCAGCGGTCGACCATCCGCCTTGAGCATGACCGAATCAATCCGCGCGCGGCTCCAGCCAGCCCCGGGAAAAGCCTGCAGTGCCAACACCCGCAGACGGGAAAAGTCGCCATGGCTCTGACGCAACGCCGGTTCGTGGGCCGGCGTCCATTGGCGTTGCCAGACATAGAGTTGTTGATCGAGGGATGGCATTGGCGGCTGTTCGCAGCCGCTCAAAAGCAACAAGGCGAGCGCCAGCGAGAGCCGGACAAGAAAAGTCATGAAACCTCACCACCCCGTAAAAGCTTCGCAGATTAACGCGTTGCACATGACTGTGGGAGCGAGCTTGCTCGCGATAGCTTTGGATCAGCAGCATCTTTGCTGACTGATACAGCGCTTTCGCGAGCAAGCCCGCTCCCACAGGGTGGAGAACTTCAGGTTATTGGCCGATGGTCATCAAGACCTCAGCTGCATCTGCTCAGGCGGATCTTTGCAGGCCGACAGCGGTACGCGGCATGCCCACGAACCCTGGCAAGGCTTCGATTCGCGCCAACCAGGCGCGCACATGAACGTAGTCCTCCAGCGACACGTTGCCCTCCGGTGCATGGGCGATGTAGCTGTAGCCCGCGACGTCGGCAATCGTCGCAGCGTCGCCTGCCAGATAAGCACGGTTGCTCAATTCTTGATCAATGACTTTCAACAGGCTGTGGGAGCGGGCAATCACGTCCTCGGCGTTGTAGGGCGCGCCGAACACGGTGATCAGTCGCGCCGTGGCCGGCCCCGAGTGGATCGGCCCAGCCGCCACCGACAACCAGCGCTGCACCTGGGCGGCACCGATCGGATCGGTTGGCAGCCAGCGGCCCTTGCCATATTTGTGCGCCAAGTACACCAGGATGGCGTTGGAGTCGGCCAGCACCAGACCGTCATCGTCAATCACCGGCACTTGGCCAAACGCATTGAGGGCAAGAAAATCCGCCTGTTTGTGCGCGCCTTTGGCCAGGTCGACGAAGACCATTTCGACAGGCAGTTCGAGCAACGAAAGCATCAGTTGGACACGGTGTGCATGGCCAGAAAGCGGGAAGTGGTAGAGCTTGATAGGGTTCATGGTCGACTCCGCTGGAAATGACGCCATTAGCAGAACGGCGTCGATGGAGTCATCCTCCTCTCTAGCTGAAAACAAGAGAATCACCCACAAGTGCAATCCATTGTTTCATCCAGCGCAACAATTCCTCAGCTGCTCAAAGCCGGATGTTCGCGTAATGCGCGGACGGTGAAATCGACAAAACTGCGAACCCGCGCCGGCGCATTGCGCCCACCCTGATAGACCACATGGATCGGTAGAGGCGGCAGTTCGAAATCCGCCAGGACGATTTCCAACTCACCGGCAGCGACATTGCTCGCCACTTGATAAGCCAGGATTCGTGTCATTCCCAGCCCTTGGCAGGCGGCGGTGATCGCGGCCTGGTTGGCCGTCACCACCAGGCGTGGCACAGGCCGGACCGCCAACGGCTGGCCTGCCTCGACGAAGGTCCAGCTTTTGATCTGGCCGATGGCCGATGACGCCACCACCGGCATTCGTTCCAGATCCTGCGGATGCTTGGGCCGGCCGTGGCGTGCGAAAAAACCAGGGGAGCCGCAGACCACCCGCCGCACCTCACCCACGCGGACGGCGTGCTGGTTGCTGTCTGGCAACTCGCCAATGCGCACCGCAACGTCGATGCCCTCCTCGACCATGCTGACTGTACGATCGAGCAGCAAGGCGTTGATGCTGACCTCGGGAAACTGCTGCAGGTAATCGACCAGCACCGGTGTGACGAACAACTGACCGAACAGCACCGGCGCCGTAATCGTCAGTTGCCCTCGAGGTTGGACGTGGCTGCCGGCCGCCGAATCCTCGGCTTCCTGCAAATCGGAAAGGATCCGCCGACTGTCCTCGAGAAAGCGCTGGCCGGCTTCGCTCAGGTACACGTTGCGCGTGGTACGTACCAGCAACGGCGTACCGATACGTTGCTCCAACCCCGCCACGGCTCGCGTGACGCTGGCCGCCGACAGGCCGAGGCGCCGCGCCGCCGCTGAAAACCCCGACTCCTGAGCCACGGCGACAAAAACCTGCATTTCCTGAAACCTGTCCATCCATCCCCCGATGAGAAATCCTGATACAAGTTTTCTGCGCGTCTCAAAGCCGCGCCATACGGCCGCTGTAGAGGCCTGAACCAGTGAACCACAGCGCAGCGCAGCCGAACACCGGGACATGGACCCGGCCGTTGGCGGCTGCGCTTGTTACCATCCATTTTTGTGACAGTTTAATGACTGCGAGAAAACCCTTGTGGGAGCGGGCTTGCCCGCGAAGGTGGTGTATCAGCCGGTGATGATGCTGACTGACATGCCGCCTTCGCGAGCAAGCCCGGTCCCACAGGGTTATGTGTGTTGTTCAATGGATTGGCTTCAACCTAAAGGCCTGTATTTGTGAACGTTTACCGCCATTTAAACCATCCCCTCGCTTCCCTTATCGCCCTGGCCGGATGCGTATTACTGATCCCGATGCTGCTGCGTCTGGTGCTGGGCTGGTCCGATCCGCAAGGCTATCTGTCGGATCTGGGCATCGGTGGGTTACTGATCGCGTTGCTTTACCGTCGTCCCTGGTGGCTCGCGCTACCTGTAATGCTGGCCTGGAGTGCGCTGACGCTGGCCAGTATCGAGTTGGTCAGCGCTGTCGGGCGAATGCCCAGCCCCTCGGATGTGCATTACCTGATCGACCCGCAGTTCGTTGAAAATTCCACCAGCGGCGGCTTCGCCCATCCCTGGCTGGCCGCAATCCAGTTGATCGCGCTGGCATTCTGGCTGATGGTCCAATGGACCAGCCGTCCGCGCCTGGCACCACGCCTGCCTCGCCACGCCTGGACGTTGCCGGTGTTGCTCTTGCTGGTGCACAGCGCCGTGCAATCCTGGCGGCCCAGTGAGGCGGACCAATGGAATCTGTTCAACCTGCCCCATCAACTCGTCACGGCGGGTATCGTGGCTGGCCAGGAACAGGCCCAGCAATGGCTCGAAGGCGATGTCGTGGAGCCGGTCCCGCCCATGCAGGGCCTTACCCGGCTGGACCTGGAGGGACAAAAACTGCTGGCCGCGCCGGGCCGCGCGCGCAACGTCCTGGTCATCGCCCTCGAAGGCATTCCTGGCGCCTACCTGAGCGCCAACCGCCAGGCCTTGAACAGCCGCTACCAAGAAAACCTGATGCCGCACCTCAGTGCCTGGGCCGAGCGCGGCATGAACACACCCGATTACGTCCTGCACAGTCACCAGACCATCCGCGGCCTGTACGCGATGCTGTGTGGCGACTACGACAAGCTCAACGATGGCACGCCCAAAGGCGTCGAAATGCTCAACCAGACCCAGCGCAACCAGGCGTGCCTGCCGGCCCAGTTGCGCCAGAACGGCTTCTCCACCCACTTCCTCCAAGGTGCGGGCCTGCGGTTCATGGCCAAGGACCGGATCATGCCGCACATTGGCTTCGACACGACCCTGGGCATGGACTGGTTCACCCGACCGGCCTACCTGGAATTCCCCTGGGGCAAGGACGACAAGACCTTCTTCGAAGGCGCCCTGGACTACGTCGGGCAGCTGCAACAGGCAGACAAGCCCTGGATGCTCACCCTGCTGACCGTGGGTACCCACCAGCCGTACTCCGCGCCGGATGACTACTTGCAACGCTACGACACCGCCAAGCAGGCCGCCGTGGGTTACCTGGACGACGCGCTGGAGAGTTTCCTGACGGGCCTGGAACGCCAGGGCATTCTGGAAAACACCCTGGTGGTCATCACCTCGGATGAGTCCCATGGCATCGACGATGTGCGCCTGGCGTCGTCCTGGGGGTTCAATTTGACGCTGGCGCCGGAACCATTACCGAGGATCAAGTCAGGGACCTACGGCCATGTCGACCTGACCGCCTCGATCCTCGATTACTTCGGCTTCGCGGTGCCCACGTCGTTGTCCGGTCGCTCGCTGTTCCGGGACTACCCGACAGGCCGGGAAATCATGTCGTTCACCAACGGCAAGCTGCGCTACCACGACGGCAAGGGCACATTCACCGAGTGCGATTTCCTGCAGAACTGCCGCTACTACAGCAGCCCAGGCTTCATCGCCGACCGTGCCAGCTACGGCGGACAATACAGCGGCCAGCGAGCCCGACTGATCAGCGCCCGGGCCACGGCCCTCGACCAGACCCTGCTACACACGCCCCTGAACCAGCATTATCAGTTTGGCAGCGCCGATAAAATCCCACTGCCAGCCCAGGTCACCAATGACTGGACCGACAACCTGATCGGCGCTCAATACCTGGAAATGCCCAAGGGCTCACAGACCCGCGTCAGCCTGACCATCCGCGCCGTGGAGGCAGACCATGCCGCCTATATTTCCCTCAAGGCCAAGGAGTTCGAGCAGGATGTGCCGATGGACCTGCCCACAGACGTGGCGGTAACCCCCGGGCAGCCACTGGTGATGAACATCCGTTTCGACAACCCGCAACCGCGCAAGGCGTTTTCCTTTCATTTGCTTGGTCACGGAGTGGGCGCCGTCGAGATCAGCGACTTCAGCGTCGTGACCGAACTGCCGGACCAGACCGACCAGCCGGAATACCTGGACGACATGCAGGACGACAGCGAGGCCCAGTCCAGCTAAACGAAAAACGCGCAGTCGCTGGATACGGCTGCGCGTTTTATCCGCTCAGGGCCTGGATCGCCGGTGGCTAATCCAGCAACCGATGCAACTTGGCGTATTGCAACAGCATGATGGTCTTGCCGTCGCAAATCTCCCCGCTTTCGATCATGCCCAAGGCTTGGTCGAGCGGCAGCTCCAGCACCTCGATCTCCTCGCCCTCCGCTTCAAGCCCGCCGCCTTCGTGCCGTTTGTCTTCATCGAAGTATTCGCCGACGAAAAAATGCACCCGCTCAGTCACCGAGCCCGGGCTCATGAAGGCTTCGAATACCTTGCGCACGTCCTGGACGATATAGCCGGTTTCTTCCTGGGTTTCCTTGCGAATGCAGGTGTGCGGGTCGTCGTTGTCCAGCAGGCCGGCGCAGGTTTCGATCAGCAAGCCATCGTGCCCGTTGACGAAAGCCGGGAAACGAAATTGCCGGGTCAACACCACGGTTTGCTTGACTTTGCTGTACAGCAGGATGGTGGCGCCGTTGCCCCGGTCATAGGTCTCGCGGGTCAGCTCGCGCCATTGGCCGTTGCGGCCGAGGTAGTCATAGGTGGTTTTGCGCAGCACGTACCAGTCGTCCGAGAGAACTTCGACGTGCTTGATGCGTACCCGATCCTTGGTGTTTGCCTGCGTCATTCAGCCATTCCAAGTCTGCTATCAGAAAGCGGCAGGACGGCCTGCCATGAGCTCAGGCAGGTTAGCAGAGGCCGGTTCGATCACTCCAGCCCGCTGGCAAACACTTTGCCGGGATTCATTAAACCGGCGGGGTCCAGAGTGCGTTTGATGGCACGCATCAGCTCGATCTCCAGCGGGTCCTTGAACTGGGCCGCAGCGGCCGGCTTGGCCTGCCCCAGGCCATGTTCGGCACTGATGCTGCCATTGAAGGCACTCGTCATCCGGTAGATCACTTGCATGATCGCCCTCTCCTGGGCCTTGAACGGGGCGTCCCCATGGCCGACTGGCTTGCTGATGTTGTAATGCAGGTTGCCATCGCCCATGTGGCCATAAGAAACGATGCGCACACCGGGGAAATCTTGTTGTAACGCGCGGTCCGTGCGTTCGATGAATTCCGGGATCCGGCTGACGGGCACGCTGATGTCATGCTTGAGACTGGGGCCTTCATGGTTTTGTGCTTCGGAAATGCCCTCGCGCAGGGCCCACAGCGCGGCGGCCTGCGCCTGGCTGCTGGCGATCACGGCATCGATCACCCAACCCTGTTCGAAGGCATGACTCAGGCCGCTTTCAAGCAACTGGGTCAACGGCGCGTCAGGCACCGTGTCGCGCAATTCGATCAAGGCGTACCACGGATGCGGCGTGTCCAGCGGGTCACTGCAACCGGCAACATGCTCCAGAACGAACGCCAGGCTCTGGCGTGACATCATCTCGAAGCCTGTCAAACGATCAGCGCACAGGCTGCGAACATGGCCGATCAGGTCCACAGCCGCCTGCGCAGAAGGCAGCGCCACCCAGGCGGTTGCCGTGCTGTGGGTCGCCGGAAACAGCTTGAGCACCGCCGCCGTAATAATGCCCAGGGTACCCTCCGAACCGATGAACAGATGTTTGAGGTCGTAGCCGGTGTTGTCTTTACGCAGGCCTCGCAAGCCGTTCCAGATGCGTCCGTCGGGCAGCACCACTTCAAGACCCAGGGTCAGCTCCCGCATGTTGCCGTAGCGCAGTACCGCCGTCCCCCCGGCATTGGTGGCCAGGTTGCCGCCCACCGTGCAACTGCCCTCAGCCCCCAGCGACAGCGGGAACAGTCGGCCTGCCTGGCTGGCGGCTTCTTGCAAATGTTGCAGAATCACCCCGGCCTCGACCGTAATGGTTTCATTGGCCAAGTCGATTTCACGGATGCGCTTCATCCGGCTCAAGGACAGCACCACCTGCCGACCCGAGGCGTCCGGGATCGAACCACCGCACAGCCCGGTGTTGCCGCCCTGGGGCACCAGCGCCACCCCGGCGTCATGGCAGAGCCGCACCACCGCCGCCAACGCCTCAGTGCTGGCCGGGCGCACCACTAACGCAGCCAGGCCTTGGTAAGCGTTGCGCCAATCGGTCAGGTAGCCCTGCATGAGCTCGGGATCGCGCACCAGCCCGGCAGGGCCCACCAGGCGCTCGATGCTTTCGATCAATTCATGACTCAACGGCGACGACATCGTATCTCCTCAAGCACGCTGGCCGATCTCAACCTGTTGCGCAGTCCAACCGGCGACTTGCTCGCTGAGCGACAGGCCGAGCCCTGGCCGGGTCGGCACCAGCATCCGTCCATCCCGGGTTTGCATGCGCTCGTTGAACAACGGTTCCAACCATTCGAAATGCTCGACCCAAGGCTCGCGACTATAGGTAGCGGCCAAATGGATGTGCAGTTCCATGGCGAAGTGCGGGGCGATCATCAGCCCCGCTTGCTCGGCCAATGCCTGGACCTTCAGATAGGGCGTGATGCCCCCCACCCGCGGCGCATCGGGCATCAGATAATCGGCGGCACGCAACTTGATGAATTCCCAATGCTCGGCAACGCTGGTGAGCATTTCACCGGTGGCGATGGGCGTGTCGAATTGCCCAGCGAGGGCGGCATGGCCTTCGGCGTCATAGCAATCGAGCGGTTCCTCGATCCAGACCAGGTTGTACTGCTCCAGATGGCGGCACATGCGCTGCGCCGTGGGCCGGTCCCATTGCTGGTTGGCATCGACCATCAGCGGGAAGGCATCGCCCAGGTGTTTGCGAATACTGCTGACACGGTGCAGATCCAGCGCCTGGTCTGGCTGGCCGACCTTGAGCTTGATCCCGCCGATGCCCTTCTCCCGGGAGATATCGGTATTGATCATTAACTGATCGAGCGGCGTGTGCAGGAACCCGCCGGAGGTGTTGTAGCACTGGACCGAATCACGATGGGCGCCGAGCAGACGGGCCAGGGACAGGTTGGCACGCTTGGCCTTCAGGTCCCACAAGGCGACATCGAAGGCGCCAATGGCTTGTGTCGCCAGACCGCTGCGCCCCACCGAGGCGCCAGCCCAGCAGAGCTTGTCCCAGAGCTTTGAAATATCGCTGGGGTTTTCCCCGATGAGCGTGGGGCCGATTTCCCGGGCATGGGCAAATTGCCCGGGCCCACCGGCGCGCTTGGAATAACTGAAACCCAGGCCTCTGTGGCCATCTCTGGTTTCAATTTCCACCAGCAGGATGGCGATTTCAGTCATCGGTTTCTGCCGGCCCGTGAGTACCTTGGCATCGCTGATGGGGTTGGCCAGCGGTAGAAATACCGACGCGATGCGGACCCAACTGATGCGGTCGTCGTCGGCTGACGGAAGAGGGGTCGGGCTTGGCATGGCTATCCTCCAGTTCGACTGGCGCAGCGCAAGATTGCGTTGCGCCAGCCAAACCCATGGGTTGAGCTGAATCAGCTGCGCATCAGTTCAATGGCAGCGCTCTTCTTGTGACGGATCACTGTCACCAGGTGCCAGGAGATGGAAGCGGCGGCCAGGATGAGAAAGCCGGCTGAGATTGGATTGGTCAAGAAGCCGCCGAAGTTCCCATCGGACAGCATCAAGCCACGACGCAAGTTGGTTTCAGCCATGGGGCCCAGGATGAAACCGATGATGAACGGTGCAATCGGCAAACCGGCTTTTACGAACCCGTATCCCAGCAAGCCAAACAGCAACACCGCCCAGACATCGAAAATCCGGCTGTTCAGGCCGAAGGCCCCGACCACACAGAGCACCAGGATGATTGGCAGCAGAATGTGCTTGGGCACCGCCAGCAACTTGATGAACATGCGCAAGCCGTAGAACTCGAGCACCAGCATCAGCACGGAAGCGAGGATCAGCGCGGCGAAAATCGTGTAGACCAGCGGTGCCTGGCTGATGAACAGCAGAGGCCCGGGCTGGATGCCGTGGATCATGAAGCCACCGAGCATGACTGCCGTGGTGGTATCGCCGGGAATGCCCAGCGTCAGCAATGGAATCATCGCGCCACCGATGCCGGCATTGTTTGCCGTCTCGCTGGCCACCACACCGTCAATCTTCCCTTTGCCGAACTCCTCAGGCGTCTTGGACCGTTTCTTCGCCACGATGTAAGAGACGATATTCGAAGTACCGGCACCGATGCCGGGCAGGATACCGATGCCCAGGCCGATCAGGGAGGAACGAGTGGCGTTGGGCAACTGGCCGACAAACTCCTTCATCGAAAAACCGAAACCTTTCACGCCTTTCATGCTGACGTGCTGTGGTTTGGCCCGGTGGCTCAGGCGCGCACTCTCAGCAAACTTCAGCACTTCGGCGACCGCAAACATACCGATCATGACGGTGAGCATGGCGAAGCCGCCATTGAGGCTCGGCAGGTCGAAGGTAAAGCGGCGAATGGCCTCGACCGGCGCAATCCCCACGGTGGAAAAGGCAAAGCCCAGGGCACCGGCAAACAAGCCTTTGACCAGCGAGCCGGTAGACAGCGTGGCGATCAACGTCAGCGAGAAAATCGCGATGGAAAAGTATTCGTGCGGGCCAAAACTCAGGGCCAGTTCCGCCAGGATCGGGGCGATGAACATCAGCGCGGCGATACTGAAAATCGTGCCAAGAAACGAGAACACCACGCCAATCCCAAGAGCCTTGACGCCATGGCCTTGTTTCATCAGCGGCCAACCATCGAATGTCGTGGCGATGGAGGCCGGCGTTCCCGGTATGTTGAGCAATATCGCCGATATCAGCCCTCCCGAGGTAGCACCGACAAACAGCGCGACCAGCAGCGCCAGGCCCGGGCCGGGCCCCATCGAGTATGTCAACGGCAAGCACAGCGCAATAGCCATGGTGGCCGAGAGCCCGGGCACCGCACCAAAAACGATCCCCACCGCAACGCCGAGGGTGATCAGGAGAAAGACGTAGGGTGTAAGTACGGCCGCGAAGCCTGTTTGCATGAGTTCAATCATGGCCGTCCCCTAGAAATCCAATAAGCCGACAGGCAGGAGCAAGTCGAAGCCATGGCGAAAGATGTAAAAGATCACGACAGCCGAAACGACCGCTATCAGCGCGTATTGGAGGTGCTTGACCTTTTGTTCCGCAGGGGTCAGTACGATGAACTGGGCATAGAGATAAAGCACCGTCATGATCACGAAACCCACGGTCTCCAGCAGCGCCGTGAAAAGCAGCACCAACGCCAGGGATTTAAAGACCGTTGGATAGTCGATCGACTCGGTTTTTTCGGCGGGTTCGCCACGTTTATCCGGCAGCTTTCGCCACGCCCACAGCTGTAAAGCCCCCAACAGGCACAACGCGACGGCGAGTACCCAGGGCACAAACGCGGCATCGACGAAACCGCGACGCGGCAGGTTCAAGGTCAATACCAGATAAGCCACGCCGGCACCGAACATGGCCAGGCCGGATAACAGCTCGTTTCTTTTATAGGAATCCATGCAGGCTCCTCTTGCTGGAAAGGACTGGCGATCGGGTGCTTGCCAACGCGACGCACACCCGAGCCGTTACGTAAATTATTTGGCTTTACGCATCTCGTCCTTGAACTGCATGAAGCTGTCGCGGGTTTTATTCAACGTGGCGATGGCTTCTTCGGAGCCCTGGAAGCTGACCGGCTGTTTGAATGACTTCTTCAATTCCTCGGCATATTCCGGCTCTTCGGTGATTTTCTTCATGGTGTCGGCCATTTTCTTGACGATGGCCGGGTCCGTGCCTTTCGGGAAGGCGACGACGTAAGGCTTGTCCAGGATCAGGTCCACGCCTTGCTCCTTGAAGGTCTTGACGTCGCCCAGCAGCGCATTGCGCTCAGCGTTGGGCTGGCCCAGGGCAGTCATCTTGCCGCTGGAAATGTAATCCTGGACCGAGCCATAGCTGATGGCACCGAGGTCAATGCGCTTGCCCAGCAAGGCGACGATTTTTTCGGACACCGTGCCGCTGTCGACCATTTTCAGTTTCACGCCGGCGAGCTTCTCGAACATCAGGCCCTGCAGGTGAGAGAAGTTGCCCATCTCGGTGCCGTAGGTGATGGTGCCGGGCTTGGCCTTGGCTTTTTCAATCAGTTGGTCGAGGCTGTCGATGCCCGAGCTTTTCGCCGAGACGAACACCGCGCCTTTGTCGACGCCGGCGATGCAGGAGATATCAAAGGCATCAAAGCGATCCTCCGACAGCCCCGCGACCTCATTGACGATCAATTGGCCGGTATGGGTGAACAGGATGGTATTGCCGTCCGGCGCCGCGCTCTTGACCGCATCGGCGGCAATCGTCCCGCCCCCACCGGCCATATTGGTCACCACCATGGATTTTCCGGTGAGCTTGGTGAAGTACTTGGCCATCATTCGTGCATTGAAATCGGTGTCACCGCCGGCATTGGCAATCACCACCACCTGCACTGGACGGCTTGGCCAGGCGCTGGCGTCGGCAGCCATTGCTGTGCCAGCGGTCAGGCTCAGAAAAGAGGCGATCAAAGAGGCGCAGAGTGTTTTCTTCATTATTGTTCTCCGGATGCAGCCATTCATTGTGGGATTGAGTTGAGCAGGAAACGAACACGCCCAGCGCTAACGGCTGGCGAGGCAGGCGAGGATGCTTGGACGTTGAGATCGGGGAGTTCGAATGAACGTGCGACCTCCCGCGGGGCTTTCCGGGAGGCAAAGAAGGTAGCTGGCGCAAAGTGATAACGCGTGGGGCTGCTGGACTGTGAATTCGCGGGGCGGCAAATGTAGAAGACATGGGCTGCGCCTTTCGTTTTTATTATTTTCTATGTCATACGTTGTCGTATGACTGAATATCATCACCTATGACCCTTGTTGTCAACGCGGTTGTTCAGCGGCTCGCTGTGAATGCGACGAACAGGGCTGGCGACCAAGACGCAATTGAATCTCTGCGCCTGGCCTGAGCCGGCATAAAACTTTACGGTCAGCCATAAAAAACCCCCTGAATTCAGGGGGTTGTTTTTCTACGAGCGTTTCGGGTCCACGCCGGCAGGCTGGATCCGTTGCCCGCGCTACATTCTTTATTCCACCGTCACGGACTTCGCCAGATTACGCGGTTGGTCCACATCGGTGCCCTTGAGCACAGCGACGTAGTACGACAGCAGCTGCAACGGGATGGTGTAGAGGATCGGCGACAGGATGTCGTGGATGTGCGGCATGTGCACCACGTGGGTGCCTTCGCCATTGGTCATGCCGGCCTTCTCGTCGGCGAAGACAATCAACTGACCGCCACGGGCGCGCACTTCCTGCAGGTTGGACTTGAGCTTTTCCAGCAGCTCGTTGTTTGGCGCCACCGTGACCACCGGCATGTCGTTGTCCACCAGGGCCAACGGGCCGTGCTTGAGCTCTCCGGCCGGGTAGGCCTCGGCGTGGATGTAGGAAATCTCCTTGAGCTTCAAGGCCCCTTCCATCGCCACCGGGAATTGCGCACCACGGCCCAGGAACAGCGTGTGGTTCTTCTCGGCGAACAGCTCGGCGATTTTTTCCACCGTGCTGTCCATCGCCAAGGCTTCGCCCAGGCGGGTTGGCAGGCGACGCAGTTCTTCCACCAGTTTTGCTTCGATACCCTCTTCCAAGGTCCCGCGCACCTGGCCCAGGGACAGGGTCAGCAACAGCAGGCCCACCAGTTGCGTAGTGAACGCCTTGGTCGACGCCACGCCAATCTCACGGCCGGCCTGGGTCAGCAGGGTCAGGTCGGATTCACGCACCAGCGAGCTGATGCCAACGTTGCAGATCGCCAGGCTGGCGAGGAAGCCCAATTCCTTGGCGTTGCGCAGGGCGGCCAGGGTGTCGGCGGTTTCACCCGACTGGGAAATGGTGACGAACAGCGTGTCAGGCTGCACCACCACTTTGCGGTAGCGGAACTCGCTGGCCACTTCGACCTGGCACGGAATACCGGCCAGTTCTTCCAGCCAGTAACGAGCGACCATGCCGGCGTGATAGCTGGTGCCACAGGCAACGATCTGCACATTGCGCACCTTGGCGAACAGCTCGGCCGCTTGCGGACCGAACGCCTGGACCAGCACCTGGCTCTGGCTCATGCGCCCTTCCAGGGTACGTTGCACCACCGCCGGTTGTTCGTGGATTTCCTTGAGCATGAAGTGGCGGAACTCGCCCTTGTCGGCGGCGTCGGCGCCGTCGCGGTACTGGACAGTCTCGCGCTCCACGGCTTTGCCGTCGATGTCCCAGATCTGCACGCTGTCGCGGCGAATCTCGGCGATATCGCCCTCTTCCAGGTACATAAAGCGGTCGGTCACCTGGCGCAACGCCAACTGATCGGAGGCCAGGAAGTTTTCCCCAAGGCCCAGGCCAATCACCAACGGGCTGCCGCTGCGCGCCGCCACCAGACGATCCGGTTGTTTCGCACTGATGACCGCCAGGCCATAGGCGCCGTGCAGTTCCTTGACCGTCGCCTTCAGGGCCACGGTCAGGTCTGCCATGTCCTTGAGCTTGTGATTGAGCAGATGCGCGATCACTTCAGTATCGGTGTCCGAGGTGAACACATAGCCGAGCGCCTTGAGTTGTTCACGCAAGGCTTCGTGGTTTTCGATGATGCCGTTGTGCACCACCGCCAGGTCTTCGGAGAACATCGGGTGGGCGTTACGCTCGCACGGTGCGCCATGGGTGGCCCAACGGGTGTGGGCGATGCCCAGGCGACCGATCAGCGGGTCGGCGTCCAGCGCCTGCTCCAACTCACTGACCTTGCCCGGCCGACGCATACGCTCGAGCTTCTCATCATTGGTAAACACCGCCACACCGGCGCTGTCGTAGCCGCGGTATTCCAGGCGCTTGAGGCCTTCGAGCAAGATTGCAGTGATGTTGCGTTCAGCAACGGCGCCGACAATTCCACACATGCTATTTCTCCTGGCTGACAGGCGCGCAGATCAGGTTGATGCCGCGGGCCTGAATCTGATCGCGGGCCGCTACGGGCAGGCGATCATCGGTAATGAGGGTATGGACGCTGCTCCACGGCAGCTCCAGGTTGGGGATTTTCCGGCCGATCTTGTCGGCCTCCACCATCACGATCACTTCGCGGGCTACCTCAGCCATCACACGGCTCAGGCCCAGCAGTTCGTTGAAGGTGGTGGTGCCACGGACCAGATCGATGCCGTCGGCACCGATGAACAACTGGTCAAAATCGTAGGAACGCAGGACCTGCTCGGCGACTTGACCTTGGAACGACTCGGAATGAGGGTCCCAGGTGCCACCGGTCATCAACAGCACCGGTTCATGTTCCAGTTCGCTCAAGGCACTGGCGACATGCAGGGAATTGGTCATCACCACCAGACCCGGCTGCTGGCCGAGCTCGGGAATCATGGCCGCCGTGGTACTGCCGCTGTCGATGATGATTCGCGCATGTTCGCGGATCCGCTTCACGGCGGCTCGCGCGATGGCTTGTTTGTATTTGGAGACGGTCTGCCCGTTATCGGCCACCAGCTCCTGAGGCATGGGGACCGCGCCACCGTAACGACGCAGTAGCAAGCCATTACTTTCCAGGGCGGCGAGGTCCTTGCGAATCGTAACTTCCGAGGTTTCGAAGCGTTTGGCCAGTTCATCCACACTGACCTCGCCCTGCTCCTGGAGCAAGGCAAGGATGTTGTGGCGGCGTTGTGGCGTATTGCGCTTTGACATAACGGGATAAGTTTCGATTCGAAAGATAACGTAAGTAATCAAAACCTATTGCAGCGAAATCGTCAAGGCGAGGGAAGAAAAATTCAGAAATCATAAACACAATGTGGGAGCGGGCCTGCTCGCGAAAGGGCGTGTCAGGCGATACTGCTTTACCTGATACACCGCTTTCGCGAGCAAGCCCGCTCCCACAGAGGTTCTGTGGATAACTTAGCTTTTCTTGATTTTTACCGGGCGCTTCCAGCCATCGATATTGCGCTGACGCGCGCGCGCCACGGCCAGTTGGGACTTATCCACATCCTGATTGATGGTTGAACCCGCGGCCGTGTTTGAACCATCACCGATAGTCACGGGGGCTACCAGCGAGTTGTTGGAGCCGATGAACACGTCTTCACCAATGGTCGTCCGGTACTTGTTGGCACCATCGTAATTGCAGGTGATAGTACCGGCGCCAATATTGGTGCGAGCGCCGATTTCGGCGTCACCCAGGTAGGTCAGGTGACCGGCCTTGGCGCCTTCGCCCATGTGGGCGTTCTTGAGCTCGACGAAGTTACCCACATGCGCGCGAGCTTCCAGCACGGTGCCGGGACGCAGGCGGGCAAACGGGCCAGCGTCGCTACCCTCACCCATGACCGCGCCTTCGAGATGACTGTTGGCCTTGATCACCACGCCTTTGCGCAAGGTGCTGTCCTTGACCACGCAGTTCGGGCCGATGACCACGTCGTCCTCAATGACGACGTTGCCTTCAAGGATAACGTTGATGTCGATGACCACGTCGCGGCCCACGCTGACTTCACCGCGCACGTCGAAACGGGCCGGGTCGCGCAGGGTCACGCCTTGCGCCATCAAGCGGCGGGCGGCACGCAATTGATAGTGACGCTCCAGCTCGGCCAGTTGCCGACGATCGTTGGCGCCCTGCACTTCCATGGCGTCCAACGGTTGCTCGGTGGCGACTACCAGTCCGTCATTGACGGCCATGGCAATCACATCCGTCAGGTAGTACTCGCCCTGGGCATTGTGGTTCGACAGGCGACTCATCCAATCCCCCAGGCATCCGCCCGGTACGGCAAGAATCCCGGTGTTGCACTCGGTAATAGCTCGTTGGGCTTCGTTGGCGTCTTTCTGCTCGACAATGGCCATTACCTGGCCGTCGGTGTTGCGTACGATGCGGCCGTAACCCGTGGGGTCGTCCAGTTTGACGGTCAACAGGCCCAACTGCTGTGGAGCAACGCGCTTGAGCAGGCGCTGCAAGGTTTCGACTTCGATCAACGGCACGTCGCCGTAGAGAATCAGCACCGTGTCGGCGGTAATGAATGGCACGGCCTGGGCCACGGCATGACCGGTCCCCAGTTGTTTATCCTGCAGGACGAAATTCAGATCATCAGCCGCCAGGCGCTCACGAACCGCATCGGCACCGTGGCCAATCACCACGTGAATGCGCTGTGGATCAAGTTGTCGGGCGCTGTGGATAACATGGCCAAGCATGGAGTTGCCTGCCACCGGGTGCAAGACCTTGGGCAGCGCCGAACGCATGCGAGTGCCTTGACCGGCCGCGAGGATAACGATTTCGAGAGACATGACTGGCTACCAATCCTGGGTGGTCAACGGCTGCGACCAGAAGATGAATGTCGGGAAAAGAAAAAAGGGTAGCCGAGGCTACCCTTTTTAATCAACCGCACAGGAAGCAGACGCTTAGCCGCCGAACTTCTTGCGGATCTGCTGGACGGTGCGCAGCTGGGCTGCGGCCTCGGCCAGACGTGCAGCAGCAGAACCGTAATCGAACTCCGCGCCTCGCTCGTGCAGGGCCTTCTCGGCAGCCTTGACGGCTTCCTGAGCGGAGGCTTCGTCCAGGTCGGCAGCACGTTGCACAGTGTCGGCAAGGACCTTGACCATGTTCGGCTGAACCTCGAGGAAACCACCGGAGATGTAATACACCTCGGCTTCCCCGCCCTGCTTGATCAAGCGGATCGGACCTGGTTTCAGATTAGTGATCAGCGGTGCGTGACCCAGGGCGATACCAAGATCACCCAGCTCACCGTGCGCAATCACCATCTCGACCAGACCGGAGAAGATTTCCCCTTCCGCACTGACGATATCGCAATGGACTGTCATAGCCATCTGATTGCCTCAACCTAAATTAGCGCCCGTTGCCGGGCGCCGGGATTACAGTTTCTTGGCTTTCTCGATCGCTTCTTCGATGCCGCCGACCATGTAGAACGCTTGTTCTGGCAGGTGGTCGTAGTCACCGTTGAGGATGCCTTTGAAGCCAGCAATGGTGTCTTTCAGGGAAACGTATTTACCCGAAGCACCGGTGAAGACTTCAGCCACGAAGAACGGCTGCGACAAGAAGCGCTGGATCTTACGAGCGCGGGATACCAACTGCTTGTCGGCTTCCGACAGCTCGTCCATACCCAGGATCGCAATGATGTCCTTCAGCTCTTTGTAGCGCTGCAGCACGTACTGAACGCCGCGAGCGGTGTCGTAGTGCTCCTGGCCGATCACGTTCGGGTCCAGTTGGCGCGAAGTCGAGTCCAGTGGGTCTACCGCTGGGTAGATACCCAGGGAAGCGATGTCACGGGACAGAACGACGGTGGCGTCCAAGTGGGCGAAGGTGGTCGCTGGCGACGGGTCGGTCAAGTCATCCGCAGGTACGTATACCGCTTGGATCGAAGTGATCGAACCTTCCTTGGTCGAAGTGATACGTTCTTGCAGAACGCCCATCTCTTCAGCCAGGGTCGGCTGGTAACCTACTGCCGAAGGCATACGGCCCAGCAGTGCGGATACTTCGGTACCGGCCAGGGTGTAACGGTAGATGTTGTCGACGAACAGCAGAACGTCGTTACCTTCGTCACGGAACTTCTCGGCCATGGTCAGGCCGGTCAGGGCTACGCGCAGACGGTTTCCCGGCGGCTCGTTCATCTGACCGTAAACCAGTGCCACTTTGTCCAGAACGTTGGAATCCTTCATCTCGTGGTAGAAGTCGTTACCCTCACGAGTACGCTCACCCACACCAGCGAACACGGAATAACCGCTGTGCTCGATGGCGATGTTACGGATCAGTTCCATCATGTTTACGGTCTTGCCCACACCGGCACCACCGAACAGACCCACTTTACCGCCCTTGGCGAACGGGCAAACCAGGTCGATAACCTTGATGCCGGTTTCCAGCAGGTCGTTGCCGCCCGCCTGTTCAGCGAAGGATGGCGCAGGACGGTGAATGCCCCAGCGCTCTTCGGTGTCGATCGGACCAGCTTCGTCGATCGGGTTGCCCAGTACGTCCATGATCCGGCCCAGGGTCGCTTTACCGACCGGTACGGAGATGGCAGCGCCAGAGTCGACAACGTCCAGACCGCGCTTCAAGCCTTCGGTGGAACCCATCGCAATGGTACGAACGATGCCGTCGCCCAGTTGCTGCTGAACTTCCAGGGTAGTTTCCGCGCCTTGTACTTTCAGCGCGTTGTAGATGCTCGGTACGCTGTCGCGTGGGAATTCCACGTCGATAACGGCGCCGATGATTTGAACGATACGTCCGCTACTCATAGCTGGATCCTCTGAATATTTGAACCGTTAAACCGCGGCAGCGCCGCCGACGATTTCCGAGATCTCTTGGGTGATCGCAGCCTGACGCGCCTTGTTGTAGATCAGCTGCAAATCGCTGATCAAATCACCGGCGTTGTCGGTAGCGTTCTTCATCGCGATCATCCGCGCTGCTTGTTCAGCTGCGTTGTTCTCGACCACCGCCTGGTACACCTGCGACTCCACGTAGCGGACCATCAAGCCGTCAAGCAGCTCCTTGGCATCCGGTTCATAGAGATAGTCCCAGTGGTGCTTGAGTTCCTGTTCCGGGGTCGCCACCAGTGGGATCAATTGCTCCACGGTTGGCTGTTGCGTCATGGTGTTGATGAACTTGTTGGATACCACGGACAGGCGGTCAATCCGGCCTTCCAGGTAAGCATCCAGCATCACCTTGACGCTGCCGATCAAATCATTGATCGACGGCTCTTCACCCAGGTGGTTGATAGCGGCGACGACGTTACCGCCGAAGTTGCGGAAGAAAGCCGCACCCTTGCTACCAATCACACACAGATCGATCTCGACGCCTTGTTCGCGGTTTACAGCCATGTCCTTGACCAGGGCCTTGAACAGGTTGGTGTTCAAGCCACCACACAGACCACGGTCACTGCTCACCACGACGTAACCGACGCGCTTGATAGCACGGTCGATCATGAACGGGTGGCGATATTCCGGGTTGGCGTTGGCCAGATGACCAATAACCTGGCGGATGCGCTCCGCATAAGGACGGCTAGCAGCCATGCGCATTTGTGCCTTGCGCATTTTGCTGACCGCCACTTTTTCCATGGCGCTGGTAATTTTTTGCGTGCTTTTGATGCTCGCAATCTTACTGCGAATCTCTTTTGCGCCTGCCATGTAACACCTATCAGGTTAGCAAGCGGGAGCCTTGCGACTCCCGCTGCGGCTTACCAGGTTTGGGTGGCCTTGAACTTCTCGATACCGGCTTTCATGCCAGCGTCGATTTCGTCATTGAAGTCACCCTTCACGTTGATCTTGGCCAACAAATCGGCGTGATCGCGGTTGAAGTAAGCAATCAGCGCTTGTTCAAAGCTGCCGACCTTGGCGATTTCAACGTCAGTCAGGAACCCACGCTCAGCGGCATACAGCGACAGCGCCATGTCAGCGATCGACATTGGTGCGTATTGCTTCTGCTTCATCAGCTCGGTAACGCGCTGACCATGCTCAAGTTGCTTACGGGTCGCTTCGTCCAGGTCAGAAGCGAACTGGGCGAATGCCGCCAGTTCACGGTACTGAGCCAGGGCGGTACGGATACCACCGGACAGCTTCTTGATGATCTTGGTCTGAGCGGCACCACCCACACGGGATACCGAAACACCGGCGTTCACAGCAGGACGGATCCCGGAGTTGAACATGGCCGATTCCAGGAAGATCTGACCGTCGGTGATGGAGATCACGTTGGTCGGAACGAACGCGGAAACGTCGCCAGCCTGGGTTTCGATGATCGGCAGAGCGGTCAGGGAGCCGGTTTTGCCGGTCACTGCGCCGTTGGTGAACTTCTCTACGTACTCTTCCGAAACGCGGGATGCGCGCTCCAGCAGACGGGAGTGGAGATAGAACACGTCGCCTGGGTAAGCTTCACGGCCTGGTGGACGGCGCAGCAGCAGGGAAATCTGGCGGTAAGCCACTGCTTGCTTGGACAGATCGTCATAAACGATCAGCGCGTCTTCACCGCGGTCGCGGAAGTATTCGCCCATGGTGCAACCGGAGTACGGTGCCAGGAACTGCAGCGCAGGAGATTCCGAAGCACTGGCCGCCACGATGATCGTGTTGGCCAGGGCGCCGTTTTCTTCCAGCTTGCGAACCACGTTGGCGATGGTCGATTGCTTCTGACCGATGGCTACGTAGACGCAGAAAATGCCGCTGTTCTTCTGGTTGATGATCGCGTCGATCGCCAGAGCGGTCTTACCGATCTGACGGTCACCGATGATCAGCTCACGCTGGCCACGGCCAACAGGGATCATGGCATCGACAGCCTTGTAGCCAGTCTGTACAGGCTGGTCTACCGACTTACGCCAGATCACGCCTGGAGCAACTTTCTCGACCGCATCGGTCTCGGTGTTGTTCAGCGGACCTTTGCCGTCAACAGGGTTACCCAGTGCGTCGACTACGCGACCCAGCAGTTCCTTACCAACCGGAACTTCAAGGATGCGGCCGGTGCACTTGGCGCTCATGCCTTCGGCCAGCGACTGGTAGGAACCCAGTACAACGGCACCTACGGAGTCTTGCTCCAGGTTGAGGGCCATACCGTAGACGCCGCCCGGAAACTCGATCATCTCGCCGTACATGACGTCGGCCAGACCGTGAATCCGCACGATACCGTCAGATACGCTGACGACAGTGCCTTCGTTACGGGCTTGGGAGGTCACATCGAGCTTGTCGATGCGGCCCTTGATAATTTCACTTATTTCGGAAGGATTGAGTTGCTGCATTGCTCTGCTGCCCCTTCAAACTCAAGATTTCAATGCTTCGGCAAGTTTCGCGATTTTGCCGCGAATCGAGCCATCGATAACCAGGTCGCCGGCGCGGATTACAACGCCCCCTATCAGGGACTTGTCTTCCTCGACTTGCAGGCGCACTTCCCGGTTGAGTCGTGCACTGAGAACCTTGGCGAGTTTGTCTTGCTGTTCTTGGTTCAATGCGAAAGCACTGGTGACTTCCACGTCTACCGACTTCTCTTGCTCGGCCTTGTACAGGTCGAACAGGACGGCGATCTCCGGCAGAAGCAGGAGACGGTCGTTTTCGGCAACGACGTGAATGAAATTCTGTGCCTTGGCATCGAACTTGTCGCCGCACACGTCAATGAACGTGGCGGCCTTTTCTGCGCTCGTCAGTCGCGGGGCCTTGAGCACGCGCTGCATGGTGTCATCTTTCGACACCGCTGCTGCCAGGCCGAGCATGGCTGACCAATTGGCCAGTTGCTGGTGGGCCTGAGCGTGCTCGAAGGCCGCCTTAGCGTAAGGTCGGGCCAACGTGGTCAGTTCTGCCATGATCGCCCTCGCTTAGATTTCAGCAGCCAGTCGGTTAACCAGCTCTGCGTGCGCGTTTTGATCGATTGTGGCACCCAGGATCTTCGAAGCACCGCCAACGGCCAGGCTACCCACTTGGGCACGCAGCGCGTCTTTGACACTGTTCAGTTCCTGTTCGATCTCGGCTTGAGCCTGGGCCTTCACACGGTCAGCTTCGACGCGAGCCTGTTCACGGGCTTCGTCGACAATCTGGGTACCGCGTTTCTTGGCTTGCTCGATGATTTCAGCTGCTTGAGCCTTCGCTTCGCGCAGTTGCTGACCCACTTTCTCATGGGCCAACTCCAGGTCGCGAGCTGCACGGCTGGCAGCGTCCAGACCATCAGCGATCTTCTTTTGACGTTCGTGCAATGCCGCAATGACCGGAGGCCATACGAACTTCATGCAGAACAATACAAAAATCAGGAACGCAACGGACTGGCCAATCAGGGTCGCATTAATGTTCACGCCAACACCTCGCAGTTACGTTGTCCATCACACCAATCTACTCGAGACATCCGAGTAATTAGCCAGCGATTTGACCAACGAACGGGTTCGCAAAGGTGAAGAACAGAGCGATACCAACACCGATCATGGTCACGGCGTCGAGCAGACCGGCCACGATGAACATTTTAACTTGCAGCATTGGAACCATTTCTGGCTGACGCGCAGCGCCTTCCAGGAATTTGCCGCCCAGCAGGCCGAAACCAATTGCGGTACCCAGTGCGCCCAGGCCGATCAACAGTGCAACAGCGATAGCGGTTAGACCAACTACAGTTTCCATCTTTCCTCCCGACTTTTACGTCGTATGGTTTAGGTTTTTTAGATTAAAGCGGTAAAACAAATCGTTTCATGCCCTGGTCGGGCCCCTTCCCGTTTGACCGGGAAGGACATCAGACTAGTCGAGACTGGCCTTAATGGTTTTCTTCGTGCGCCATCGACAGGTAGACGATGGTCAGCATCATGAAGATGAACGCCTGCAGGGTGATGATCAGGATGTGGAACACAGCCCACGCCCATTGCAGGACTACACCCAGGCCGCTAAGCCACAGCAGGCCGCTGCCGAACATCACAGCGATCAGGATGAACACCAGCTCGCCGGCATACATGTTGCCGAACAGACGCAGGGCCAGGGAGATCGGTTTGGCGATCAGGGTCACGAATTCCAGCAGGAAGTTCACCGGGATCAGCAGGGCTTGAACCAGGATGTTCTTGCTGCCGAACGGGTGCAGGGTCAGTTCGCCGATGAAACCGCCGATGCCCTTGACCTTGATGCTGTAGAAAATGATCAGCGCGAACACCGACAGGGCCATGCCCAGGGTGGCGTTCGGGTCGGTGGTCGATACCGCACGGAACGGAATGTGCGAATCACCGGAGATCAGGATGGCCAGCTGAGGAATCCAGTCGACCGGGATCAGGTCGACGGCGTTCATCAGGAACACCCAGACGAAGATGGTCAGTGCCAGCGGTGCGATCACCGGGCTACGGCCATGGAAGCTGTCTTTCACGCTGCCATCGACGAATTCGACCAATACTTCAACGAAGTTCTGCAGTGCACCAGGCTGACCGGAAGTCGCTTTCTTTGCCGCCATGCGGAAAAGAAGAACGAAGATCAGACCCAACGCGACCGACCAGCCAAGAGTATCGACGTGGAAGGCCCAGAAGCCCATTTCTTTGGCTTCTGCTGCGGTGTGAGCAAAGCCCCAGCCGCCATTGGGTAGCTGACCGAAGGTCAGGTTCTGCAAGTGGTGCTGGATATAGCCCGAAGCGGTTGTCTCTGCCATGGTTGCCTCAAACGCCCTAAGGTCTCGAAAGTCTTGTTCTCATTAGCAGGGGAGCGAACCAGCTGACCATTTGGGTCAGCAGGAAGACGCCGAATACAGCCAGCGGCGCCAATGGCTTCACACCTGCGAACGTCAATGCAAACAGCACTGCCGTCAAAATCAGTTTCCCTGCTTCACCGGCATAAAAAGACCGGACGATAGCCTGGGCTGCTCGGGCGCCGGAAAACCGAAATGCCCTATGAGCGAAGTAAATATTGGGAAGCAAGGCTATCAGGCCTCCGCAAAGCCCTGAGTATCCGGCGACGACTCCTTTCCATTGCCAGAGCGCCAATGCGGCGATCAGTACAACGACAAACTGAGTCATCAAAACCGGGAAAACTGCCAGACGATGGAACGGCAAGCGGTTTGGCGTGCGGGTTTCCATCGCTTTTGCTCTCCAATAGTCGGCCGCCATAATTCAATAACTTGGCATAATTTGTGCCGACAAAATGCGCGCAGAGTATAGGGGCGGTTCTGCCCCTATTCAACTGCCAGGTAGTGATTTCCGACTGCGCGCTACAAGAGCAATTGTTTCAGCGAATGTGCGCAAGGACACCCTGCAGCTCATCGAGGGAGTTATAACCGATCACCAGTTGCCCCTTGCCCTTCTTTCCATGGCGGATCTGCACCGCAGAGCCCAGGCGCTCGGCCAGGCGCTGTTCCAGGCGAGCGATATCCGGATCGGTCTTGGGGGCTTCGACAGGGGCTGGTTTACCACTGAGCCACTGACGAACCAGTGCCTCGGTTTGGCGCACAGTCAGGCCCCGTGCGACAACATGTCGCGCCCCTTCAACTTGTTGATTTTCCGGCAAACCGAGCAACGCCCGGGCATGACCCATTTCCAGGTCGCCATGGGACAGCATGGTCTTGATGACTTCCGGCAACGCAATCAGGCGCAACAGGTTGGCCACCGTCACGCGGGACTTGCCCACGGCCTCAGCGACCTGTTGCTGGGTCAGCTGGAACTCCTGCTGCAAACGTTGCAGCGCTACCGCTTCTTCAATCGGGTTGAGGTCTTCGCGCTGAATATTCTCGATCAGCGCCATGGCGATGGCGGTTTCATCCGGCACATCGCGGACCATCGCCGGAATGGTTTCCTGGCCGGCCTGCTGGCTGGCGCGCCAACGGCGTTCGCCGGCGATGATCTCGAAGCGCCCGTTGGCGATCGGGCGAACCACGATCGGCTGCATCACGCCCTGGCTCTTGATCGACTGGGCCAGTTCTTCCAGGGCCTGAGGGTCCATGTCCCGGCGCGGCTGATATTTGCCGCGCTGGATCAGGTCCAGCGGCAGGTGTTGCAACTCGCGCTGGTCGACCTGTACGGCCTGCTCTTCCAGGGAGCTGACAGTGGGACCACTGAGCAGTGCATCCAGTCCACGTCCGAGACCTCGTTTCTTGACGGCCATGGGGTTTCCTTAAGTTGGCTGGGCTGCAGCGGTGCGTGGGTTACGGCGCTGACGGCGAACCATCTCGCCCGCCAGGGCCAGGTAGGCCAGCGCACCACGGGATTGTTTGTCGTAGGCCAGGGCCGGCATGCCGTAGCTCGGCGCTTCGGCCAGGCGAATGTTACGCGGGATGACCGTGTCGTAGAGCTGCTCGCCGAAGTGTTCCTTGAGCTGGGCCGAGACATCGTTCATCAGGCTCAGGCGCGGGTCGTACATGGTCCGCAGCAGGCCTTCGACTTTCAGTTCCGGGTTCAACAGCTCGGCGATGCGCTTGATGTTATCCACAAGGTCGCTCAACCCTTCGAGGGCGAAGTACTCGCACTGCATGGGGATAATTACCCCATCGGCGGCCACCAGCGCGTTGAGGGTCAGCATCGACAGCGACGGCGGGCAGTCGATCAGGATGTAGTCGTAGTTCTCCCGGATCGGCGCCAGCGCACTGCGCAGACGGCTTTCCTTCATCTGCATTTCCAGCAGCACCACTTCGGCCGCCGTCAAATCACGGTTGGCCGGCAGCAGTTGATAACCGCCGTGTTCGGAGAAATGCATGGCCTGACCCAGATCGCATTCACCGATCAGTACGTCGTAGATGGAGTTTTCCAGGCCATGTTTATCCACACCGCTACCCATGGTGGCGTTGCCCTGTGGATCGAGATCGATCAACAGCACCCGGCGCTTGGTCGCGACCAGGGATGCTGCGAGGTTGATACAGGTGGTGGTCTTGCCCACACCACCCTTTTGGTTCGCTATCGCGAATACCTTAGCCATTCTTGCTTGTGTTCCCAATCATGCCGTGCGGCGCAGTATCAGCAGATGGCGTTGGCCTTGGCAACCGGGTACGGCCAGGGCGTGTTCGCTATCGAGGTGGAAGTCTGCCGGCAATGCTACCAGCTCATCGGCCGGATGAACGCCCTTCATTGCCAGCCAGCGCGTATCGGCATCGCCGAGGTGGCGAGTCCAGTTGCTGAAGTTCTCCATGCTGCTGAACGCCCGGGAGATGATCCCGTTGAACGGCTGTGCAGGCTGGAACGCTTCGACGCGGCTGTGGATAACTTGCAGGTTATCCAGTTTGAGTTCGAGTTTGACCTGGGTCAGAAATCGGGTTTTCTTGCCGTTGCTGTCCAGGCAGGTCACTTGCGAGCCGGGAAACAGGATCGCCAGCGGGATTCCTGGCATGCCACCGCCACTGCCGACATCGAGCCAGCGACCGTCTTCGATGAAAGACATGACGCTGAGGCTGTCGAGTAGATGCCGGGAGACCATTTCGTCCGGATCACGCACTGCGGTCAGGTTGTAGGCCTTGTTCCATTTGATCAACAGGGCCAGATAACCCAGCAATTGCGCGTGCTGGGCTTCGGTCAGGTTGACACCGAGCTGACGGGCACCTGTGGATAACTCTTCAGCATGTTGCGAGGTGACCATCGAACTCAAGCGCTTTGCTCCAACTGGCGGCCCGCGCCGCGTTTTTTCAAATGAATCATCAACAGGGAAATCGCCGCCGGGGTCACACCGGGGATGCGCGAAGCCTGGCCCAGGGTCTCGGGACGAGTCGCGCCGAGCTTGCTCTGGATCTCTTTCGACAACCCGGAAATGCCCGTGTAATCGATATCCACAGGCAGTTTCGTATCTTCACTGGCGCGCAACCGGGCGATTTCATCCTGCTGACGGTCGATGTAGCCGGCGTATTTGGTCTTGATCTCGACCTGTTCGGCCACCTGCGGATCTTCTGCGCCCTGACCGGTCACTTCCACCAGCCCGGCATAATCGATTTCCGGGCGGCTCAACAAGTTGAGCAGGTTGTATTCGTGGGTCAGCGGTGTACCGAATTTGGTCGCAATGGCATCGCCCTGCTCGGTACCTGGACGAACCCAAGTGCTTTTCAGGCGCTGCTCTTCCAGCTCGATACTCTCGCGTTTCTTGCAGAACGCGGCCCAGCGCACGTCATCCACCAACCCCAGCTCACGACCTTTTTCGGTCAGGCGCAGGTCGGCGTTGTCTTCGCGAAGGATCAGGCGATATTCCGCCCGGGAGGTGAACATCCGGTACGGTTCCTGTGTACCCAAGGTAATCAGGTCATCCACAAGCACGCCGATGTACGCCTCATCGCGCCGCGGGCACCAGCTGTCTTTGCCCTGGGCACGCAGCGCAGCGTTGGCCCCAGCCAACAGCCCTTGGGCGCCGGCCTCTTCGTAACCGGTGGTGCCGTTGATTTGTCCGGCAAAGAACAGGCCGCCAATGACTTTGGTTTCCAGGCTGTACTTCAGGTCACGCGGGTCGAAGTAATCGTATTCGATGGCGTAACCCGGGCGAACGATGTGGGCGTTTTCCATGCCGCGAATCGATTGGACGATCTGCAGTTGCACATCGAACGGCAACGAGGTGGAGATCCCGTTCGGGTACAGCTCATGAGTCGTCAGGCCTTCGGGTTCGATGAAGACCTGATGGCTTTCCTTGTCGGCAAAACGATGGATCTTGTCTTCGATCGAAGGGCAATAACGCGGACCAATACCTTCGATCACGCCGGAATACATTGGCGAGCGATCCAGATTGGCGGCAATGATTTCATGGGTACGAGCATTGGTGTGGGTGATCCAGCAGCTCACCTGTTTCGGATGCTGCGCTTTGGAGCCCATGAACGACATCACCGGAATCGGCGTATCGCCCGGTTGTTCGCTCATCACCGAAAAATCCACAGACCGGCCATCAATGCGTGGTGGCGTGCCGGTTTTCAGGCGACCAACGCGCAACGGCAATTCACGCAGGCGCTGGGCCAAGGCGATCGACGGAGGATCGCCGGCGCGGCCGCCGGAATAGTTCTGCATACCGATGTGGATAAGTCCGCCGAGGAAGGTCCCGGTGGTCAACACCACGGAATCGGCGAAGAAACGCAGGCCCATCTGTGTGACGACACCGCGTACCTGGTCCTGCTCGACGATCAGATCATCGGCCGCTTGTTGAAATATCCACAGGTTCGGCTGATTTTCCAGGATTTCGCGGACAGCGGCTTTGTACAAGACCCGGTCGGCCTGGGCGCGAGTAGCGCGTACCGCCGGGCCTTTGCGGCTGTTCAATACACGAAACTGGATACCACCTTTATCGGTGGCAATAGCCATCGCGCCGCCGAGGGCATCGATTTCCTTGACCAGATGGCTTTTGCCGATCCCACCAATGGCGGGGTTGCAGCTCATGGCACCGAGGGTTTCCACGTTATGCGTCAGCAACAGGGTTTTTGCTCCCATGCGCGCTGATGCAAGTGCTGCCTCGGTACCGGCATGACCGCCGCCGATGACGATCACTTCAAAACGGGAAGGGAAATCCACCACGCACCTCGTGCCTGCTTAATTCAGGTAATTCGGAAAATAGGTTTTGAGCCTGGCCAGAGCGTTTTTCGAGCCAGGTCGGCAAGTATAGGGACTTCCCGTTTCCTAAAGAACCCTTTGCACAAAATTTAACCAGCTGTGGAAAACTCGCGGTTAAAGAAATTAAAAAGAAAGAAATTTATAAAACCTTTGTTTTTATGTTTATTCTTACTGGGCATCATATCTGTGGATAAAACGCTACAGACCTTTGTTTTCAATATGTACAGAGATTCAAAACCCTGTGGTCATGTGGCAATGAGGGGCTTGGATAACCGGTGTAAGCCTGTGGATGAATGGGATGGTTATCCACAGAGGCGGTTATCTTCAGTTTTGAAGGGGGTTTATCAACCGAGCTTAACGGCGGTTATTCACAGGGCTTAATCCACAGCGAAGCATCATCCCTGGAGCAATCTCTGCTCCACGGACAAGCCGCCATGAAGGGCAATCGATTCAAAAAGCGAAGAGGAAACCGGGTTTGCCTTGGTCTCGATACGCTTTCGAGGGCAAACCCGGTTGTGGAGGTGGGGTTATTTACCGATACAGAAGCTGGAAAAAATCCGCCCCAGCAGGTCATCCGAGCTGAACGCGCCGGTGATTTCCCCCAGGGAGTGTTGCGCCTGGCGCAGATCTTCGGCCAGCAGCTCACCAGCACCCGCCAGGGTCAGTTGTGCGCGACCGTGCTCCAGCGCCGCGCTGGCGTGGCGCAAGGCCTCAAGGTGCCGACGGCGGGCACTGAAGCTGCTTTCCGAGGTTTGCTCATAGCCCATGCAGGCCTTGAGGTGTTCGCGCAGCAGTTCCAGGCCTTCGCCTGCGGACTTCGCGCTCAGGCTGATAGTCACATGGCCATCACCGCTGACCTCAAGGACAATCGCTTCCCCGGTCAGGTCAGCCTTGTTGCGGATCAAAGTGACTTTCGCCGGATCCGGGCGTATTTCAAGGAATTCAGGCCACAAGGCAAAGGGGTCGTCTGCTTCCGGTGCAGTGGCATCTACCACCAGCAATACCCGGTCTGCTTCCCCAATAGCCTTCAGCGCCCGTTCAACACCAATTTTTTCCACCTGGTCATCGGTGTCGCGCAGACCTGCCGTGTCCACCACGTGTAACGGCATGCCATCGATGTGGATATGTTCGCGCAGGATATCTCGCGTGGTGCCGGCGATCTCCGTGACAATGGCAGCCTCGCGGCCTGCCAGGGCATTCAGGAGACTGGATTTGCCGGCATTCGGCCGCCCAGCAATCACCACGGTCATGCCATCGCGCAACAGCGCTCCCTGCCCGGCTTCGCGAAGCACTGTGGATAACTCATCGCGTACCTTGTCGAGCATGCTCAGCACATGGCCGTCCGCCAGGAAGTCGATTTCCTCTTCAGGGAAGTCGATCGCTGCCTCAACGTAGATTCGTAGGCCAATCAATTGTTCGGTGAGGTTATGCACACGCTGTGAAAATGCCCCCTGCAAGGAACGCAGTGCGTTTCGTGCCGCCTGTGCAGAACTCGCTTCGATCAAGTCGGCAATGGCTTCTGCCTGTGCCAGATCGAGCTTGTCGTTGAGGAAAGCGCGTTCACTGAACTCGCCCGGCCGGGCCAGGCGACAACCCAGTTCCAGGCAACGCTTGAGTAGCATGTCCAGCACGATGGGGCCGCCGTGGCCCTGCAGTTCCAAGACATCTTCGCCGGTAAACGAATTCGGTCCGGGGAAGTACAAGGCCAGGCCTTCGTCGAGGACCTGCTGATCATCACTGAAAAACGGGCCGTAATGAGCAAACCGCGGCTTGAGTTCACGACCGCTGATAGCCTTGGCCGCGACACTGGCCAACGGCCCGGAAATACGGACGATGCCGACACCGCCACGACCTTGGGCAGTGGCAACGGCGGCAATGGTTTCACGCGGTGCGCTCATAAACCGGTATCCAGACAAAAGTGGCAGATAGCAAAACGCCCCACTAGGGGGCGTTTTGTGTGGTTATCCACAGAGCAAGTTACGCCTCGGCTTTTTTCGCAGCCGCTTCGATCTTACGCGTGATGTACCACTGCTGTGTAATGGACAACACGTTGTTCACAACCCAGTACAGCACCAGACCAGCCGGGAACCACAGGAAGAAGAAGGTGAAGATGATTGGCATCATTTTCATGACCTTCGCCTGCATCGGGTCCGGAGGCGTCGGGTTCAGCTGCTGCTGGATGAACATGGTCGCGCCCATGATGATCGGCAGGATGAAGAACGGATCCTTGATCGACAGGTCGGTAATCCACAGCATGAACGGCGCCTGGCGCATCTCCACGCTTTCCAGCAACACCCAGTACAGCGCCAGGAACACAGGCATTTGTACAAGAATCGGCAAGCAACCACCCAACGGGTTGATCTTCTCTTTCTTGTACAGCTCCATCATGGCCTGGGACATTTTCTGCCGGTCATCGCCATGTTGTTCTTTCAAGGCGGCCAGTTTCGGGGCCACTGCGCGCATGCGCGCCATGGATTTGTAGCTGGCAGCCGACAATGGGAAGAAAATCCCCTTGATCAGCATGGTCAGGAAAATGATCGACCAACCCCAGTTACCGACGATGCTGTGGATATGTTGCAGCAGCCAGAAGATCGGCTGGGCAATGAACCACAGGAAACCGTAGTCCACGGTCAGTTCCAGGCCTGGGGACAACTCTTTCAGTACCGCCTGGCTTTTAGGACCGGCATACAGAATGGCACTGGTCTCGACTTTTGCACCTGGCGCGGCGGTCAATGCCGGGCCGGTGTAGCCGACGATGTAGTTGCCTTTGCTGTCTTTACGCGTCTGGACGACGTTGTTTTCGCCTTTCTGCGGGATCCAGGCGGTCACAAAATAGTGCTGCAACCAGGCAACCCAGCCACCTTGAACGGTTTCCTTGAGCTGCGCCTTGTCCATGTCCTTCATGGACACTTTCTTGTACGGCTCCGAACTTGTCCACAGGGCAGCGCCCAGGTAAGTCGCGGTGCCGGTGGCAGTGCTGGAGGAAGGATCGTCGCTGGCGTCACGCTTGAGTTGCGCGAACATCGCGCCGGACCAAGGCTGGGCGCTCTGGTTGTCGATCAGGTAAGAGACGGTTACGTCATACAGGCCACGTTTCAAGGTGAAACGCTTGATGTAATTGACGCCATCCTTACTGAACTTCAGGTCCACGACCAATTGGTCCTGACCATCAGCCAGTTGATAAATCTTCTTCTCGGCGGAGTAAATCGGGCGACCGGCGGGGCTCGCATCCGGGCCGTTGGTGCCAATCAGGCCACTCTGGGCCAGATAGGTCCGCTCGTTACCGTTGTCGAACAGCTGGAAAGGAACATCCGGATGGTCCTGGCGACGCGGATACAACGGCAGCTTCAGTTGAGCAACGTCACCACCTTGTGGATCGACTGCCAGCTCGAGCACGTCCGTCTTGATCTGGATGAGATCTTTGCTTGCGGCCACAGGGGCTTCGGCAGGAGCGCTGGTATCGCTTGCCGAACGTGGGATGTCGTCATTGCTGGCGGCGTTGGTGCCAGTAGGGACATCCGGCAAGCTCGGTGCGGTATTGCTGGCTGCAACATTCTGAGTCGGCAGGGCAGCCTGGCCATAGTCCTGGTTCCATTTAAGGACCATGACATAGGACACGATTGCCAGGGCGACGATCAGGATCGTGCGTTTGATATCCATGATTACTCGGCCATCGAAGAAGAACGGGAGGTAGGGATAGGCGGAACCGGGTCATAACCGCCGGGATTCCACGGATGACAGCGACCTAAACGACGAAAGGTCAGCCAGCCACCGCGCAGAAGGCCATGATTTTCTATGGCTTCATACGCGTAGCAGGAACAACTGGGGTAGAAACGACAGTGACTGGCCATCAGGGGACTAATGGCATAGCGATAAAACTGGATCGGAACGAGTGCCAGTTTACGCATCGGGACTGTCTACCCCTACAGTTTCGGTGTTGACTGCTGGTACTGGCTTGTTACGGGCCAGACGCTTCCAGAGCTTGCCGAAATGCTGAATCAATTCGGGGTTTTCTACATCACCCAAACCTTTGCGCGCGACGATAACGATGTCCCAGCCGACCAGTGAATCCTGGTTCAGGCGGAACGATTCACGCATCAGACGTTTGAGGCGATTGCGCTGAACGGAGAGCTTGACGCTCTTTTTCCCGATAACCAGCCCGAGGCGGGGGTGATCGAGATCGTTGCTGCGCGCAAGGAGCAGGAGATTTTTCCCCGGAACCTTGCCGGTAGGGGAGTCAAAGACTGCCTTGAAATGCCGGGGGGTAAGCAGACGCTTTTCCCGACTGAAGTCCTGACTCACCTCCAGTGCCGGATTATCAAACTGCCAGACGCGCACGACCTTTGGCGCGACGACGCGACAGGACGGCACGACCGTTCTTGGTAGCCATGCGAGCACGGAAACCGTGGGTACGAGCGCGTTTGATAGTGCTTGGTTGGAAAGTACGTTTCATGTCG